>JBEKRY010000320.1:0-2629 GCA_049517555.1 Candidatus Sulfotelmatobacter sp. | reverse complement strand
GACGCCGAAGTCGGCAAGAACCTCGTGGTCACGCTGAAGTTCGGCAACGCCAGGGAGCGCTCGATCGCGGGCATCAAGCGGGTCTCCAAGCCCGGCCTGCGCGTGTACGCGAAGAAGGACAACCTGCCCCGGGTGCTCGGCGGGCTCGGCGTCGCGATCATCTCGACGTCTAGCGGCCTGATGACCGACCGGCAGGCCAAGCGGAGCGGCGTGGGCGGCGAAGTCCTCGCCTACGTCTGGTAGCGGGAAGGGAGAACAGCAAAATGTCACGTATCGGACGTCTCCCCATTCCCATCCCCAGCGGAGTGGACATTGCCATCGACGGCCAGGCGGTCAGCGTTAAGGGGCCTAAGGGCGCCCTCAGCCACGTCGTCGCCGAGCCGATCGTCGTGGAGCGCCAGGACGGTGTCCTGAACGTCACCCGGCCGAACGACGAGGGCAAGGTCCGTGCCCTGCACGGCCTTTCCCGCACGCTCATCGCCAACATGGTGACCGGTGTCACCCAGGGCTACAGCAAGACCCTGGAGATCGTCGGCGTCGGCTACCGCGTCGCCGCCAAGGGCAAGGACCTCGAGTTCTCGCTCGGCTTCAGCCACCCGGTGGTTGTCACGCCCCCTGAGGGCATCACCTTCCGCGTTGAGGCGCCGACCAGGTTCGTGGTCGAGGGCATCGACAAGCAGCTGGTGGGCGAGACTGCGGCGCGGATCCGCAAGCTCCGCAAGCCTGACCCGTACAAGGCCAAGGGCGTGCGGTACCAGGGTGAAGTCATCCGCCGCAAGGTCGGGAAGGCTGGTAAGTAGTCATGGCTGGTACCCAGGCCAAGAGGTCATCGATCGAGTACGCCACCGGGCGTGTCGGGCCGCGCACCGCGGCCAAGACGCGCGCCCGCGTCCGTCGTCACCTGCGCGTGCGCAAGAAGGTGGTCGGCTCGACGGCGAGGCCGCGTCTGGTCGTCAACCGGTCCGCGCGGCACATCGTCGTGCAGATCGTCGACGACAGCGTCGGCCGCACGCTCGCGTCCGCGTCCACCATGGACGAGGCGGTCAGGTCCGCTGACGGCGACAAGACGGCGAAGGCCAAGCTTGTCGGCGCGCTGATCGCCGAGCGGGCGCGCGACGCCGGCATCAACGCCGTGGTCTTCGACCGCGGCGGCTACCAGTACCACGGACGCGTGGCCGCCCTCGCGGACAGCGCGCGGGAAGCCGGGCTGACGCTGTGACGCCGGGCGAGTCTGTAACTAGGAGGAACAGCTAATGCCAGGAGCTCCGCGGCGCGGAGGCCAGGGCGGCGGTGGTGAGCGGCGCGAGCGCCGTGACGACCGGCGCGGTGGCCAAGCCGAGAAGCAGACGGTCTACCTGGAGCGCGTGGTCACGATCAACCGCGTGGCCAAGGTGGTCAAGGGTGGTCGTAGGTTCAGCTTCACCGCGCTTGTCGTGGTGGGGGACGGCAACGGCATGGTCGGTGTCGGCTACGGAAAGGCCAAGGAGGTGCCCGCGGCGATCGCCAAGGGCGTCGAAGAGGCCAAGAAGCACTTCTTCCGGGTGCCGCGCATCGTCGGCACGATCCCGCACACGGTGCAGGGTGAGGCCGCGGCCGGCGTGGTGCTGCTCAAGCCGGCCAGCCCGGGTACCGGCGTCATCGCCGGCGGCCCGGTTCGCGCCGTGCTCGAGTGCGCTGGGATCAGCGACGTGCTGTCCCGTTCGCTCGGCTCGTCCAACCCGATCAACGTGGTGCACGCGACCGTGACCGCGCTGAAGGCGCTGAGCCGTCCGGAGGAGATCGCGGCCAAGCGCGGCCTGCCGATCGAGGACGTGGCGCCGAAGGCGATGCTCGCGGCGCAGCGCGCCGCCGCGGCTAGCGCGTGACGAGGGGGTCTACGATGACACAGCTCAAGGTGACCCAGGTCAAGTCGAAGATCGGCGGGAACAGCACGCAGCGCGGTACGTTGCGTTCGCTGGGCCTGCACAAGATCGGCCAGTCGGTGGTCAAGCCGGATCGCCCCGAGTTCCGGGGCATGATCCACAGGGTCCGCCACCTGATCGTGGTAGAGGAAGTGGACTAGCCATGCTGAAGCTGCATGACCTGCGGCCGGCCCCCGGTGCCCACAAGGCGAAGCAGCGGCTCGGCCGAGGCGAGGGCTCCAAGGGCAAGACGGCCGGCCGTGGTACCAAGGGCACCAAGGCCCGTTACCAGGTGCCGGTCGGCTTCGAGGGCGGTCAGATGCCGCTGCAGCGGCGACTGCCGAAGCTCAAGGGGTTCTCGAACGCACTGTTCAAGACCGAATACCAGGTCGTCAACATCGGGCGGCTGGCCGAGCTTTTCCCGGCGGGCAGCGAAGTCACGCCGGAGTCCCTGGTGGCTGGCGGCGCGGTGCGTCGCGGCGAGCTCGTCAAGGTGCTCGGTGACGGCGACCTGTCAGTGGCGCTGCGGGTGAGCGCCCACGCCGTCTCCGCGTCGGCCCGGCAGAAGATCGAGGCGGCGGGCGGAACGGTCACGCTGCTCGGTTAGGCTCAGGTACCCACACTGTGGAAACCGAGGCCACGCACCCATGCTGGCTCGTTCAAGGGGAGGCCCTTGGACGAGCTAGCTCCATGGGTGCGGTGCCGGGTAAGATACGGAAGCCGCTGAT
>JBEKRY010000319.1:0-3106 GCA_049517555.1 Candidatus Sulfotelmatobacter sp. | reverse complement strand
CCTTCGGCGGGCGCGTGTTGCAAGATTTCGTCTAGCTCGCCGGCTTGAATGAGGGGGATGTCGGCCGGGATCACTAGCGTGCTGTTAGCGCCGCGCTCCACGCAGATGCGCGTGGCGAGTTCGATGGCTCCGGTTTCTCCGGGATTCTCGGGGTCGGGGATTACTTCGAAATCATATTCGGCGGCCAGTTTTACGGCATAGGGGTCGCTGGTGACGACGGCGACCGCCGGAGAATTCTTTTCTCGTCGAGCGGGCCAGTTGTACAGAGTTGTAAGTACGTCGTGCAACATGGCCTGCGCCAGGGCGGTGCGAGATGGTTGGTCGAGAATGGCGGCCAGGCGCTGCTTTGCCGAAGACGTGTTCTTGACGGGAACCAGAATTACTGGAATGCAGGTCACGACTGCGGGTCCAAACGCCGCGCGGCGGCGCCGTGATGCACGGGCTGATTCGACAGTGGGAGAGTGGAAACGAACGAGAGCACTTCGCGGGCAAGGGCGGCTTTGTCTGCAGCGCTGCGCATGATGGTTTGCAGACACTGCACGCGCATGCCGTTCTTGCGGAGAGCGTCGGCGGCCCGGGCGTCGCGTGTGTCGCAGATCAGGATGTCGAGAAAATCTTCGTACGCCTGGGCGACGCCGGCGATGGAGCAGGGGAATCCTTGCGCCTGCATGAGAATTCCGGCCGGACCGGCGACCGGGGCATTGCCCACGATGGGGCTGATGGCGGCAATTTTTCCGCGGGCCTGCAGCAGAGCTTCACGAATGCCGGGCACAGCCAGGATCGGTCCGATGCTGGTGATGGGATTGCTGGGGGCGATGAGGATTGCGTCGGCGGAAACGATGGCTTCGACGACGCCGGGCGCGGGCTCCGCGTCGGAGGCTCCGGCGAAGCGGACGGAGTTCACAGGGTCCTGATACCAGCGCTGCACGAAATATTCTTCAAAGCTCAACTCGCCGGCGGGCGTATCGATGCGGGTTTCGATGCGCATGTCGCTCATGGGGAGAACGCGCGCTTTCACGCCGAGTTTTTCGGAAATGACCGCGGTGGCGTCGGAGAGTGTTTTGCCTTCGGCGAGCAGGCGTGAGCGCAGCAGATGCATGGCCAGGTCGCGGTCGCCGGTGTGAAACCACGTGGGCTCGCCGAGTTGTCCCATGGCCTGCAGGCAGAGGAAAGTGTCACCTTTCACGCCCCATCCGCGCTCGCGGCTGAGCATGCCGGAGAGCACGTAGGTGATGGAGTCGATGTCGGGCGAAACGTAGAGGCCCCACCAGAGCAGGTCGTCGCCGGTGTTGACGACAATGGTGATGTCTTCGGCGGGCATGACCTGACGGAGGCCGTCGACGAATTTGGCGCCTCCGGTGCCGCCGCTGAGGACGCAGATCATCTCTTCCTCTCCATCATCGCAATTTTTCTGACAAGAGGCCAGGCTTGGCGGTCACAGCGGGAAGAAATTCGGGATACACCGGCAGGCGTTGGCGCAAGGCGAACCCCTTGGCTTCAGTGCGCAGACGCAGTTGCTCGAGATGCGGCCAGGGTTTTTCCGGATTGATGAAGTCGGGCGTCAGCGGCGAAATTCCTCCCCAATCGTTGATGCCGGCGTCGGCTAAGTCATCATAGTATGGCGCGGAGAGATTGGGCGGAGCTTGAATGTTGACGTTCGGGAGTAACAAGCGAGCTACGGCAACGGCGCGGAGCATCTCGCCGCGCGTGGGCTCGGGGCAGCGGGCCATGGGGATCGCCGGCTTGACGCGGAAGTTTTGCACGATTACTTCCTGGATGTGGCCATAGCGGTCATTCATGTCGCGGATGGCGATCAGCGTGTCGACGCGGTCTTCGAGAGATTCGCCGATTCCGATGAGCAGGCCGGTCGTGAAAGGAACATTCTGCTTGCCGGCATCCGCGATGGTGCGCAGTCGTTTGGCTGGGACTTTGTCGGGCGCGTTGTCGTGGGCCGCGCCGGGGGCCAGCAGAGCGGAGTTCGTGGTTTCGAGCATCAGGCCCATGCTGGGCGAGACCGCAGCCAGGCGGGCGATCCATTCGGCGCTGAGCAGGCCGGGATTGGGATGCGGGAGCAGGCTGGTCTCGCGCAGCACCAGTTCGCACATGGCTTCGAGATAATGCAGGGTGGATTTGTAGCCGAGGTGGCTAAGCGTTTCGCGCATCTCGGGGAAAAGGAGTTCGGGCTTGTCGCCGAGGCTGAAGAGGGCTTCGGTGCATCCTAGTTTTTCGCCGGCGCGGGCGACCGAGAGAACTTCTTCCGGAGTCATGGTGTGCGCGCCGGGGTCGCCGGGATCGCGGCGGAAGATGCAGTATCCGCAATAGTCGCGGCAGAGGTTGGTGAGCGGCAGGAACACCTTGCGCGAATATGTGATAATCCCGGGCTTGAAGCGCTTTTTGGCGGCACGGGCGTCGCGAGCAGCGGCGAGGAGTGTGGGCAGATCTTCTTCGGGGCAGCGGATCAGTTGCACAGCGACCTCACGCGAGATCGGTTCGCCGGGACGCAGGTTGGCTAATGCCGAAGTGCAGGCGGCGCGGCATTCCCTTGATCCAGGCGTGATTTCAGTGATGGGCACGTTGCATCGAATCATACAACGGCGGGGCGTGGTAATGTAGGCGGTTGCTGTGGGCCGGACGCTACGCCATGCCCGGCACTGAGGATTTCGTTAGGAGGGACCATGGCTGTACTCGGGCAACGGCTTCTGCTGATCTATGCAGCGTTTTTGACCTGCGTTCTGAGCGTGATGTTGTTGAGTGGAGCCGCAGCGCCGAAAGCCAACGATTTTGACGAGATCACGGTGCACCGGATCAACGTGATAGAACCTGATGGCACGTTGCGTATGGTGATCTCGGATCATGCTAAGTTGCCGGGCGTCATCGTGCGCGGCCATGAGAAGCCGCCGGTTGACCGTCCACAAGCGGGGATGCTTTTTTACAACGACGAGGGCTCGGAAAACGGCGGCCTGATTTTTGGAGGTCGCCGGAATTCGAAGGGCGAGGTCGTCGATTCCGGGGGAAGCTTATCGTTTGATCAGTATGGGGCGAACCAGGTCGTTCAGTTGGCTGGAGTGGATGACAAAGAGGATCGATTTGCGGGCATTATGGTGAA
>JBEKRY010000318.1:0-2842 GCA_049517555.1 Candidatus Sulfotelmatobacter sp. | reverse complement strand
GCCTTGCTTCAATCGTACTTCTCTTACTTCCTGGCCGCGCCGCCCAAGCTCAAATCCTAGGCTTCACCGCCGCCCACGCCGCCCGCGAAACCACCGTAGAAGAGAAATTCAAATCCATCCCCGCTCCCGACGAAGAACGCCGCCAGCACCGCATCTTCACCCAGGAACCCCACGTCGCCGGATCAAAGCGCAACAACGAACTCGCCGAATACATTCGCGACGAATGGAATAAGCAAGGCCTCGAAGACGTAATCATCCGCCGCTACGATGTCTACGGCACAAATCCAAAATCCGCCTCGCTGGAAATGATTGCCCCGACAAACTACAAAGCCATCCTCCGCGAGACTCCGCTCCCCGGCGACGATGACTCGAATAATCCCGCGATCTCCGGCGCCTGGCTCGGCATGTCGATCTCCGGCGAAGTCACCGCGCCCGTCGTTATCGCGGATTCAAAGCGCTCACCGCGCAACGCGAAGGTGCAGCCGCGATCCTGATCTACAGCGATCCCGCCGAAGACGGCTACAAAAAAGGCAAAGTCGATCCCGACGGCCCCTGGGGCTCCGAATATAAAATCCAGCGCGGCGCCATCACCTACGACTTCATGGTCCCCGGCGACCCGCAAACTCCCGGCTGGGCCTCAGTCCCCGGCGCAAAGCGAATTCCCATTGAGCAGGCAATATCGGCGCCGAAAATCATGGCCCTGCCACTCTCCTGGCACGACGCCAAGCCCCTGCTTGAAAACATGGACGGCCCCGTCGCCCCAGAATCATGGCAGGGTGGCCTCGGTTTTCCCTATCGCTTTGGCGGTGAAAAAGAAAAAGTCCATCTCAAAATCGAAATGGACAACGGCACCCAACCCTACTACGTAGTCGAAGGCCGCATCCGCGGCGCCGAACTCCCGGACGAATGGGTCGTTCTCGGCAACCACCGCGACGCCTGGGCCTTCGGCGGCGTCGATCCCTCCAGCGGCACCGCGAGCATGATGGAACTCACCAGCGGCCTCGGCGAACTAAAGAAACAAGGCATGCGCCCCCGCCGCACGCTCGTCATCTGCAGTTGGGACGGCGAAGAAGTCGGCCTCACCGGTTCCACCGAATGGGGAGAGCAGTTCGCCGACGAACTCCGCGCCAAAGCCGTCGCCTACATCAACGTCGACGAAGCGACGAGCGGCCCGAACTTCCACGGCCAGGCCGTCGCCTCGCTAGCTCCCATGCTGGTGGAGGCCACGCACACCTTGCAGGATCCGGCAGGCAAAAGTCTGTACGACGCATGGAAAGAAACCGCTGCGCGCGAAAAAGAAGCAGGCCATCAATCCGGCCAGATGAACGACTCTGGCGTGAACGACGGAACTCTCGCCGACACCCGCATCGGCAGCGGCAGTGATCACACCGTCTTTCTAAATTTCGTCGGCGTGCCCGTCATCGGCCTGCAGTTCGACGGCGACTACGGCGTCTACCACTCCGGCTACGACGATTTCTACTGGATGAACCACTTCGGCGACCCCGGCTACCACTACCACACTCTGATGTCGGAACTCTGGGGCGTGACCGCGTTGCGCCTCGCCAACGCCGACCTGCTCCCCTTCGATTTCGCCGCTTACGCGAGCAACATCCGCCAGTTCGTAAACGACCTCGCCAAGAATAACCCTGTCATCCTGAGCGGCGGCGAAGCCGGCGCGAAGGACCCTACGAAAGCCTGCGCCACCTGCGCCGCCTCCGGGACCGCTTCCAAACCTCTGGACCTCAACGACGTTCAAAAAGCCATCGACAACTTCGAATCCGCCGGAAAAAAACTGAACGACTCCCTGACCCGGAAACTAGCCTCCGGCCCAATCGATCCCCAACTCGCCCTCACCCTCAACCACGGCATGATGCAAGTCGAGCGCAACTGGCTCAACCCCGATGGCATCCCCGGCCGCCCTTGGTTCAAACACATCCTCTACGGCGCACGGTTCACCTACGCTCACCTGGAACTGCCCGGCCTAACCGAAGCCGCCGAAGCCCAAAACTGGTCAGTCGCCAAACAGCAAGCCGAAATCCTCCAGCGCGCCCTCGCCAACAACACCAAGTTGCTCAATCAACTCAACTCCACGCTCCATCCCTAGCCCTGCATAAACCTTGTCATTCCGAGGCACGCGCAGCCGGTGAAACCGGCGAGAGTGATCGAGGAACCTGCTCTCGCAGAGGGCCGCACGAAACTCCGCCCTACTTACCCGCATCCGCAATCGCGTTCTCGATTCCCTTCTGCGCATCAGCGGCATGTTGCGGTCCCGCCAAAAACGTAAGCTCCTGAATGATCGGCCCCCGCGAAGCTCCGCCCTCTTGCACAACTTTCTCCGTACGCGCCGCGCGCAAGAAGCCGCGGATGACCTGCTCCGCCACCTGCCCGGCAGCGAACCCCGCCACGCCCCCGTCGATCACCGTCGGCGCAAAAAACGGACGCGCCACGCCCAGCCGACTGGCCTCCCGATAGGCGATCGCGCCCACCAGTTCCATTCTTTCGGGCGTAAAAGTCTCAGAGTCGCCGAGGCCAATAATCAGCAACCGCTTCGCCGCCAGGCTGCCGCTGGGCGGATCAATCAACAGGGTCTCTCCGAGGTCGCCGCGAAACAACGCAGGCTTCCGAATGCGATCGAGCAACCCTTTCAGCTTTTGGTTCGCCTCCACCAGCGAACCGTGCAGTGTGTTCGACGGATCCGACCGAAACAGGCAGATGATCTGTAACTCAGTGTCAGTCTCGGCGGGACTCTGCACCAGGATGCGCATCGGAATCGGCGCATCGGTGATCCGTATTTCTCTGGGTTTTGAGGCGGCTGCGCTACCCGCCGCCTGAGAAATAGCCT
>JBEKRY010000317.1:0-3942 GCA_049517555.1 Candidatus Sulfotelmatobacter sp. | reverse complement strand
GTCGCCGTCGCCTCGTTCGGTCCCTTGGCGCCACAACGCATTGAAACTTGCCCGGCGGCAAGATTAATGATGGCCGCCGGAATGAAGAAGGGAGAAATCTTGCGTGGGCCGCCTGCGGCCAGCGCATTGTGTTCGCGTTCGATGATGTCGAATCCTCCGATCCCCGACCCGATGTGAACCCCAACGCGCTCGTCATTCTCGGGCGTAATCTTCAGCTCCGACATTTTCAGCGCTTCATCGGCGGCGGCGATGGCCACGTGAATGAAGCGCCCCATTTTCTTAACTTCTTTTTTTTCGATGAAATTCAGCGGGTCGAAGTTCTTGACCTCGGCGGCAATCTGGCAGGCAAAAGCAGTGGGGTCGAAGCTGGTGATGCGAGCCACACCGCTCTTGCCGGCAAGCACGGCTTTCCATACCACGTCGGTGGAATTGCCCACGCCGCAGATCAAGCCGAGGCCTGTGACTACGACCCTGCGTCCCAAATCTATTTCCCCGCTTTCGCGTGCTTGCCGATGTAGTCGACCGCGTCCTGCACGGTGCGGATTTTTTCGGCGTCCTCGTCGGGGATCTCGATGTCGAAGGCTTCTTCGAAGGCCATAACCAGTTCCACGGTGTCGAGCGAGTCGGCACCCAGGTCGTCTACGAACGACGCGCTCGAGGTGACTTCGCCTTCATCCACTCCCAACTGCTCCACGATAATCTGCTTTACCTTCTCGTCTACGGCTGCCATGGTTCTCCTCGTTTTAACTCGTTTAGATTTGAATTCCGGGCTTCAGCTACAAAATCGCAGAGGCCCTGGTTCTTCATGTTTCTGCCAATCTGATTTCGCAGTTGAGCCTTGGCCCCACACGACTCGGTCACTTCTTACGTGCTTCTTACGTACCGCGATACGAAAAAAGGCGAGTATTTAGTGTAATTGTCCCGTTGAATTAGTGTAAAGGAAGGGCTGCGCCATTTCCGGCGAAGCCTCGGCTGACTTGGGATTGCACTCTTGAATCCTAAAGGCTGGCCGTCGCCGGGGTCAAACGTTGGAAGGGTTATGATGGTCGGTCGAGGTGATCGGTCAAGCCCGACAATCGCATGCGTGCCGTTGTCCAACGCGTCAGCCGCGCCAAGGTTACCGTGAACAATTCGACCAGCGGTGAGATCGGCCTGGGATTGCTGGTGCTGCTGGGCGTAGGACACGAAGACAGCGAAGCCGATGCAACGTATTTGGCCGAAAAGATCGCCGGCCTGCGGATTTTTGACGACGAAAGCGGAAAGATGAACCGTGGCGTGCAGGACGTGGGCGGCAGCGTGCTTGCGGTTTCGCAATTCACCCTGTACGGAGACGTACGGCGCGGAAAGCGCCCATCGTTCGACGCAGCGGCCCCGCCAGAACAGGCCCGACGTCTGTGTGAATTTTTTGTCGAACGAATCCGATCCACCGGCCTGCGCTGCGAAACCGGCCGCTTCCAGGAAATGATGCAGGTGGAATTGGTGAACGACGGGCCGGTTACGATTCTGCTGGATTCAAGCAGAATCGCTTATCATTGAAGTTGTTATCAAGAGTTAACTCTCAGGAGATTTTATGTCCGCAAGCGTTGGTTCTACCGCTCCCGACTTCACCCTCAAAGATCAGAATCAGCAGGAAGTCTCTTTGAGCAGCTTTCGTGGCAAGAAGCGGGTTGTGATTGTTTTCTATCCGCTGGACTGGAGTCCGGTTTGCACCAAGGAGCACACGTGTTTCGTCAACGACATGAAAAAGTTTGACGATCTCGACGCGCAGGTGCTCGGCATCAGCGTCGACAGTGTGTGGTCGCACAAAGCCTATGCCGATAAGATGGGCATCCAATATCCGCTGCTTGCCGACTTTCAGCCGCGCGGCGCCGTGGCCGAAAAGTACGGCGTTTTCCTGGCGGACAAAGGGATCACGGGCCGCGCCATCTCGATCATTGATCGCGACGGGAAAATGGCGTGGCACAAGAATTACGATATTCCGGTAGTGCCGGGCGTGGACGAAGTGGCTAAGGCGCTGGAAGCAGTAAAGTAGGAATATCCCGTCGGAACTCGCGCTAAAACAACCCTGCGGACAGATTTTGCCGAATGTACTTCTTGCTGTCGAATTTTCTGCCCGTACTCCCGCCCGACATGTAACGAATCTGCCCGAAAATGGGCCGTTCGAACCACGGGCGGTCGAACTTCCCCACGATCGCCCAGGCAATTCCAGCATAGCCGTTGGGGTCGCGTCCGTCGAGTTCGTATTTATCGTTGAGGTGCACCGCGACGCGATGCGCTTCGGCGGGCGAGCGGCTCCACTCCAGAATTTTCTTAGCCCAGTACATGCGCATGTAGTTGTGCATCCATCCCGCGGTCACCATCTGCATCTGGGCGGCGTTCCAGAGTTGATCGTGAGTCTCGGCGTTCTTCAACTGTTGCTCGGAATAAAGCACCGGGCGAGGGTCGGATGCATGTTTGGCCAGCGTCCGATGCGCCCACGGGTCTGCGCATTCGAAATTGTCGTAGTCGGGATGAAAGCGCACCAGGTTCACCGCCAGCTCGCGCCAAGTGATCACCTGGTTCAGGAACGCTTCCTTCTCGGCCTGGGGCGCGTCGGCTTTATCGACGGCCAGAGCGACCGTAACCGGACCGATGTGGCCGAAATGCAAATAAGGCGATAAGCGGCTGGTATGGTCAATCTCCGGTTTGTTGCGGCCGGCGCTGTAACCGCGCAGCTTGTGCTCGACGAATTCCCGCAGCAAACGAAATGCCTCGGAAGTTCCGCCGCGCCAGTTCGAGACCGGAGAGACCGAGCGATCGATCTGCCAGCCCTGGGTGAAGTCGAAATCGGCGCGCGGAGACTCAGTTGATTTTGATTTGACCTTTGATTCTTTCCCAGCCACACGCCAGGTCACATGCGCGCTCGGATTTCTGGGCGCAACCAGAAAACGCTTCAACTGTGCCTGCAACCGCGGACGAATAATGTGCGCTGCGTACTGCGCCTTTTGCAGCAGATTGGAAGGCACGATCACATCCGCGTCCACCGTCCAGAGTGGAACTCTCAGTTTCTTTGCCGCCGCCCGCCGCCACGCCTCCGGCTCGCGCATGGGGTTCTCGTCCCCGACCACCAGCGCGGCCTTCACTTCCTCGCAGAATCGGAGCAGGCTGTGGTCGGGAAATCGCCGCAACACGAATCCGACATTTCTTTTGGCGAGTACGGCGGCAATGTCAGCAATGCCCTCGGCAAGAAAGCGGTAGTGCCGCAGGTTCGCGTTCGGATAGAACGGTACCGGTGCAAGAAAGACAACCACGGGCTTGCACAACAGGTTGGCGGCGTCCACAGCGACATCGAGCGCAGGATTGTCGATCCCACGCTGAGCGCGCTGCATCCAATACACCACGCACGTCCCTTCAGGATCGGGTGATCCTGTGCGCCGCACCATCACTCGCGGATCCTGCGAAAGTCTGATCAGATCATCCATCAACATCGCGAGGAGGAAAGAATAGTGTAAAGCGTCACCGGCGACGAGGCCGGGCCAGTTAGGGAGCGGCTTTGTCTTGCACCCGGAGACAACGACGTCCTCAGATTTTCTTTGAAGGAAAAACGAGTGCAGGAGGCCTGCCGGTCGGACCTTAACCTCTATCTCGCCTGCAAAATCGCATCCGCTACGCGCGCCGCTTCCACCGACGCCTTCACGTCATGCGTTCGTACGATGTGCGCGCCCTTGAGAATCAGCGCTGTCTGACTCGCCAGAGTTCCATAGAGGCGACTTTCCGGTGGAGCGTCTTTACCGTCACGGGCGAGGAGCCGGCCAATGAACGATTTCCGCGAAGTGCCCGCCAGCAGTGGAAATCCCGCCGACTGAAACTCGTCGAAGCGCCCCATCAACGGATAGTTTTCCTCGAAACTCTTCCCGAACCCAAAGCCGGGATCGAGCACGATGCGCTCGCGCCGCATGCCAG
>JBEKRY010000316.1:0-3774 GCA_049517555.1 Candidatus Sulfotelmatobacter sp. | reverse complement strand
CACGGGTGCCCCATTTCTCGCGCGGGAGCTTATTAGTAAGCCGCGCGAGAAGTGGGGATTTTCGACAGAGTGTTCTACTTTCCCGCCGCTGGCGCGGCATCCCGCGGAAACATCTTGAACGCAACATCCTGCGAGTGCGACGTCACTTTCTTATTCGCGTCGCTCGCGGTGTCGGTCAGCGTGCCCTTAAGCACGAAATAAGCTTCATCTCCCGGATTCTTCCCCTCGCCCCGCTCTACCGTCCCCTTAAACTCGAACCCCACCCCGTGAACCATCTCCGTCGTGAACGTCAACTTGCTGCCTTCAATCTTGCCGCTCTTGAAAAACTGATCCAGGAACTCTCCCTTGTCACTCTCGCCCTCGAATCGCGAAATGAATCCCGTGACGTGTCCCGCGTCCTCTACCGTCAACTGCACAAACTCGCCTTCTTTCAAAAACGCGTACATTCCCGAGTAGCCCGAACCGGGTTTCGCGTCGGGTTCCGCAGTCGTTGCTCCCGGCTTCGCCGCATCTCCGGCGCCTTTCGCGTCCTGCGCGCGCAGAGAGAAAGCAGGACTCAACACTCCCAATCCAACCCCCAATACCACCACAAAGATGAAATGATTTCCCTTCACTTCTTCGTCGCCTTCGTCTCCATGAACGGCATCCAGTTCGTACCATCGATCGATACTTCGAACTTCAGACTGTAGCTCGCCGGCGTCAACACCTTCATTGTCATCTTCTGCTTGACCTCTTGCCCGCCATAGTTCTGCGAGCTCATCCACGTCCAGGTATCGCCGCTAACCGTGCCCTTTGAATCGACCCGCCGTCCGTAGCTGTTGAAGTCGTTATAGGTATACACATTCTCTTCCGTGTCGAATCCCATGTACGAAACCGCCTTGCCGTTCCCACCCAGCTCCGGAGGCATCTTGAAATCCGAATGCCGCTCCACAAAGAATTTTCCGTCCATCCATTCGGTGGTGTCCGACGAACTGAACTTTCCACCCGCGCCCCACGGCCCCTGCCCGATCGTCCCCTCGACCGACCACGTTCCCACGAAGTAGTCGAGCTTTTTTACTTCCGGACCAGGTGTAGTCGCCATCTGGGCCCAAGCGGAAGTCGTAACCAAAACCAGAGTTGAAAGCAGAATCGCCTTGAAATTCATAAGTGTGTCTCCTCGGAAGGCTCTTAGCTCTTACCTCCGATCCAAAAGCCACCTTCACAAGGATCGTAGCCCGCCCAAACGCCGACTTTGCCTTCGTTGCCTTCCCGTCCATCACCATCCTCCACTTCGTTCCATCCGGCGACGCTTCGTACGAGAAGTTGTACGAGGTCGGCGAAGTGACCTTCATGGTGAACCGCCCCTTAATCATGTCGCCCTCTTTCTGGTCGTTGATCCAGGTCCATGTGTCTCCATCTAACGACCCCTTGGAGTAGACGAATTCTCCCCAACTGTTGAACTCACGGTAGCTATAGGACTTGTCTTCGGGGGAATAACCCATGATCGAAATCCCCGACCCGTTCCCCATCGTGGTCTTGTAGTCGGTGTGGCAGACGAGAAAGAATCCGCCTTCCATCCACTCGCACTTCTCGCTCTCCGTCACCTTTCCGCCCGAACCCATCTCGCCCGGCTTCATGTCACCGTCCAGCGTCCATGAGCCGACAAACATATCGAGTTTCTTGTGTTCCGGCCCCGGCTGCGGCATCTGCGCCAGCGCCGCCGTCGCCAATAAGAACCATCCCGCCAGAATCATTGCCAGAGTTTTCATCGCGCGCCTCCCTGAGTGTATCGTTGTCGAAAATTGCGATTCCTATTGCTGATTGCCGAATCATTGATTGCTGATTGAAGAGCCGCAGCCAATCAGAAATCAACAATCAACAATCTGCAATCTGCAATCTGCAATCAACAATCTGCAATCGCTCTCCCCTACCAGTCTCCGTAATGCGACACCGTCATCTGCTGAAACTTCATCTTCCACACGTCCCCCTGCTTCACCCAGGTGGTGCTGAAATGCTGATAGCGCGGCGGCGGCCCCTGATCCTCCACCGGCGGAACGCGCAGCACCACATCATAGGTCACGATCGCGACCCCGTCCGTCACCGGCACGACCTTCATGTCATAAGCCAGCAGATCGAGTCCGCCGCCGCCCAGGCCTTCGATCATGTCCTGACGGTCCCCCAATTCGCCGTCGAACGAGACGAAAGAAAAATCGTCAGCCAGCGTACGCTTGAAAAATGCCACATCGCCCTTCTTCGCAGCCTCGACAAAACCTTTCTCGGCAGCCATCAGCGTCTGCTCCAGCGGACTCAGCGCCTTGGCCGGCGCATTCGCCTGCCCCGCAAAACTCACCGCACAACTAAGCAGAATCACGCCCACCACGGACCCGTATCTCATTCCCGTCTCCTTATTCAGACTCTCGAACCCGCAATTTGTCATGCTGCCGCGCAGCCCTCTCATGTTTTCTTGTTCATCCGAGGACCGGCGCCGAATCAAAAAGTTTGTTATTCCGAGGAGCGATGCGACGAGAGCCTGTCCTGAGCGAAGTCGAAGGAAACCTGCTGTTCTCTCACCACGAAGGCGGCAGCCTCACTCCCCGCGAATTTTCCCCGCTAGCTCCCCCCGCGCCACCTGCACCTGTTCGCCCGACGCCAGATTCTTCAGCGCAAACGCATCCGCCTTCACTTCATTCTCACCCACAATCAGAATGTACTTCGCCCCCGCCTTGGTCGCCACCTCGAACGACTTTTTCAGCCGGAAACTGTCGTCCCCCAACTCAACCACCAGATCATGCCGCCGCAACTCCTGCGCCAGCCTCGCCGCCTCGCCGTTCATCCCAGCCATCGCAGCCACATACACATCCGGCTTCCGCAGCACACTCTCGGCCGTCTCCTTCAAAGACATCACCAGCCGGTCCTCGCCAATGGCAAACCCAATCCCCGGAGCCGCCGGCCCGCCCAGCGCCTCCGACAGCCCGTCATACCGCCCACCGCCCAGGATCGCGTTCTGCGCCCCCAGCGCCCCGTGCGTAAACTCAAACGCCGTCCGCGTATAGTAATCGAGCCCCCGCACCAGCCGGTCGTTAATGTGAAACTCGACACCTACCTTGGTCAGGATCGCCTGCACCGCCGCAAAATGCTTCCGCGAATCTTCGCCCAGAAACTGCGTGATGCGAGGCAGCGTTTCGATAATCGGCTGATCCTCCGCCACCTTGCAGTCAAACGCGCGCAGCGGATTAGTCACCGCCCGCCGCTGACAGTCCGCGCACATCTTGTCCTTGACCGGCTCCAAAGCCTTACGCAGCGCGTCATTGAAAGCCACCCGGTCCGCGGAGGTTCCCACAGAATTCAACTCCAGATTCCAATCCGTAATGCCAAGCCGATCCAGCAACGTCGCCAGCATCTCCAAAACTTCCGCATCCCTCGCGGGAGACTCACTCCCAGACGAAGGCGGACCAATCACCTCCGCCCCGATCTGATAAAACTGCCGATATCGCCCCTTCTGCGGCCGCTCCCGCCGAAACTGCGGCCCAATGTAATACAACTTGTTCAGCCCGCGCTCCCACATCTTGTGTTCGATATATGCCCGCACAGTTCCAGCCGTATTTTCCGGGCGCAGCGTCAGTGACTGACCCTTCTCGCTCGCCGCCCGCGCCCGATCTTCCCATGTGAACATCTCTTTCGAAACAATATCCGTCTCTTCTCCTACCCCGCGGGCGAACAGCGCCGTATCCTCGAAAATCGGCGTGCGAATTTCCTGGAAATTGTAAGCGCGGAACACGTCACGGGCGACGGCTT
>JBEKRY010000315.1:0-2577 GCA_049517555.1 Candidatus Sulfotelmatobacter sp. | reverse complement strand
GTCGGCCATGTCGAGGGTGCAGTCTTCGTCGTGGATCTCGGCCCAGCGGACGGTGATTCCTCTATCCTCCGCCATTTGCAGCCAGGGAGAAACGTTGGCGTCGTGGTCGAGGCGGGTGACCAGGATTTCGTCTCCGGGCTTCAGCTCGCGGCCGATGGCGCGGGACATCGCATACGTCAAGGTCGTCATGTTGGGGCCGAAGGCGACTTCGTCGGCGGCGCAGTGCAGGAAGTCGGCCATGGCGCTGCGGGCTTCGGCGATCATGGCGTCGGTGTGGCGGCTGGTGGCGTAGGCTCCGCCGGTGTTGGCGTTGTCGCGGCGCAGGTAGTTGGAGATGGCGTCGATCACGCGCTGCGGAACTTGCGTTCCGCCGGGGCCGTCGAGGAACGCGGCGGGGTGTCCGTTGACGATTTGGGTGAGCGAGGGGAATTGGGCGCGGATGGAGGCTAGGTCGAGGGCGGGAGGAGCGATATGTTCAGTGGTCGGCATGTTCTTTCACTTTTATCACGACGACGGGCCTTACGTTTCAAAACCGCGGTCGCAACGTCGATTAGAAGTCCGATGATCAGTAAGCAAGTTTGCGGTGCAGCTTTCTGCAGGTGGCGAACGGCTCACGGAGCCGGTGGCCACAGCTCCACAATCCAAGGCACTTCACGGAACGAACGCGGTAGTAGTAGTAATCTTCCCCGCCCCAGACCGAACCGCAAGCCCAGAGATAGAGGCACTTTGCAGAATGAGCCCGCACATTCACAAAATAAAGATCGACCAGAGCTGGTTCCCCTGTGATCATTATGTGGTTCTCGGATTGGGTGACGTGGTCCCCGATTGTTTCCGGACAGGGCCATCCAGGGGTTGCAGCAATTTGAAAGGAATAAGTCAAGGAGTACTTTGTAACTTCAGACTCACACCTTCGGCATTCAAACCGTGATTGTTTCGCGCTGTCCGATGCGGCGTCGGTAAGCATTGGAGGTCCGCTTACCACGACGACCGATGCGACGCTACCGTCTTTCCCGATTTCGAGCTTCAGCTCAACCTCGCCAGTGATATTTGCTTTTCGGGCCAATGGTGGATACTTGGCGCCAAGAAGGCTCACGATAACAACCTCACCTTTCGGCGTTGGGGGAGGGGTGGTTTGCGCGGACGCGGCGCTGCCTATTGCGAAGGCGAGCAAAAGTGAGAATCGCGCAGCTCTTTTCACACTCGTACTCTACTCCGTCGCCCTTACAAAATCCGCCAGCATTCCATATGCCGTGGCGTACAACCCGGGATTTTCTTCCGTGACGGACAGGCCGGGGAAGATGTCGGTTTCGAAATGGAGGTAGGACGATGTGCCGGTGATCTTGCCCATAGGTGAGGTGGCCAGAACTTTTTCGGGGGCGACGATTGCCTCTACACCTCCGCTGACGCGTTGCGCGCGGCAGACCAGCTTGAAGGGCCAGCCGTCGCGGCGGGCGTTGCGCAGGGCTTGCGGGGTGAGGTCGCGGATGCCTTCGCGCTCGATGTCGGCGAGGCGCACGGGGATATCCATCAGAACCGTGATCAGGGCGGCGGTTTTGACGGCGGCGTCCCAGCCGTCGATGTCATGGGTGGCGTCGGTTTCGGCTACGCCGAGGGCCTGCGCTTTCTTCAGAGCTTCGTCGAGGGTGACTCCCTGTTCCATTTCTCCCAGGATTACGTTGGTCGTGGAATTCAGAATTCCATGGAAGCCTTGCACGTGAACCGTGGGCAGCTGGTCGAAGAAAGAAAAAACCGGGACGCCGTCCATGACCGTGGATTCGAAGAGAAATTTTTTGCCGCGCGCCGCGGCCAGGTCTCGGAGCTCGCGGTAAGCGTGGACGATGGGGCCTTTGTTGGCGGTGATGGCGTGGGCTCCGTGGTCGAGGGCGGCGCGGATGTGGTCGATGGCGGGCTGGCCGGTTTCGACGTTGAGGGATGTAGCTTCGAAGAGGATGTCGGCTTGGGCTTTCGCTAGCCAGTCGCGGACGTTAGCGTTAGTTTTAGCTTCCGGGTTTTCGCGGGCGGGGGCGCCCGCGCCACAGGCTTCGATTGGGTCGAGGCCATCGGGATTCGCGATCCAGCCCAGGCGGCGGGAGGCGACGCCGGTGACGCGGTAGGCGATGCCGTGGCGATCGCGCAGTTCCTGGGCGCGATCTTCGAGGAGGCGGACCAGGGTCCGGTTGACGTTGCCGAAGCCGAGGAAGCAGAGGTTGTAGGTACGGATGATTTCCTCGCGCAGGGGCTAAAGCCCGATGCATTTTTATGGCGGCTGACGCGGCGCTGAAGCGCCGCTCTTCCACGGAGCTGTCGGCAAGAGACGTAGCAAGCTACGTCTCTACGGTTGGCGCCGCTTTAGCCCATTACGGTGGTGTGCTCGGGCTTGATTTTGTAGATGACGCGGGTTTCGCTGGGCTGGGCGTAGGGATATTTATCTACGCCAAGATATTTTTTTGCCAGCTTATTGATGCTGTCGTCGGCGCCGTCTTCGGTGATTTCGACCACGCGGCCGCGAATTTCGAGATAGCGGTAGGGATTTTCGGGGTCGATGATGGCGAGCGAGACGCGGGGATCGCGGCGGAC
>JBEKRY010000314.1:0-2594 GCA_049517555.1 Candidatus Sulfotelmatobacter sp. | reverse complement strand
CACGAAGGTAGAACGGGATTCGGCGTGGTAATTGAATGCGGCGCGGAAGTAATAATGGATTCCCCGGACGAATGCGTCTGCGGCTACGTTGCTATCTGAGATTCATAACCATGAGTTTGGGCTCGGTCATTTCTTCGATGGCGTAGCGCAGGCCTTCGCGGCCCAGGCCGGAATCTTTGACGCCGCCGTAGGGCATTTGATCGATGCGGAAGGATGGGACGTCTCCGGCGATCACGCCGCCGACTTCGAGTTCTTCGTAGGCCTGGAAAAGCAGCTTGGCGTCGCGGGTAAAGACGCCGGCCTGCAGGCCGAAGGCAGAGTGATTCACTTTGCGCAGGGCATCGTCGAAATCTTTGTAGGGCTCGACCGTTACCACGGGGCCGAAGATTTCCTGGCAATTCACTTTCATCTCGGGCTTGGTACCGGTGAGCACGGTGGGCTCGACGACGAGATTGTGGCGGCCGCCGCCGCAGAGCAGGCGGGCGCCGGAGCGAACGGCTTCGTCAATCCAGGCGGTGGTGCGGATCGCGTCGCTTTCGCGAATGAGCGGACCAACGTCGGTGGATTCGTCCATCGGATCGCCTGTCTTCAGTTTCTTTACGCCCTCGACGAAGAGGTCGGTGAACTTTCCGTAGACCGAGTGCTCGACCAGAATGCGCTGCACGGAAATGCAGGTCTGGCCGGCGTAGCCGAATCCGCCAGCGACGCAGCGCTCGGCGGCGTATTCGAGGTCGGCGTCACTATGGACGATGACGCCCGCATTGCCGCCAAGTTCGAGCACGACTTTCTTTTTTCCGGCGCGGCGCTTGATGTCCCAGCCAACGGGCACGCTGCCGGTGAAGCTGATGAGCTTGATGCGGTCGTCGGTGACGAGAAGTGCGGCGTCTTCATTGGAGAGCGGGATCACGTTGAGGCCGCCGTCGGGCCAGCCCGCCTGTTGTACACATTCGGCCAGAAGCAGCGAGCAGAGCGGGGTTTGGGGCGCGGGCTTCAATACCATGGAACATCCGGCAGCGATCGCCGGAGCGACTTTGTGGGCCACGAGATTGAGGGGGAAATTAAATGGCGTGATGCCGGCGATGGGGCCGAGCGGAAATCGGCGGACAATGCCCCAACGTCCGGCGGTGAATTCCTGGGTGTCGAGTGGAAGGTATTCGCCGTAGATGCGGGTGCTTTCCTCGGCTGCGACGTTGAAAGTGAAGATGGCGCGCTCGACTTCGGTGCGGGCGGCCCGGATGGGTTTGCCGGCTTCTTGCGCGAGGGTGCGAGAAAATTCTTCCTTGCGCTGCGTCATGAAGGCCGAGATCTGACGGAGCACGCGCTGGCGCTCGAACGCGGGCAGGCGCCGGGTAGTGCCGAAAGCCTTGACGGCGGCGGCAATGGCGGCCTCGGCGTGTTCGCGGCGGCCCTGGACGACGCGGGCAATCACGCTGCCGTCGTAGGGGGCGCGAATCTCTACGATGTCTCCGTCTTCATGCCATCGGCCATCCACGAAAAAGCCGTGCGTTGCAACGGGCGCGATCGTCATCTCTGCCATGTTTTTCTCCCGCTCTCAGCAAGACCGACTTGCACGATTATAGGACTGTGGGGGGGAGCGGAATGCGCTTCCAGTTCGAAAAAAATCAGAACCACAGAGGACACAGAGAGCGCAGAGGAAAATTCGGTAGTGCTGCAGTTTGGCTTACGCATTAGGCCGGTTGAGCGGGAGATCCCTCCCTCCGCCTGAAAAGCGGCTCCGCTCGGGATGACGCCACACCTTGAAAGTTCAAACTGAGCCACTACCGAAAATTCCTCTGCCTTTACAATGGGCTCGGCTTTCATGACTGACTTTGCCACTATCAACGACCTCGCCCGGCGCTTGCGGGGGAAAGAAATCTCTCCGGTCGAAATTACTCAGGAGTGTCTTCTGCGGATTGAGCAACTGAATCCTACCCTCAATGCATTCATCACGGTCATGGCTGAGTCTGCCTTGGCTGAGGCGCGGCGGGCGGAAGCGGAGATTCTACGCGGGGAGTGGCGGGGACCGCTGCATGGCGTCCCGGTGGCGCTGAAGGATCTCATCGACGTGGCCGGGGTTCGCACTACCGCGGCCAGCGCGCTGCTGAAAGAAAACGTTTCGAGACACGATGCCGAGGTTGTTCGCCGACTGCGACAGGCGGGGGCGGTGATCATCGGGAAGAATAATCTGCATGAGTTCGCCTATGGAGGCAGTTCGCTGGTCAGCCATTTTGGCGATGTGCACAATCCGTGGGACGTGGGGCGGATGGCGGGCGGGTCGTCTGGAGGGTCCGCCGCTGCGGTGGCCGCGGGTCTCGCTTATGCGGCGATTGGGACCGACACGGCGGGCTCGATTCGCGAGCCGGCTGCGCTTTGCGGCTGTGTCGGTTTGAAGCCGACCTATGGTCGCGTGTCGAGCCGGGGAGTGATTCCGCTCTCGCGGTCGCTCGATCACGTTGGGCCTCTGGCGAGGACTGTAATGGATGCTTCGATCGTCCTTCAGGCGATTGCGGGGTACGATGCGGACGACGTTGGTTCGCTGAATGTTCCGGTGGCGGATTATTTGTCGGGGTTGCGCGAGGGCGCGAAGAAGTTGC
>JBEKRY010000313.1:0-3056 GCA_049517555.1 Candidatus Sulfotelmatobacter sp. | reverse complement strand
GATATTCCATCGCGGCGTAGTTCGCCACGCCGGCCGTGATCAACTGCAGCCTGTGGGCGATTTCAGGAAGGCCTGGTCGAAAGCCTCTAAGAAGGCTGGCGTCGTTCAACGGCTCTTCCACGACTTGCGACGCTCCGCCTGTCGCAATATGCTTGCGGCCGGCGTTCCTCAAAGCATCGCGATGAAAATCTCGGGGCACAAAACGGACTCGATGTTCCGGCGCTATGCGATCGCTGCGGAGACGGACCTGCGAACCGCGCTGCGGCGCACGCAAGAGTACCTGAAGACAGTCAAGGAAAACGTCGTCGCAATGCCGGCGAAAAACGCGTCCTCGACTGAACGGGGACAATTCGGGGACAATGGGACTTACGCGGCCGCGCGATGGTGCGCCCTGAGAGATTCGAACTCCCGACCTACTGGTTCGTAGCCAGTCGCTCTATCCAACTGAGCTAAGGGCGCACATCGCAGGCAGGAAAGACTGCCGGTCGATTACGGCGAGCAACGATTACGGCGAAAAGTAAAGCTATATCGAGAACAGACATGCAATTATAGCGAAGAATCGTTAGCCTGAAAACGGACTTCGTCCATCCATCGGCCGTTTCGGACTCAGGCGCTGACGCCGAAAAAGAGAAACTCTTTAAATAGCCGTTTTTCGTTCCTTCTTTGGCCCTTGTTGCTGCCTCGACTGCCCCGGCGTAATTCTTTCCCTCCGCCGCGCAATTCCTACCGAGGCGAACACCCGATCGCCATTGATTTTGAACGGTTTACGGATGGCACGCTGCTTGCAACATTACAGAACAGACGAAGTGGCGCGCAACGGGGTGCTTCAGAGAATAACTTCGGCCAGAGGTTTTCTGTGAGCACCCCTTGCATTTCCTTGAGATGCGCCCAGCAGCCCTCCCCCGTCCTTTGATCTGCGGCAAGATCCGCCGCAGCTCAACCGCGAAACTCTTTCGCCTCCGGTTCAATTTCCAAAAGTATTCCCGCCGGATGTCATTCTGAGCGCGGCAAAGCCGCGCGAGGAACCCTACGTCAGCAGACGCAGGCGATGCCGTCGACAGGAGTTCCTGCGCGCCCTGCAGCTCCAGCGCACCCCCCTAGGCCAGCACCACCGGCTCCCGCACATCAATCCCCGCCTGCCGCAGCAGCTTCGCAACCGCATCCTGTTTCATCCGCGAGGCGTCGAACTCCACCCGCACCGTGTGCTCCTTCGCACTGAACTGCACTCGCCGGATGCCGTACACCTCGCGCATTGCGTCAATCGCCCGCAGCTCGTTTTCGCCCGGAAGCGCACCATAATTGAAAGCCACATCCAGATAAGTCATTGCATTCACGCCCTTGAGTATGATGAATTGGAAGCCCCGGCCCACGCCGCCGGATGAATCCAATATAGATCATCAACGATCAAATACGACGGTCAAAGACATAGACTCCATCTCCATGCCAACCACCCCAGCCCTCGAACGCGACCCCGTCTGCGGAATGAACGTAAATCCCGCCACGGCGAAGCACGTCTACGAGCACGGCGGAAAAAAATACTACTTCTGTTGCGCCGGTTGTGCCGATAAATTCAAAGCCAACCCGACAGGATATCTCAACAAGCCCGCCAGCCTGGTCACGCTCGGAAAGTCATCCCCGGCAAAATCCCCGCCAGCCGTCCCTCCACGATTGTCATCCCGAGCTGAGCCTTCGTTTCGCGATAGCGAAATGAAGGCGCAGTCGAGGGACCTCGGGTCTAGCTCTTCGCTCCCCACCTACGTCTGCCCCATGTGCCCCGAAGTCCGCGCGCCGAAGCCCGGAGCCTGTCCCTCCTGCGGCATGGCACTCGAACCGAACGTCCCCGCAGCCTCCACGCGCACCCAATACACCTGCCCCATGCACCCGCAAATCATTCGCGACGGCCCAGGCGCGTGCCCCATCTGCGGCATGGCACTCGAACCGCGCACCGTCACCGCCTCCGCCTCCGCCGAAGAGAATCCCGAACTGCGCGACATGACCCGCCGTTTTTGGGTCGGCGTCGCCCTCACCACTCCCTTGCTCGCGATCGCCATGGGAAGCATGCTCTGGCCCCGCCCCGTCGCGGATCTGATGATCGCTTTGCGGATTAACGGTGCAAGCCTTCCATGGCTCGAGTTCGCGCTCGCCACTCCCGTCGTCCTCTGGTGCGGCCTCCCATTCTTTCAGCGTTTCTGGACTTCGCTCGTCAACCGCAGCCCGAACATGTTCACGCTGATCGGCCTCGGCACCGGCGTAGCCTACGTGTACAGCTTAGTCGCGACGATCGCCCCCGGAATTTTCCCCGACTCAATGCGTGGCATCGCCGGCCGTGGTATGACTAGCATGGGCGGCGGCTACCCCGAAGTCTACTTCGAGTCTGCCGCCGCCATCACCACGCTGGTCCTGCTCGGCCAGGTCATGGAACTCCGCGCCCGCAGCCGCACCAGCGCCGCCATCCGCGCCTTACTGGATCTCAGCCCGAAAACCGCGCGCCTGCTCGTCGACGGTCCCGCCACCAAAAAAGGTGGCGAGGTTACCGAAAAAGAAAAAGATATCCCTCTCGATCAAGTGAAACCCGGCGACCGCCTGCGCGTCCGTCCCGGAGAAAAAGTCCCCGTCGACGGCGTCGTCCTCGAAGGCCGCAGCTCCGTCGACGAATCCATGATCACCGGCGAATCCATCCCCGTCGAAAAAACTCCTAACAGCAAAGTCATCGGCGCAACCATCAATTCCACCGGATCATTCATCATGCGCGCCGAACGCGTCGGCTCCGAAACTCTACTGGCGCGAATCGTCCAAATGGTCGGCCTGGCCCAGCGCAGCCGCGCCCCCATTCAGAAACTCGCCGACCGCGTTGCGGCGTACTTCGTCCCAGCCGTAGTTGCCATCGCCGTCATAACCTTCGCCGCGTGGCTCGCATTCGGCCCGCAGCCGCGCCTCGCCCATGCCCTCGTGAACGCAGTCGCAGTCCTCATCATCGCCTGCCCCTGCGCCCTCGGACTCGCCACTCCCATGGCGATCATGGTCGGAACCGGCCGCGGCGCCCACGCCGGAGTCTT
>JBEKRY010000312.1:0-2732 GCA_049517555.1 Candidatus Sulfotelmatobacter sp. | reverse complement strand
TTCAGGCCCCTGAACTCCCGCGCAACAAAATTCCAGGCCTTCAGGCCCGGAATCCCAACATGCACAACAGAAATCTCGTCATCGCTTCAGAATGATTCCCGCCCAATCGCCCCACACGCTCGTCATCGCCAGCCTTCCCGCGACGAGCGTCACCATCGCCATCACGGCCAGCCCCAAGGCGAACTGGCGATCGAAGCTGCGCGTCAAAGCCGCGCGCACCACCAGCAGCAGCACTCCCAGCGTCACAATCGGCCCGAACAGCGCCACCCAAAGGTGCAGGCCGAAGATCGAATTCACCTGCGCGATCCGCGCCGTCGCTCCGCTCACGATCGCGAGCGAAGCCAGCAGCATCATCGGCCTGTGAATGCGCGGCCGCTTGCGGTTGAGCACGCCGATCGTAATGAACGCCGCGAACAGTGCAATCTCCGAATACATCACCAGCAGAAACTGCGGGCCCGGCCAGTCGAAAATCACCTGCTGCGGGGCCACCTGGATCGACCGCAAAGCCACCAGCGGCGCGGTCACGACGATCAGCGCGGCAATCCCCACCACGCCCCAGCCGAGTGTCATGTGCAGCCGGCGATTGTGTGTCGAGATGAGCACGGACTGCACGAAGAACATCACGAACCAGGCAAAGATGGCGCTCGAGTGCGCCACCACGATGACCAGCATCGCTGGATCGATCGGGCTGCCGTCAACATGCTTGCCATGAAAGATGTATTGCTGGAAGCCGAGGACGGTGAGAACCAGGAAGATGGCCCCGGCGGCAGTGTAGAAAAAGCGGTCAGGCTTCATCCGCAATCTCCTCTTTTTGAAATTCAACGAGTTGTTTCTAATTTCAGGAACGTGGGGTCGAATTTCAGAAACATGGGGGAAGTCGCGACCTGTTTCGAGGTCGCGCTCAAAGCTTATTGGGTCCCGTGGTTGGCCCCATCATACGACCCCGTCCGCCGGTTTTTCAAAGAGAATTTGGATTGCCGCGATGAAATTGACCGGGCGCACGATCTAGCTGCGGATCAACAGGCTATTTCAACCGCCGCGGCAAGAAGCTCGCCGCAAATTCATCGGAGACAACGCCCTCGACGTCAAGAACTTCGACGTCTAAGAGTCGGCGCAGCGGTTGCCTGATACGATCGTGGGCGCAGATGTGGGGATGAGGAAAGGCCGCGAGCAGGAGCTGAGAGCCCAACAAAAGAAATTCCCCCTCCGCAATTTTTCGCGAAGGGGGAAGGAGTGCTGAAGCAGGGTCAAACCTAACGTCGCGAAGACAATCCGGTAGCTACCGCAGGTTTGGACCGTGGCAGGTGCCGACGCCCTTGTCGCTATAACCACCGGTCGCATTCGGAGCAGGAAGTGTAGGACCGTTGGGTAAAGCTGTGGGGCCTGCCAGTGCCGACTCGAAATCCCACGCGTAGCCGTTCGGATAGAGCGTCAGGCCCATCACGCCCCAGTAGAACCCGGTATACGCCTGGAGATTCTGTGCGTTGAAATTCACGTTGCCGGTAGGGTCCTCCATGTTTGTTTCGGGATTCGCGGCCGTGGCTTGGGCGGCCGTGACGGGGGTTACGACGATCGGATCGAGTGTCTCGCCACCCGTGCCTACGGTGAACTGCCGTATGCCATTCCTTGGATCGTAATTCCCTTGAGGGTCAAGCGGGCGATAGCGGGCATAGAGGTGGTCGTGTCCGTTCAGCACCAGGTCGGCTCCGTAATGGTAGAGCAGTTCCCAAAAGGCCTGAGCGGTCACGCCTTCCTCGGTGATGCCGTTCGTGGCGCTGAACGTGGGCTGATGCCAGTACGCGGCCGTGCAAGCGGAATGATTCGCCTCGAGATCCTTCTTCAGCCATTCCAGTTCGGAGGCAAACCAGGAGCCAGTGGTCGAACAACCGCCCGGCTGCGTTTCGCACTCAATATTGAGCGAGATAATGTGCCAGGATCCGAGATCATAGGAATACCAGCCCTCTCCGACTCCGACTGGATCGCCCGCCGGCACGGTGGATCCAACGCCACCCGACGCCTCGAAGTGCCCCGCCTGTCCATCAGCGCGAGGTATAGGTTGGGGGTTGGGAGTGGTAGCGGCCGGATAGCCGCACCCCGTCATCGATGATGGGCACGGGTCCGCGAGCGTAGTCGTGATCGGTTGCCCAGTGGTATTGATCTGGTAGCCGTTGAAGTAGGAGAAGTAGCCGTAGCCGGCAACGCCGGTCGCGCCGTGCTCGTCATAAAATTCGTGGTTGCCAGGAGCTGGCCGAGTAATCATTTTGAAAGCCCCGTAGGTCAAATCGTACGAACTCTCAAAGTCCGAATATTGGCCTACTTGGTATTGCAGATCTCCGAGGATCGCGACGAGGTCAGGCTTTATAGTCTCAATCTGATTCGCAGTAGCCTCCTGGGATTGCCAAAGAGAGGTGGCGGTGTAGGGGGACTTGGGGGTACTGCAGCTTTCGTGCGCCGACTCACCAGCGGGCTCCGTCTCGCCTGGCTCGCAGGCAACGTCGCCAACCACCGCCAGGACGGGAGAGCGTCCGATAGTTGCGTAGGGCCAATTCTTGTCTGGCGCTGGGTAGCTGTAAGGCCATTGATTGCCGTTGGAGCCCTGATTCTGCGCGTTGGCTCCAGCTGCAAATACCATCACCGAGGCGGTCGCTACCACGAGCACAGCGCCGCGCAAACTTCTCCGGATCGTGTCCATGCAGTTTCTCCTGTTCAGATTTGTGGTGGGATGCTTGCTA
>JBEKRY010000311.1:0-2737 GCA_049517555.1 Candidatus Sulfotelmatobacter sp. | reverse complement strand
CTGATCGACAGGTCGCGCAATCCGGAACGGACGAACGAAATGACTTCATTCCGACGCGCCTCCGGCCGAATGAAATCCGGATTCGCATAAAGCTCCAGCAGTTTGTCCTGAAAAGCGGATAGCTTGAAGAAATAGTTTTCTTCGTGCACGGTCTCGGTGATCCGCCCGCAGGTGGGGCAAGGGTCGCCGGGCTGCGCACCATCCACGTACAGTTCGTCGGAGACGCAGTACTGTCCCGTGTACGTACCTTTATAGATGTAGCCGTTGTCGCGAATGCGGCGGAACAGTTCTTGCACCCGCTTGGTGTGGCGTTCTTCGGTAGTGCGGATGAAGTCGTCATTCGAAATGCCCATCCGCTGCCAGAGTTTGCGAAACTCCGACGAAATTTCGTCGGCGTACTGCTGCGGCGTCTTGCCCGCGGCCTCCGCCGCGCGCTCGATCTTCTGCCCGTGCTCGTCGGTGCCGGTCAGAAAGAAAGTGTCGGCGCCGAGCAGGCGTTGCCTTCGAGCGATCGTATCGCAGGCGATGGTCGTATACGCATGGCCGATGTGCGGGCGGGCGTTCACGTAGTAAATCGGAGTCGTAATGTAGAACTTTCGAGTCATAAATTCTTGAACCACAGAGGACACAGGGGACACAGAGGAATTACCCAGTGTCCTCTGTGGTTAGTGCTGTTCGCCTTTCCCTGGATGCTCCCGCGACAGGTATTCCCGCGCAGCTTCCTGCATCACCGATTTCAGCGGCACATGCTGCTCGGCCGCGATGCGCCGGCAGTCTTCATATTCGGGCGCGTAGTTGGTGACGGTTCCGTTCATGCTGGCAATCTTGATGCGGACTTCGCCCCATTGGGTGCAGACATTCTCCCAGCGTCGCGCCAACGTCTGCCGGATTTCGTCGCGCCGGCGCACACCCAGAGTAGTGGTCTCGGTAAAAATCAACTGCGTCAGCTTGCCGGCATCTTCAGGCTTGCACAACACGGTCAGCAGCGTTCCCGGGCGGTTCTTCTTCATCTGCACCGGCATGGCGAACGCATCCAGTGCTCCTTCCTCGAGCAAGCGGTCCATGACGTATCCGAAGACCTGGGGATTCAGATCGTCGAGATTGGCTTCGAGCACAGTGATCGTTTCGGACGCCGTCTTAGACGCCAGCGTTGAGGCGGCTTCACCGATCGTCAATCGCACGACATTGGGATGGCCCGGGAACTCGCGCGATCCGGCTCCGTAACCAGATTTCTCAATCCGCATTTCGGGGAACGTAGCAAAACCAGAAGCCAGTATTTTCACAATTGCGGCTCCCGTGGGAGTGACCAACTCGGCTTGCAAGCCCGAAGAATATACCGGCGCATCTCGCAGCAGTTCGACGGTCGCTGGCGCTGGTACGGGAAACGTGCCATGCGCGCACTTCACCATCCCACCGCCGACGTTCAGCGGAGAGCAGATAATCTTATCCACTCCCAGGGCTTCCGCTCCCACTGCGGCGCAGACAATGTCGACCATCGCATCGACCGCGCCCACTTCGTGAAAGTGCACTTCTTCGATCGACGTGGCATGAATCCTGGCCTCGGCTGCGCCAAGAGCTTCAAAGATCGCGACGGCGGTGCGCTTAGCCCGATCACTGATTCCGGCCTTGCCGATGATGTCGCGAATCTCGGCCAAACCGCGGCCATGAGAATGCCCATGTGGAGCGTGCGCGCCTGCGTGCGCGTCTTTGGGCTCAGAGGAATGCTCGTGCTCATGACTATGTTCGTGACCGTGATGATGATCGTGTTCGTGATGATGATGTTCGTGGTCGGCGTGCGCGGGCGCCGGCAAAGCGTTCTGCTTCGCCCAGAACTCTTCCCGCGGAAGATCTTTTTCGCCATCGACCCAGACGTCGACCTTAGTCGCCGAGATGCCGCTGCGGACAACCCGCGATATCTCCAGACGCGCGCCCACGTTTAGGGCCGCGACGGCGTCTTCCAGCAGTCGAGGCGGAACTCCGGCGTCGATGAGGGCGCCCAGGAACATATCGCCGCTCATGCCGGAAAAACATTCTAGGTAGGCGATGCGCATAAGTTCAAAAGCTGAACCACAGAGGACACAGAGAGATCACAGAGGATGTTTCACAAAGACCTCTGTGCACCTCTGCGTCCTCTGTGGTGAAAGGGTTTGTGCCGCCACAACGACGGAACTTTCATCATAGGGAAGCAATCCACCTCCGTCAAACGCGCGCCGCTCGCCCGCTCTGATAAAATCACTGTTTCTTCAATAACTTAGAGGGACTTCTTGTACCGTCATCTACGCAACCGTCTCATCGAAGCCGTAATCCCATTTGTGTTCAGAACATACAACCTCTCTATCGCTGGTTTCGCCGTCGAGCAGCCGCCCAAAATCGAGTTTGGCGAATATGCGTTCCCGTTAGCCTTCGAGCTAGCCAGAAAACTGCGCAAGCCCCCGCGCAAGGTGGCCGAGGAGATCGTTGCGGGTATCGGCACTATTGAAGGTTTCGAGAAATTGGAAGTTGCTGGGGCAGGCTACATCAACGCGCGTTTGAATCGGTCCGAGTTTGCCTCCGCTATCATCACGGGCGAATCTCCGAAACTCGAGCGCTTGCAGCGCCTGCTTTCGTCTCAGCGCGGCAAGATTCTGGTCGAGCACTCGAGCATCAATCCCAACAAGGCTGCGCACATCGGACACCTGCGCAACGCCATTCTCGGCGATACGTTCGTGCGCTTGCTGCGTTCTGCGGGCAGGGAAGT
>JBEKRY010000310.1:0-2759 GCA_049517555.1 Candidatus Sulfotelmatobacter sp. | reverse complement strand
AGGCGAAAGGAGAGAACCGAGGCGGAAGAAGGGAACCAACGTGGAAGAGCGGCGCTTCAGCGCCGCGTCCCGACTCGTGGAGAAATGGGGCTTTAGCCCCAGCGGTGCCGCGCGACCAATCCTTTACGCCCGGCCCTTCTTCGCCGCAACCGCTGCGCCCTTGCCCGCGACTTCCCACGGACGCTTCGGCCGATCCACAACAGCCTTGTCCCGATCCTCAATGCGGTCGTAATGATACGACTCGCTCACCGTTCCCAGCGACTCGTTGTACAAACTGGGCAGACCAAGCCCCTCTTTCATTTCCTCCGAAAAAGACTGCAGCGCCTTCAGGTGGTCAGCGCTGGCCGGGATTTCCGTTTTCGAGGTCTTCAGAAACTGCTGGTATCCCCGGTTGACCAGCTTCGAAATCTCGCTGCCAATCAGGTAGCCGGGATACGCAAAAATCTTTACCGTATCCTCCGGCGTCTTCTGGATGGCCGCGGACACGTTATATTTCCTCAGAAAAACGCGCACCGTGGCGCCGGGGGCGTCGGTTACGTCGAACCCGTGATCGCGCAGCCAGGCTAGCGCTTCTTCATAGGTTCGTGCTTCAATAGTTTTAGACATTGCGGTTTACTTCAACCTTTCCTTGCCGATTGCTCGTCGATTATTTGATCGACGACGCTCTCAAAAAGCGCGCTGTTGTATTAGATGCGTACTCTATAAGAACCGGGTACAACTTTACTTGTACACGAACTGCATCGCGGGACGAAACTGATTCATCCATATATTCGGCCAAACAAGGTACTACATACCTCGTTTCAAACCATATAGCACATTACGTAGGTCACGGCATTTTGGTTTCACCAATGGCATTCGGAACTACAAAAACAGCCTCCATGTCGACTCCCGTCGAACCCAACGAACCCCGGGAAGCAGCCTCAGGACTGGGCGAAACGCTGGGCCACAGCCTGATCGAGCGCATCGGCAACACTCCGCTCTTGCGCCTGGACGCCGTCACTGCCGACCTGCCGGGCGTAGCACTTTTGGGTAAGGCCGAGTGGTACAACCCCGGCGGATCGGTCAAAGATCGCGCCGCCGCCAACATCGTCGCCGAAGCTCGCCGCCGCGGCCAACTTGGCCCCGGCCAGATTCTGCTCGACGCCACCAGTGGCAACACCGGCATTGCTTATGCGATGCTCGGCGCCGCCGAAAGATTCCCCGTCACCCTCTGCATGCCGCAAAATGTTTCCCGCGAGCGCAAGCAGATTCTGCACGGCTACGGCGCCAACATTGTTTACACCGATCCCGCCGACGGTTCCGACGGCGCCATCCGCATGGCCCGTGAGCTCGCAGCTAAACATCCAGAAAAATATTTTTACGCCGACCAGTATTCCAACGACGCCAACTGGAAAGCCCACTATCACGGCACCGCCAACGAAATCTGGCAGCAGACGCAAGGCCGGGTCACGCATTTTGTCTCCATGCTCGGCACCAGCGGCACGTTCGTCGGTACCACGCGCCGCCTCAAAGAATTGAATCCGAGCGTGCAATGCATCTCGCTGCAGCCCGACTCCTCCTTCCACGGCATCGAAGGCGCGAAACATATGTCCAGCGCAATCGTGCCCAAAATTTACGACGCGACGCTCGCCGATCAGAATCTCGAAATTTCCACCGAAGACGCCTACGCCATGGCCCGCCACCTCTCCCGCAACGCCGGATTGTTGGTTGGCATCTCGGCCGCAGCCGCAGTCGTAGGATGTCTGAAAATCGCCCGCGGCCTGCCCTTGAAGAGAAAAGACGAAGCTGTGATCGTGACCATCCTCTGCGACTCCGGCGATAAGTACTTAAGCGAAAGATTCTGGAACGAAGGCTGATGAGAACCAAATCGAAAATGGGTGCCCCATCCTAGCCGCGTTCTTTGCGGCTAGGGTGGGAATCTCGACTTTCTCGTAGACGACTCCACCGATGCTAAAACTCTCCCCTAGAGACTACGAAGCCCTCCGCCACCACGGCGAAGAAACGTATCCCAACGAATGCTGCGGCATCCTGCTAGGGCGCGTCGAAGACGACGGAACCCGCGTCGTAACCTCAACCGCCCGCGCCGGCAACACCCGCACCGACTCCGCCCACAACCGCTACAACATCGACCCCAAAGAACTCGTGCGGATCCAGCGTGAAGGCCGCAACCGCGGCGAAGACATCATCGGTTTCTACCACTCCCACCCCGACCACCCCGCCCAGTGGTCAAAGACCGACCTCGCCGAAGCCCACTGGTTCGGCTGCTCCTACGTCATCACCAGCGTCGAAAAAGGCAAAGCCGTGCTGACCAACTCATTCGAACTCACCGGCATGGACGAAACCGACAAGCGCCTGGTAGACGAAAAAATAGAAGTCTCTTGAGACTCCGTTAAAGAGACTCCGGAAACTCCTGTACATCCGTGGAAGAACGGCCCTTCAGGGCCGCGTAAGAACTCGTCACGATGAACCCATGGCTTCAGCCCCCGGGTTTGTGGTTCGATCGCTAAGCTTGCCAAACTCCACGGGACCCCAGACCACAGATCCCGTGCCAGTCAAGGGAAGTGCGCGATATTCACAGGCGAACCAAGATCCCCTGCCCAAGGTTTCACATTGATTCACGTCAATACCTAACGCGAAAACCCGCATCTGATGCGGCTTCCACGGGAAATGCTCGGTGCGTCTGCACCAAATTCTGTCACCGGCCTGTGAATGGCCTGCACTCGATTGAAAATACATGTACTTACAAACGCGTATTTTCC
>JBEKRY010000309.1:0-5455 GCA_049517555.1 Candidatus Sulfotelmatobacter sp. | reverse complement strand
CGATGGAAGGATGGCAGCGCGGGGATTGGTTCGATTCGACGGGGCTGGCGTGGGTGAATCCGTCGCCGAATTTGCGGAGCGTGACGGAGGCGGCACTGTATCCGGGCGTGGCGCTGATTGAAGGCACGAATGTTTCGGTGGGGCGCGGGACGGACACTCCGTTTGAGTTAGTCGGCGCACCGTGGGTGAAAAGCAGGGAACTGGCAGCTTATTTGAACCTGCGCGGGATCGCGGGCGTGCGTTTCGTCCCGGTGACGTTTACGCCGACGGCTAGTGTGTATAGCGGGCAGGTGTGCTCGGGAGTGAATATTCTGCTGACGGATCGGAATGGGTTTGACGCGCCGGAGTTGGGGATTGAGTTGGCGGCAGCGCTGCGGAAACTTTATCCGGCGGATTTCAAGATTGAGCGCATGAGCGAGTTGCTGGTCAATCAGAGTGTTTATGACGCGCTGGTGGCGGGGCAGGATCCGCGGCGGATTGCGCAGGATTGGCAGGAGGGGTTGGAGAAGTTTCAGAAAGTGCGGGAGAAGTATTTAATCTATAAGTGAGGCGGTATCCATTGCAGCCCACCCACAAGGCGCGAGTGAGCAGTCCATGGGGCCGGTTGAAGCTGGCCGGCGCAGGGCTGATATTGGCTGGAGTGGGGATCGCATTGCTGCTGAGAGATATCCAGGTCGTGAGGCATTGGACGGGCCAACCGCTCTTTTCTTCTGGGCTCGTGGCCGGTGGTGTTCTGTGTATCGTGCTCGCGATAATTCCGGGCTCGTGGATCGCTAGAGCTGCGGAAACGAAGCGCGAGAAGGCCAATCACCTTCGCTAGGGTTGAGGACAGCAGATTCCTCTCCTTCGCTGCGCGAAGGGTCGGAATGACAAGACGAGCTGGTTACTGCAAATCATCTCTAGCGGATAACGCGGGGCTGGGAAGTGCGCATCGTAAAGGCTAAAGCGTGCTAATCTCGGTCTGTTTAGCACGGAGGCGTCGGCAGCCTCAGGAGGTCCTTCATGCGAGCTCTATTGACCGTTTTGCTGGTTTCAGGGATGGCGTGGGGACAGGCGTCGGACAGGGCAAAGCCAGCCGATGCAGCGACTCCCGCTTCGCCAACTCCGGCGAACGATGCGGCTCAGGCGCAAGAGCCGAGCGCTCCTCCGGCTGCGGCCACTGCGACAGAGGCTCCCGATCCCAATGCCGTCGTGATTCCGGCGGGGACGAAGATTCCGCTGCTGCTGAAGCAGGCGATTTCGACCAAGAATGCGCGCGAGGGCGACGCGGTGTATGCCGAGACGGCGTTTCCGTTTGTGCTGAATGACCGCGTGCTGGTGCCGGCGGGGACTTATATTCAGGGAAAGATCATGCATACGGAACGCGCGGGACGGGCCTCGAAGCGGGCGGAAATTCTGATCCACTTCACGTCGATGATTTATCCGACGGGCTATACGGTGATGCTGCCGGCGTCGGTGGAGAACACGCCGGGGTCGGACAGCAACGGAGTGAAGGATAAGGAAGGCACGATTCAGGCGGACAAGGATACTGGCAAGAGGGTCGAAGATGCCGCGGCGGGGGGCGCGGTGGGCGGAGTTCTTGGCAGCGTCGTGGGGCGCGCTGCCGGAGGGCCGGGCGGCGGGGCATACGGTGGCCTGGCTGGGCTCGCGGGCGGGGTTGCGTGGGCGCTGCTCAAGCACGGTCCGGACGTGAAGCTCGAGGTGGGGACTTCGATTGAGATGGAAGTTCAGCGGCCGATTACGGTGGATGCGAGCCGGATTCAGGTGGCGCGGGCGGGGTCGTAGATTCATTGTCGACGCGACTCACACGGAGCGGGACGCACTCTCCGTTTTCGTGATGGAAACTCCTTGCGGGGTCGGTGGCGCTGCGGAGCGCATGGAGTCCTTCGCTTCGCTCAGGATGACAGGGGCTCTCGCGCATCAAGCCAAGCAACTGTCTTTCCTGTGATTTGCGCGCCGCCTTGTTCCGGCTGCTATACAATCCGCCGTAGGAGTCTTTCTTACTCCGACTGTGGAGGTTCGCATGGAACTTTTTGGTGGGTTTGGGGCTGTCGTCGTCGTTATCTTTGTCATATACCTTCTGAGTTCCATCAAGATTCTGGCCGAGTATGAGCGCGGAGTTATTTTTCGGCTGGGGCGGTTGCTGCCGAATGCCAAGGGGCCGGGAGTGGCATTCGTGTTCGCGCCGCTGGACCGGATTGTGCGCGTGTCGTTGCGGCAGGAGGCGCTGGAAGTTCAGCCGCAGGATATTATTACGCGCGATAACGTTACGCTGAAGGTGAACGCGGTTATTTTTCTGCGTGTGATTGATCCGAACAAGGCGGTGGTCGAGGTTTCGAACTACGTGTATCAGACCTCGCAGTTTGCGCAGACTACGCTGCGGTCGGTTCTAGGCGAACAGGAACTGGACGAACTGCTTTCGCATCGCGAGAAAATCAATCTGCGGCTGCAGAGCATTCTCGACACGCACACTTCTCCGTGGGGCGTGAAAGTGACCAACGTCGAGGTAAAACAGGTTGACATGCCGGAGTCGATGTTGCGCGCGATGGCCAAGCAGGCCGAGGCTGAGCGCGAGAAGCGCTCGAAGATTATTCACGCTGAGGGCGAGTTCTCGGCTGCGCAGCGGCTGGTTATTTGCAGACCCTGACGGAAATTGGAGTGGAGAAGAATACGACCGTGATCTTCCCCGTGCCGGTGGACTTTTTCTCGGGGCTGCAGAAGCTGTTGGGAAAAGGGGATGCGGCGCCATCGACGGCCGCATAGGGATCGCAAAGGAGCCGAGCAAGGCGTGCGCCGACTTGCCGGGAACTGAATATGGCTTCGTCACAAGATACGGAAATTACGCTGGGAACGGGCAAGCTGCTGGTCTTGTTTTTTGGACTGGTGGGCATCTGCGCGCTGTTTTTCGCGCTGGGTTATTCGCTAGGACGGAAGTCGGAGCCGGCGATGGCGGCGGCCAGCGCGGCGGTCGCTCCGCAAACTGTGCCGGGCGCGGCCAAGGCGAGTAGTGGCACCACTACTGCGGCCCCGACCACGCCCATGACGTTCTACAAGTCGGTGGAACAGAAGGATGCGAACGCGGAGTTGACGCCTGCGGTCGACGCGAAGACGGATGCGCCTGCGGCATCGGCAACGCCCGCGAATTCGGCGGCTGGAACTCCGGCGCAAACGCCTGCGGCCGGAACTCCTGATGGGGCAACGACGTTGCCGCCGGCGGCGGCATATTTTGTGCAGGTGGCTGCGGTGAGCAAGCAGGAAGATGCGGATTCGCTGGTCGGCGCGCTCAAGAACAAGCAGTATCCCGCGTTCGTGGCGGCGCAGGTGTCGACGGACAAACTGCTGCGCGTGCAGCTGGGGCCATTCTCTGACATTAAAGACGCAGAGGCGATGCGCGCGCGGCTGATTGCTGATGGGTATAGCCCGATTCTGAAAAAGTGAGCCCCGGCGCAAAGCAGGTTCCTCCGCCCCTCGCCTTCGCTCGGGGGTCGGAATGACAAATCTAGCTTTAACGCTCTTCAAGTACATTGACACTCATCGATTTTCGCGGTATTTGTAAATCCATCCATGTCTGGCTCATCTGTATCGGTTGACGAGGCGTCGTTTGATCGCGCGCTGCACGCGATTGCCGATCCGACCCGGCGGCGCATTCTGCGAGCGCTCAAGGAAGGTGCGGCGGAAGCCAAAGCTGCGGGGCAAAAAGCGGGGGCGAATGGATCATGCCTTTGCGCTGGAGATATTGAGGAGCGCGTCCGGCTGTCACAGCCGACGATTTCTCACCATATGAGTATTTTGACCAAAGCCGGGCTCGTCGAGGCGACCAAGAACGGGCAATGGCGCTGGTACCGGCGCAACGAGAAGGTGATTCGGCGGGTGGTGAAAACGCTGCGCGGGAAGCTTTAGGGACTGCGGTTTCAGGCGTCCCCTTCGACAAGCTCAGGGCAGGCACTCCGGGACGCGGTTGATTTGTTTGCGCCGAACCCAGCGCCGAAGCGCTGGGCTATTTTCGCGACGCGCCTCCGGCGCTGTTTGCTCTGAGAGCTGACTTTTCAGTCTTGCCGCTTTCCAGTTATTTCCTACGGTGTGCCCAGGGCCCATTTTTCCAGGTCGCCGGTGGAGCGCAGGACGCCGAGTTGGCTGCGCTCGAGTTCGAAGGTCACATCCTGGAGGGTGATGAATCGTTCGCTGGCTTGCGAGCGGGCGTCATCGAGATCGTGCAGAGTGGCGGTGCCGGCGTCGATGCGGGTCTGGACGGCGGTGAGATCTTTCTCGGCGATTTCGTATTCCAGTTGGGCGACTTCGCGCGCGGCTTGCATCTGGGCGACAGAGCGCTGCAGACGCAACGTCTCTTCCGACACCTGGTTGCGGGCGGCTTCGGCTTGTTTGGTTGCCTTCACGGCATCGGCATCGGCGGCTTGAGCGCGGGAGCGTTGCGAGGCGTTGAAGACAGGGAATCGGATGCTGACTCCGATGGTTGCATTATTTTGCTGGAAACTGCTGGTCACGCATAGAACTTCGACGGTGCCTGGGGTGCAGGGTTTGGAAGGAATGTAGTAGTTCTGATAGTTGTTGAACCGGGACAGCAAGGCATATTGTGCGGCGAAGTCAATGCTCGGCCACAGAGATTTGTGTTCTCCTTGAGCGCGTAGGTACTGCGCACGCGCGTGCTCAACGGCGGCCTGGACCGCGGGGTTGGAAGCAGCGACTTCTTTTGCTGCGGCTTCGTTCCCTGACGCGGCGTTCGGAGATTCGGCAGGGAGTAGGGCGGGAGGCGCGGGGAACGAATCTGGCTCAGTCTGAATGGTCGCGGCGGCGAGTCCTGTAAGTTTGGAAAGGTGTTCGCGAAGGACGTCGGCGGCGCCTTGCGCCTCGGCGATGCGCAGGCGAACACGCGCGGCGGAAAGGCGAGCCTTGGTGCCGTCGAGTTCGCTGTCGATGCCTTCCTTGACGCGCGCGGCGACAGCGGCTTGCATCTTGTTGGCGGCGGCCTCGGTTTCCTTGAGCCGGGCTAATCGCGTTTCCCATTTCGAAAGTTCGGCGTAGCTCAGGGCAGCGTCCTGGATGACCTGGTTACGCTGGTCTTTTGTTTTTAAGGAAGCCACGGCTGAATCGGCTCGCGCGGCGCGCACAAAATCGTGCAATGCGGGATTGAGCAGGGCCGACTGTGCGTTCACGTTGAACAGAGCCGGCGCCGATCCCTCCAGCGCGAGCGGGAATCCGTAGGAGTATCCGAGACCTGCACCGGTGGAAATCTGCGGGATGTAATTGTTGCGCAGTTCCGCGTAGCCGGCGGCCGCGTGCGCCTCGTCGGCGGCGGTGATGCCTGCTCCAGTCGCATGAGTGAGGGCGAGTTCGACGACGCGCTTGAGAGAGACGGGTTCGGCCAACAGCGACGTTGGGAGCAGGAGGATGGCCGCAATCCTGACCCACTTGGCGCGCAAACTTATTTTGCTCGTAC
>JBEKRY010000308.1:0-2846 GCA_049517555.1 Candidatus Sulfotelmatobacter sp. | reverse complement strand
AAGGGTGGGGCACCCGCTTCCTCATTTTTCCGCAAGAAAACGTGGTGGATGTTATGTTTGCGGGTTTCGGATAAAGGTGGTTCGATGCGGTGAGGGCGTATGGGGCGCGCTTATAATGGCGGCTGCTTTTTGACGTCGCGAAGGAGATTTGAATCATGCGGTGTTTGGGCTGGGTCGTTTTGCTGACATTCCTGGTGAGTGCGACGGTTTTCGCGGCTCCGGCGCAGGGTGATCTTGAGGCGCGGCGGAAGGCTTTGAATGATTTGCTGGCGGAGCAGTGGCAATACACGCTGCGCACGAATCCGACCTTTGCGTCCATGCTGGGAGACAAGCGGTGGAACGACAAGCTGGATGATTTTTCGCAGAAGGCGATTGACGACGATCTGGAGCAGAACCGGAAATTTCTGGTGCGCTTCGAGGCCATCGACACGACCGGGTTTCCGGAGCAGGAAGTGCTGAACAAGACGCTGATGGTGCGGGACCTGCGAAGCACTCTGGAGGGAGCGCGGTTTAAGTCGTGGGAAATGCCGGTGTCACAATTTGGCGGGGTGCATATTTATCTGCCGCAACTGGTGAGCCTGGTGTCGTTCACCAGCGTGAAAGATTATGACGACTACATTGCGCGACTGAAGGAGATGCCGCGTTACATGAACGAGACCATGATCCAGATGCGGAAGGGGATGGCGGATGGGTTGATGCCGCCGCGCATATTACTGGAGAAAGTGGTGGACCAGGCGAACGGGCTAGCGATGAAAACGCCGGAGGACTCGCCGTTCGCGCAGCCGTTCAGCAAGTTTCCTGAGGCGATTCCGGCGGCGGAGCAGAAACGGTTACGAGAGCAGGGGCTGGCGGCGATTCGAGACTCGGTGCTGCCGGCGTATGTCAGTTTTACAAAATTCGTGCGGGAAGACTACGCGCCGAAGGGGCGCACGGAGCCGGGCGCGTGGGCGCTGCCGGATGGCGCGGCGTATTACGCGTTTCGGGTGAAGGAGAGCACGACCACCGATCTGACGCCGGAGGAAATTCACCAGCTTGGGCTGAGTGAAGTGGCACAGATTGAAGCCAAGATGCTGCAGGTGGTGAATCAGCTGGGGTTCAAGGATCTGAAGAGCTTCAGCGCGTCGCTTGCGACTAATCCTAAAGTGCATGTGCATTCGCGGCAGGAGATTCTTGACCTTTACCAGAAGTATGTCGACCAGATGTATTTGAAGCTGCCGGGGATGTTTGGGCGGATGCCGAAAGCGAAGCTGGTGGTGATGCCGATTGAAGAGTATCGGGAAAAAGAGGCGTCGACGTCGTACATTGCGGGAGCGCAGGATGGATCGCGGCCGGCGCACATTATGGTCAACACCAGCAATTGGGAGAAAGGCACTACGGTTGATTTTGAGACCACGGCGTATCACGAAGGGGTGCCGGGGCATCACATGCAGATTGCGATTGCGCAGGAACTGCCGGAGTTGCCGCCGTACCGGCAGAACGAGTACTACACGGCCTATACGGAGGGTTGGGCGCTTTACTCGGAGCGGCTGGGGAAGGAAGTTGGATTCTTTCAGGATCCGTACAGCTATTACGGACACTTGCAGGATGACATGCTGCGGGCGATCCGGTTGGTGGTGGATACGGGATTCCATTACAAACGCTGGACGCGGCAGCAGGTGGTGGATTTTTTTCATGCGCACTCGGCGATTGACGAGGCGGACGTGCAGAGCGAGACCGACCGATATATGGCGTGGCCGGCGCAGGCGCTGGGGTACAAGATTGGGCAGCTGGAGATTTTGAAGTTGCGGCAGTATGCGAAAGATCAGTTAGGGGACAAGTTCAGCTTGAGTAAGTTTCATGATGAAGTGTTGGGCGCGGGGGCGCTCCCGCTGGATGTGCTTTCGATGAGGATTCACGAGTGGGTCGCAGCGCAGAAGGTGAGTGCGTCGGGCGGATCGCAGTGAGGAGGGCGCGTGGGGGCTTGGGGGACGGGGAGTTTTGAGAATGACGATGCGGTGGGATGGGTTGCGGGGCTGGACGCGGTCACGCCTGAGGAGCTGATGGGGATTTTGGTGCGGGCGGCGGATGATCCGGAGTATTTGGAGGCGGGTCCGGCGCGGGTTGCGGTGGCGGCTGGTGAAGTGGTCGCGGTTTTGAATGGTTCTGGCGCGGAGAGTGCTCCGGCGGCGGTCGTGGAGTGGGCTGGGAGGCATGAGTGCACTCCAGAGTTGAAGGCTGCGGCTGGGCGGGCGCTGGAGCGGGTGCGGAGGAATTCGGAAGTGAAGGATTTGTGGATGGAAGCGGATGGATTGAATGAGTGGATTGGGGCGATCAAGGAGTTGCAGGGGAGGGTAGGCTAGTAGGGCTGGATTTATCGCCGACGCATTCGCTAACTAGCAATAAAAGGCACGGCATTTAGCCGTGCCCTTTCTATTTATCGTTCGTAGTGGTTACGGAGCGATCCGTCGTAGTGGCCGGTTTGCATGCAGCAGTTCTTGAAATCTGCGACCGGACCCGCATGGACACGGATCTTTGCGTCCTAGCTTTTCGAATAGCTCCTTATCGCAGTGCACGATTCGGAAAGCCGCGTTTAACTTTCGTCTCCGAGGGAAATCCTTTGCGACGCTTGCTGCTGCGTTCGAAGAAGAATTCGGCGTTCATGGCAGTGTCTCCTTTGGATGGATTTGCCCGTCACATCCCGAGGATGAAACTGCTCTCTAATCTTAGCGCATCGGACTCGTGTTGGGCGGGCCAAACACCGCCAAGCGCCCGTCCGGGGGATTCAGGTGCTCTTCCGCCCCGCTGGGGCTGGTTCCTCTTGTGTGGCGGGTGAACCCACGGCTTGCGCCGTGGGCTGTATTCTTTCG
>JBEKRY010000307.1:0-4739 GCA_049517555.1 Candidatus Sulfotelmatobacter sp. | reverse complement strand
CAGGAACACTTCACCCAACCCCCCCCCCCGTCTGTGATAAACAGTTCGTTTATTTCCAAAGGCGTTCGGAGACCGCAAGCGTGGACACAAATACAAGCGCGTCCAGATAACCCGCGGAGCGAGCGGCATCGGCGCGGCGACAGCCGCCCGCTTCCTCGAAGAGGGATCGCGTGTCTGCGTGCTCGATCGCGACGCCGTGGCCTGCAAGCACATCAAGCAGGAGCTGCCTGCATTAGGAGAAGCCATCATTGCCGACGTCACTGACCTGATGCAGGTGGAGGCGGCGTTTGCGGAGGCGATTCGGTTGATGGATGGCGTGGATGTGGTGATCAACAATGCGGGGATCAGCATCCGGCACAAGTTTCTCGACATCACTCCGGAGGAGTGGGATCGGGTGATCGCGGTGAATCTGACGGGCGTGTTTTATGTGGCGCAGACGGCGGCGCGGCACATGTGGGAGCGGTTCTCGGGTGAGGCTGCCTCGACTAAGGCGTCCGGCACGGCTTCCTCCGTCAATGCTTCCTCGGCTAACGGTCCATCGTCTAACACTTCCTCCGGTAAGCCCAGCAGCGGAGTGATTTTGCAGACGGCGTCGACTAATGGGGTGATGGGGTATCCATATTACGCGGACTACAACGCGACCAAGGCGGGAGTGATTGAGCTGACGCGGTCGATGGCGCTGGAGCTGGCGCCGCGGGTGCGGGTGTGCGCGGTGGCTCCGGGATACGTGCTGACGCCGATGCAGCGGGCGGAATATTCGGATGCGATGCTGGAGGAAGTGAACCGGAAGATTCCGCTGGGGCGGCATGCCACGCCGGAGGAGATTGCCGGGCTGTTTGCGTATCTGGCGTCGGACGATGCGGCGTTCGCTACGGGGCAGGTGTTCACGATGGATGGCGGAGAGACGGCGGGCGGGCTGGCCAGCCGGTGATGGGGATTGGTGATGGGATTGGGGCCTCGGCTTGTTGCGGGGCATAGCGATTCGTATCAGGCTATGCCTTCAGGCATAGCATCGGGGGTCGTCGTTCTTTTCGCCTTTAGGCGCTGCGGGAAGGCGCGCTATTTTCGAACCGGTGGGATTGGAATCTGTATGAAGGCGCAGGCTACGGTGTTTCTGGGCGGAGGTCGGATTACTGGGGCGCTGATTGCGGGGCTGCGGCTGGCGGGATATCGGCGGGCGATTGTGGTGCATGACCGGAATGCGGGGAAGCTGCGGGCGCTACGGCGGGAGTTTCAGGTTGAGGTGGCGCGGGATTTGAAGTCGGCAGTGGAGCGGGCCGAGACGTTGATTGTCGCGGTGCGACCTGATTCAGTCGCTGAATTGCTGGATGAGATTGTCAGATGCGGTGCGGTGAGTCGGGCGCGTTTTGACCGACCGCGAATCGCGATCAGTTTGGCGGCAGGGATTCCGCTGAAGAAATTGCGGGCTGGGTTGGGTTCGGTGCGCTGGGCGCGGGCGATGCCGAGTCCGGTGTGCCGCATCGGGCGTGGGCTGACTGCGGTGACGTACGATCGCGCCGTTTCTGTTGCAGATCGCAAACGCGTGCGTGAGTTGTTCGAGCTGGTCGGTCCGGTGCTGGAGATTCCGGAGAGGCGCTTCGACGCTTTCTCTGTGGCTTACTCGCCGAGCCATGGATATCACGCGCTGGCCACGCTGGCCAAGGCGGCGCAGGAGGCGGGACTTGACCGCAAGACGGCTCTGACGGCTGGAGCGCACGCGTTTGCGGAGGCGATCCTGTATTGCAGAGAGAGCGGGCAAAGTCTCGCTGATCTTCTGCAGGAGTCGGCGACGCCGGGCGGGATCGCTGCAGCCACGATGGAGGCTATGACGAAAGCTGGCTACGAGAAGGCTGTGGCTGCGGGACTGCGAGCGGGGATCCGGAGGGCGCGGCTGAACGCGAAGTTGTGATGGCATTTGAAGATGACGTTTGAAAGTGGAGATCATTTCCGCGTTACCTCGGTTACCTTCGAGGCGGGATGCGGTCTGTCACAATAGCCCAGGTAACGCCTGCCCGCCGCGGGGGAATTCTGGACTGTGGGCAAGCACTGGCGAAATGGGAATTCTGACACAAAATGCGGCTCGACGGAGTACGCGACTGCGGGTGGAGATTCCGGTCAGCGTGATCAGTCTCGACCGGATGCGGCCGTTTGCGGAGAATTGCGTGACGGTGATCGTGAGCGCGCAGGGATGCGGATTTCGCAGTTCGCAGGCGCTGCAGATGGAGACTCCGATCCTGTTGAACGAGTTGCCGGGCGGAGGCAGCGTGACGGCGCGGGTGGTGAACTGCCTGCCGCTGGGCGACGATGGCAAGTACTTTCTGATTGGGGCTTCGCTCTATACGCACGGGAATGTCTGGGGGATTTCGAATCCTCCGGAGGATTGGCATCTGGCCGAGCTGAACTATCCTGCTCCCGCCGCTGCGCCGACAGCCGCGCCAAGGCCAGTGCAAGCTGCCCCAGCAGGTGCTCCGAAGCTGACGGTGAACAAGAAGGCCTGGCCTTACAATCGGTTTCCCGAAGGGGAAGAAGCGCATCCTGGGCGCAAGTAAGGGCGCGCGACAACGCGCGGCGTGAACGAAGTCGACTCTATCGCGGTAAAGCGGGTCGGTCAGGTTCTTTCGTAACTCGTCAACTGTGAGCAGACTGCCATACTCTGAGTACGGGATATGCCAGAAGAGATTAACTCGACCGCGTCGGCGGTGCCGGAAGCGCCCGACCCAACGTTGGACAAATTGTCTGACATGATTTCCGACATTATTTCCGACAAAGTTTCCGAGTTCGCACGCGACCAGGTTTCCGACGACAAGGCAGCCGACAAGGCAGCTGACCAGGTTTCCGACAACAAGGTTTCCGGCAAAGTCGTTGGGGCCGCCAAGGATCATAAGGCGAGCGGCCGCGCGTTTCGGGTGAAGCTACGCGGGTCGGTGCTGGCGCTGGTGCGGTTGCCGAATAAGCGGTCGGTGCGGGCAGCGATCCATCAGCTATCGACGACGGGTGGAGTGATCCATCTGGAAAAGCCGCTGGACGAGAAACTGGAAGTCGAAATGATTTTCCACATTCGCGAAGCCACGATTCGCGGCAAGGCGCAGATGCTGTTTCCCATGTGGGCGACGCAGGGGTGGATGCAGCCCTTCCGCTTCGTGGGCCTGTCCGAGGCCGGGCGGGAAAATCTGGATGCGAACCTTAAGTCTTTTCTTGGCGAAGCGGCCAAGGGCGCAGCGGCTGGCGCGTAAACTGCGGTAGTCCAGTCACGGTCTTCCTCTTGCTCTTGCATTCATCCTAGCTTCCTTCGGCAGAGTTCAATGAGCGCCATCGGAATTAGCGGCAGTTTTTTTTCACGCACTACCCGCAGCAGCTACGCGGCAGGGTCCACGATTATGTCAACCCTCTCGCCATTCAAATAAACGCTCCCGTCGTTTGCCAGCACGAAGACCAGCGCCTGTGGCTGTTCCGCGAGTGTTCTCGCTTCAATCCAATCGGCCATGTAATGGTCCACCTCCGGACCGAGTCCTTCTTCCCGATTGGATAAAACTCGGGTTACGACCGCTTTCTGCCTAGAGCTTTTATCTGCATGTATCGCGAACTCGAATTGCTGGCCGATCTTGATCTCTGATTTCATGCCTATCATCCTTTCCGCTTTGCCAGTCGAGGAAACGAGCATTCTACCCCTGCTTTGCCCGGTGCCACGTGGGGAACTTTTTGGGCACCGCAACCGCGCAACTCAAAGACTTTCTGACCGCTGAGCGCGCCATGCTTTTGCATGAATGCCCGGTGACGGTTCGGTTCGAGACTACTCTGCGGGAGATCCCCTTCGACTTCGCTCAGGGTAGGCTCTCGCCCCGCTCGTGAAAACGCGGGGCTCGGGATGACGGTCCGTGCTACTAAGAGTACACATCACTAAGCGTAGAGATTAATGAGCCGGCCGGTCCAGGCAGCGGGAGCGGCTGCATAGAAGAGGTATTGGGCGGCGGCTGTAGTTTCGACGGGACGGCTCCAGGGCGATCCGTTGACATACTCCTGGCCCGAGGTTGCGGCTTCGTCGCTCTGGGAATCCTCTACCAGTGTTCCGGAGATGCGATTCGGCTCGGCGGGGCGCGTCGGGGACGACCATGCGAAAGTGTCGGTGGAGGGGACAAGACTAGTTTGGCTGGCCCGGGTGGCGAGCGCTCTCGGAGTGAGAGGCACGAGGCTGGTCGACACATCGGACGCCGCCGACGGGTCGAGGGGATTCGCCGATGCCGGAAGCAGTTGAATCGACATAGGAATCAGTTTGCCAACGATCAATCTATCGGCAGTTTCGGCCGATCTGAATAACACAGCGGTGCTTTAGCGCCGTGTCGTTAGGTCTAATCCCCATCTCGTACATTTTGGTTTGACCGCGAGTGGCGATGCACGGGAGATCCCTCGCTTCGCCTGAAGAACGGCTCCGCTCGGGATGACGCCGGCTTTTGAGGGACAGCCAAACTGCATGACACCCGGTTACTCCGGTCACTTTTGTGATCTGGATTAGAGACTTATGATCGGCGGATAGGGTTTCTTTCATAGCTCTGAAACATGGGCCTCCATACATGAAACGACTTAGCTTTCTGGTGTCTCTGACCAACGACGACAATGATTATCAGCAGGAGCAGGCTGCTGTGGCGGAGAAGGCTGCGCGGCGGCTGGGCGTGGATGTGAAGGTGATTCACGCGAACAATGACGCGCTGGCACAGAGCCAGCAGTTGCTGCATTACGTGCAG
>JBEKRY010000306.1:0-2984 GCA_049517555.1 Candidatus Sulfotelmatobacter sp. | reverse complement strand
CGATCGAGGTGACGCCGAGAATCAGCAGCAGTCCAGTGTTCACGTCGGTGATCTGCAGCGGAATGCTGTAGCCACGGATGGTGAACGAATTGCCGAACGGAATGACCGCGATCGAAGTCAGGGCGAAGATGACGGCGATCAACGGCGCCGCGAGGAACAGCGGTTTGTAGACGTGCGGCGGCGTCAGATCTTCCTTGAACAGAAATTTGATGCCGTCGGCCGCGGGCTGCAGCAGGCCGAACGGGCCGACCCGCGTGGGTCCCCAACGATTCTGCATGTGGCCCACCACCTTGCGCTCGAGCCAAACCGTGTAGGCGACGGCCGTGAGAAGCACGCCGAGGACCACTGCGGACTTGATCACGGAAGCGAGCAGGTAGATCCGGATCGGCTCGGCGAAGAACCAGTCAGCCAGAGATGCGAAAGCGTCTTTCATCAGTCGGCCGCGACCTCCGCGGGCTTGACTTGGTGACTTTCCATTACGGACTTCAAAGTGCGCGAATAACGGCCCAGGGTGCCTGAGGTGAACAGGGTGTCGTTGGCCGGGGAAATCGATTCTGGGTTGTGAGCCGCGCCGTGGCCACTTTTCGTTAGCGAGGTGTGCTCGCTATTGCCCGCCAGAAGATTGATGCGGGAAATGTCATAGCCGGGAACGAGGCGCTGAATTTCGTCGAGGATGGCCATCGGATCGAGCGGACTCAGTTTCGTCTCCAAGCCTTGCATCTCGAGCCAAACGGCGTGGCGGTCGGCTTCGCCGGACTGAGCGCCGCGGGACTCGCCCATGTCGGCGCGCGTGCCACTGCCGAAGGGAACGAGTTTGCGGACGTCAAAGCCCATGGCGTCGGCGATGCGGACGATCATTTCAAAGTCAGTTTTGGAACCGGAAATTTCTCCCGCCTTCTTGACCAGTTGCACGTCGCCGCAGGTGTTGGTCATGGTGCCCGATTTTTCGTAGGCGTTGGCGGCGGGGAGGACGACGTCGGCCATCACCGCGGTTTCGGTGAGGAACATGTCTTGCACTACGACGAAGCTTTTCGAGAACGCGAAGGGATCGAGATCCAAGCGGCCAACGGGATTCGAGCCGACCACGTAGAGTGCTTTTAGTTTGCCGGCCTTGCCGGCTTCCACCATGCCGGGGAGATCGAGTCCGGCAGTTTGCGGGACGGTCCACTCGTTATGGAAGTCGCTGTTTCCGGCCGTCGGGTGATAGCCGGGCAGGAGATCGGGATAGAGTCCCATATCGGCGGCGCCGCGCGAGTTGGCGTAGTCGGCGAGGCAGATGAACTTGGCGCCGGGAATGGTTGAGCCGAAGGTGACAAGCTTGGCAATATCGGCGCCGCGAATTTCCGCGCCGAAGATGATGACGAGATTCTGTTCGGCGCGGAGTTGCTCGCGCAGGGTCGTCCATGCATCTTTATTTGTTGTTGCGTTGTTGATGGCATCGGCGGCGGAATCATCGCCAGCCAGAAAACTCGCGACTTTGCTTTCTGCTCCAGCCGGAATCTGGATGTAGCTCGTGGCCTGACGCCGCAGCTTGATCGACTCGGAGTTAATCACGTAAAGCTTGGCGCGGTGCAGTCGCACATTATTGCGAATCTGCCAGGCCAGAAGCGGATGCTGTTCGGTGGGATCGTTGCCCATCAGCAGAATTGCGGGCGCGTTGTAGACGTCGGCCATGCTGGCGGTGGCGTCGGGCTTGCCGCGTAGCGCCGCCGAAAGAGCAGGGAAGTCGGCGGTGCGGTGGTGGTCGAGGTTGTTGGTCTGCAGGACCACGCGGGCGAATTTCGAGAGCAGGTAGGCTTCTTCGTTCGTAGTCCGCGTCGAGCCGATCACGCCGATAGACGAGCCGCCGTCTTTGTCTTTATCTGTGTCCCGGGCTTCCGCAAACTTTTTCCCCACCAGGTCGAACGCTTCTTCCCAAGTGGAGGGCGTCAGCTTTCCGTTCTTGCGAATGAGTGGCTGAGTCAGGCGTTCTTCATGATTCGCGAAATCGAAGGCGTAGCGTCCTTTAATACACAAGAAGTCGCCGTTGGTGCCGCTCTTGTCGCGGTTGTCGCCGCGGACGATTTCCATTCCTGTGTCAGACCGGCGGACGCCCAGCGTGGTCTTGCAACCGTCACCGCAGTGGGTGCAGACGGTGCCCACGTGCTTCATTTCCCAGGGACGCGTTTTGTAGCGGTACGCTCCGGAGGTCAGCGCGCCGACCGGGCAGATGTCGATGCACATGCCGCACTCTTCGCACTCCAGATGATCTTCTTTATTGGGAGCGATGAGCGAGCTCACGCCGCGGTTCTGCACGCCGAGCGCCCAGACGTCCATGCCCTCGCCGCAGACGCGCACGCAGCGGTAGCAGAGGATGCAGCGCGGGCGGTCGAAAAACACGACGGGAGACCACTGCTGTTCCTCTTTGTGGTTCTTGGCCTCCATGAATTTCGACTCGGCGGCGCCGTAGGAGAACGTCATGTCCTGCAGTTCGCATTCGCCACCGGCATCGCAGACGGGGCAATCGAGGGGATGATTGCCCAGCAGCATCTCCAGCATCGACTTGCGCGCCTGCTTGATCTCGTCGCTATCGGTAACGGCGACCATGCCTTCGCTGATGACCGTGGTGCAGGCGGTCTGCAGCTTGGGCATCTTTTCGACCTTCACCAGGCACATGCGGCACGCGCCCTGCAAAGAGAGGTTCGGGTAATAGCAGAACGAAGGCACTTCGATGCCCACGGTCTTGCAGGCCTCGATGAGGAGGGTGCCCGCGGGAGCGGTGAGTTTCTTGCCGTCGACAGTGAGATTTACGTCAGCCATGCGAATTGAGTAATTGAGTAATTTGGTAATTGAGTAATTGAGTAATTGAAAAAGCCTACGCTGATTTCTTTGCTGTTTGTCTTGATGCCGTCAGGATTGCCGCCAACTCCTTGGCTTCTTTGAGCAACGCCACCGTCATCTCGGATTTTATGATTCCAGATTCAATTAATAATTCCAGCCACAGT
>JBEKRY010000305.1:2999-5200 GCA_049517555.1 Candidatus Sulfotelmatobacter sp. | reverse complement strand
ATCTCACCGCTCTCGATCATCTCGACAACGTCATCACCATCATTCGCGGCAGCGCCAATCGCGCCGATGCCCGCGAAAATTTGGTGCTCTACTTCGGCGGCAAGAAAATCGACATCAACACGACCGGCCGCGCGCCCAAGCCCGACGCTGAAAAGCCTTTCACCACCCGCCAGGCCGACGCCATCCTCGAACTGCAACTGCATCGCCTGACCAAGCTTTCGATCGACGAAATCGCCAACGAACTAAAAGAAGTCCGCGACAGCATCGCCGAATACGAATCGATCCTCGGCTCCGAGACGAAGCTGCGTAAAGTCATCATCAAAGAGCTGGAAGAAGTAAAGAAGTTATACGGAGATGCCCGCCGCACTCGCCTGGAAGACGAAGCCGCCGAAATCGTCCTCGAAGATCTCATCGCCGACGAGCAGGTTGCCGTCACCGTCAGCCACTCCGGCTACATGAAGCGCACGCCCATCTCCACCTACCGCATGCAGCGCCGCGGAGGCACGGGCCGCACCGGGATGAAGACGCGCGACGAAGATTTCGTCGAGCATCTCTTCATCGCCAGCACGCACGCCTACATTCTCATCTTCACCAACAAGGGCCGCGTCTACTGGCTCAAGGTCTACGAAATCCCCGACGTCAGCGCTGCCGGCAAAGGCAAGCACGTCGGCAACCTGATCGGCCTGCAACCCGGCGAAACCGTCAAGACCATGCTCGCCGTGCGCAATCTCGAGGAAGAAAACAAATATGTCTTCTTCGCGACGCGCAAAGGCCTGGTCAAGAAATCCGAACTGCGTGAGTTCATGCACGTGCGCTCCAACGGCATCAACGCCATCGCCATTGAAGACGGCGACGAACTGGTCGCCGCCCGCATCACCAACGGCAACCAGATCGTCTTCATCGCCAGCCACGAAGGCATGGCCGTCCGCTTCGACGAAAGCCACGTGCGCCCCATGGGCCGCGGAGCCTACGGCGTCTGGGGTATCGACCTCGAAGAGAAAGACTACGTAGTCGGCATGGCCACCACAACCAAGCCAGACGCTCCCGCGCCTGCCAAGGAAAAACTCGAAGGCGAGCCAGAAGCCATCGACGCGGCGGTCAAAGGCAAGCTGATCCTCTCCGTCACCGAAAACGGCTATGGCAAACGCACCCCCGCCGACGAATACCGCCTCACCAACCGCGGCGGCAAAGGCGTCATCAACGTGAAGACGACGGAGCGCGTCGGCAAAGTCGTCGCCATCGCGCAAGTCGACGAAACCTCCGAAGTCATGCTGATCAGCCACTACGGCAAAATCATCCGCATGGACTCGACCACGATCCGCGAGTCGGGCAGGAACGCCCAAGGCGTGAGGCTGCTGAACATGGAGCCCGGCGACCGCGTAGCTGCGGCTGTGGTCCTAGCGCCGGAGGCAGAACCGAATGGGGGCAATGGAGGCACGCTGATTCAGTAGGGTGCCGATCACGGCCGAGGCCTTCGACCGCGAAGCTAAGGGGTTTTGAGTGTAATGGCCTGTCTTCAGCAGTTACCCTCGTAAGCCGCACATTTTAAGCGGAAGTGTTCTAATTTCTGAGTTGGACACGCCTTTCTAAGATGCCTCAGTGTTCTCATTGCGGATGTGATCTTCCCGGCCTCGAACACATCTGCCGGAACTGCTTCGACGCAAGCCATACCGACCTTCATAAGCCGAAGGTGCTTCTAGAACGTCCGCGACCGATAGTCGCGTTTCTGTTTGTCTTTTCGCTCAGTTTTCTAATCGGGCTGCTCCAAATCAAGTATCTGGGCTATCACACGCCGCCTAGCGTCTGTGCGCTGTTTTCCCTGCTGGGTGCGTCCCTTGCGGCGTACCTAGAAAAAAGCAGGGCCACGCTAACTCGCCGACGCCGGTCATAGCTGACGAAAAATCCCCATTACACTCAAAATCCGCCCGACCCCCGGGGTCAATGAGTGAAATGGCCTGATAGCGACATTCGATTCTATGTTGCCCAGCGAATGCACGCTTCGGGATTCACGTAAATTCCCATTTGAGCCACGTCGAGCAACGCAGGTGGTACCCAACTCACCAGCGTACCTTCTGAGAAGTCGACCCAAATGTCCCACGGCGGTACGTTGTTCACATCGAAGAATCCGTTAGAGTTGGCTTCTGCGGCACCGCACGCGAGGTTCTCGCTTGGAGTGTAAAGAAGTAACCGTCCTCCGACGT
>JBEKRY010000305.1:0-2994 GCA_049517555.1 Candidatus Sulfotelmatobacter sp. | reverse complement strand
CGGATGTTCCGGCTGTTAAGCGCGAACGCCTTCCAACAACTTCCGCGACGGCTTTTGCCCAGAGCGCATCGTCTGCAAACGCATCGAGGCTGAGGCTGGACTTCAACTCTGGGCTTCGCAGCTTACGTTCCATAGGTCCAAGGGAATCCCGAATCTGCTTCAACAGTGCCATCGCGTCTTGCCACTTTTTTGTTTCAGTAATCTTTCGACGTAGCCAGCCTCGTTTTACGGTTTCCTGCGCTTCTTCCCAGTGCTGCTCGGCCTGTGCATAGAGCGCGTGCCGCTGACGTATATCGACTGCATCGGCGTCCATACCTATCGCCTTCATCTTGCACCACGCGACTGCATCGGCCAGAGCACTCTGAAACTGCTCTGAGTTGAAATCAGGCATGATGCGATTGTACGGGGGATTGTCGGCTCTCAATTGGCGAAAAATCGCCATTACGCTCATTGACCTCGTGGACCCGGGCGCGAACGGTGGTCTATATCACCGACATGGGAGCCTCTGTCGTCCCTACGGGACTCGTTACGCTTTTTTTGCGCTTACCCAGGACTTACGTCCTGGGCTATATATATGACGCCCCTCCGGGGCTGAGGGCGGATGGGAGAATCAGCGTGCGCACTTCGCCAGTTCGGCGCGGCTCTTGGTGAGAAGGTTCCAGGCTTCGCGGTAGCATTCGTAGCGGTAGCTGGCTTTCTTCGCGGGCGGGACGACGGGGCTTAGCATCGCCATGGTGAGGCGGCGGGGGCCCAGCAGCAGGGCTGCCGGGATGAGATACCAGGCGTCTTCGGGAATCACGTAGGCAGCGAAGAGGTCGATCTGAGCGAGGGAGTAGTCGCGCTTTTTCAGGTAGTTGGGCTTGAACATGCAGCGATAGCCTGCGCCCACCCTTGAGGTGGTGGACTTGACCTGGACGCGGAGAAAGTTTGCGCCGTGTTCGATGCCGACGTCGTAGGCCTGCGTGTCTCCCCAGGGCTTGCTGATGGCCAAGCGGCGTTGGGCGGCCTGGGCCATGAATTGCAGCTCGACCCATTCGCCGCGCTGTTTGAAGCTGGTGAAGCGTTCCCAAGGTTTCATTCTGTGCTCACTTTTTTCTATGCTCGTCCCTTTGTGTTCCTTGCCCGAAAAACAAAATCCCCACTTCTCGCGCAAAGAACGCGCGAGAAATGGGGCCTCCGGTAGCCGGCGGGTTTGGGAAAAGAAAAGGCGCGACCCGTGGGCCGCGCCTTCTTGACCGGAAATTGTCTCTATATATCCAGAATATCAAATTGGAGGGGGCAAACCGGAAACGGTTGGTGGCTTTATATTGTGATTGCTTTCACGGAGTTAGGCCGGATCGTGTATTTTCTGCCTATTGACAGGATTTCGGCCTGGTCAGAGAATTCCTGCATTTCAGGCGTCCCGGCCGGGACGCGGTTTTCTCCTCTCACTGCTACTGCTACCCGGCGTTGAAACGCCGGGCTATATTCAAGTGTCCCTTCGGGACACTTCTCACCCGTTGATCAAGTCCATCATGTGCTCCGGATACCTGCCACCAGCCGCGGCCTGCGCCGGAAAGGCTTCGTCAATCCTGCGCAAGTCTTTCTCTGTTAACCCAACTGCGCTAGCCGCGACATTCTCTTCCAGATACTTCCGCCGTTTCGTGCCCGGGATCGGCACAACATCGTTCCCCTGCGCGAGCACCCAGGCTAGCGCCAGCTGCGACGGGGTGCATTTTTTCTCGCGCGCCATGTCTTCGACGTGCCGCAGCAGATCAAGGTTCTTCTGAAAATTCTCTCCTTGAAACCGCGGGCTGTTGCGCCGGTAATCGTCTGCGGGCAGGTCGTCAAACTTCTTGAACTGCCCCGTCAGAAAGCCACGGCCCAGCGGACTGTAGGCTACGAATCCAATCCCCAGCTCGCGACACGCGGCCAGAATTCCGGCCTCCGGATCGCGCGTCCACAGGGAATACTCCGTCTGCAGCGCCGCGATCGGATGCACCTTCACCGCGCGCCGCAGCGTCGGGACCGATGCCTCGGAAAGCCCAAGATACCGCACCTTCCCGGCCTTCACCAACTCAGCCATGGCGCCGACTGTTTCTTCGATCGGAGTGGCCGGATCGACGCGGTGCTGATAGTAAAGATCAATCGTCTCCACTCCGAGGCGGCGCAGGCTGGCCTCGCACGACTTGCGAACATAATCGGCCTTGCCGCTGACTCCGCGTTTCATCGGATTGCTCGGGTCGCGGACGATTCCAAACTTGGTGGCCAGCACAATCTGGTCACGTTTGCCCTTGATCGCCCGACCGACCAGTTCTTCATTCTTGTGCGGGCCGTAAACATCCGCGGTGTCGAGTAAGTTGATGCCGAGTTCCAGCGCACGATGAATCGTCGCAATCGATTCGATGTCATCGAATCCGGAGTAGAACTCCGACATTCCCATGCAGCCCAAACCCTGCGCCGAAACCTTCAGGCCGCTGCGGCCCAGCTCACGAATTTGCATAAGTGCTCCTGCCTTGAGAAAGAATTGAAACAGATGCTTCCTGACTAGATGAACGGAAGGGCCTGTAGGGTGCGACGAAACAACGATGTGGCGCGGGCGCTCCCGCCCGCGAGCCTTAACGACGCACGCGAATTCCAGGCTTCGCGTTCTCAAAAACTTCGCCAATCTGCACGGCCGGAACTCCCGCATCGCGTAGGGCGCTGGTGAGCGATGATCCGTCCGGCGTAGAAATCAGCAGTCCACCTGCGGTCTGGGGATCGAACAATAGAGCGCGCAGATCGTCAGGAACATCGGAGTCGTACTCCACCAGGCACTCCGCAAAGTCCCGGTTGTTCTTGAGGCCGCCGGGAATGTATCCGGCTTGCACGCACTCGAGCGCGCCTGCGAGCAGCGGCACACTTCCGGCAGAAATACTGATCGACACATCCGATGCCAGCGTCATTTCGCGTGCGTGTCCGATCATCCCGAACCCGGTCACGTCGGTCATTGCGTTCACGTGAAAATTACCGCCA
>JBEKRY010000304.1:0-2997 GCA_049517555.1 Candidatus Sulfotelmatobacter sp. | reverse complement strand
GTAGACCGTCGTGCCGTACAAGTTGCCTGAGGAATCTAAAATTACGCTTCCATACGGATATTCCCCGTCACCATTGCCCTGCTCAAAGCTATGCAAAATCGACTCGGTCCAGCGGCCTCCGGCCTGTTGCGTCAGTTCGTAAACCGTGCCCGCCGCAGAAGCTCCCCCGTACGAGGTAGTGCCATACAAATTTCCGGATGCGTCGATGACAAGATCGGACGTCGGGAAATATCCGTCCGTACGGTTTGCCCCGAATTTATACAGCATCGTGGCGGACCAACCACCTCCGCTCTTAGGCGACAATTCGAAAACCGTTCCGCAGTCCCCGGTTTCACCGAAGCAATAGCCCATACCGCCGTCTAGCGATGTGCCGTAGAGATTTCCCTCCTGATCCATGATCAACCCGGACTCAGGGGCACAAGGTCCACCTTCCGCGCAGAAGCTGATCAGAAGCTTCTCGCTCCAGCCGACCCCTGACTTGGGACTGAGTTCAAAAGCGGTTCCGAAAGTCCGGATGCCTCCGTTATAGGTCGTGCCGTAAAGGTTGCCTGAGGCATCAAAAACTAAACCGCCGTAAGGGTTTTCCCCATCCTCGCTAGTCACCCCGAAGTTATGAAGAATGGTTTCCTTCGCTCCGCTCGCGGGCGGGGTCAATTCGAAGGCTGTACCTTTTCCATAAGCACCGCCGTAGAATGTGGTGCCGTAGAGGTTACCCGCAGAGTCCAAGATCAGGCCCGCGACCGGCTGGCTTCCGTCTTTTCCGCTGCCGAAGCTATGCAGAACCCTCTCGTTCCAACTCCCGCCAGGCCCCGCCGACATCTCGAAGATCGTGCCATAGCCGTAGCGGCCGCCATCGACGGTCGTGCCGTAAAGATTGCTCGCAGCGTCGAAGATCAGGCCACTGTATGGGGTAGCACCGTCCGTGCCGCTGCCGAAGGAATGTATAACGGTTTCAATCCAAGTCCCCCCGATCTGCGGAGACAATTCGAAAACCGTCCCCAGACCATAAGCGCCGCCGGAATTCGTCGTGCCATAGAGATTGCCTGCGGAATCGAAGATAAGGTTGGAGTCAGGGGAGGATCCGCTTGCGCCACTAAAGGAATAGAGAATGGTTTCGGTAGCTTGCGCGTTCGAGCGGGAAGAGGCTATCGTCCCGAATGTCAGAATCGTCAGAACGACGCATATCAAGCGCGTAGGCATTGAAAGGCGCGAAGCTCGTTTCATGGTTAGCATTCCTCTCAACGTCACTCTCGCATTCAGTCGCGGAGAGCATCCCACGCGCTGACCTTGCTGTCAAGATGAAGGATTCTGCACAGCGGGGCTGGCTTTTCGAGAGTCCCTGGGTTCATCCCTTCCAGGCTTGAGGGTCCGGCTGATAAGAAGTCAAAATCCCCACCCTACTCGCAAAGTGCGCGAGTTAGGATGGGGCACCCACCGCGTTTTTTCGTTCTTCCTTATTTTTTCTCATGTCCAGTAGGTGCGGTCTAAGGAGCGGTACTGGATGGCTTCGGCGATGTGTTTGGGGTCGAGGTGCGGGGCGTTTTCGATATCGGCGATGGTACGGGCGACTTTCAGGATGCGGTCGTGGGCGCGGGCGCTGAGGCCTTGCTGCGTCATGGCGCGTTCGAGCAGGCGTTCGCAGTCGGCAGAGAGTTCGCAGAAGGTGCGGATGTGGCGGGATGACATTTGGGCGTTGCAGTAAATCTTTTCGCGGGACGTTGAGAAGCGTTCGAGTTGTTTGGCGCGGGTGCGGATGACGCGGTCACGGATTTTGGCGGAGCATTCGGGTTCGTTGGCGGAGCGCATCTCTTTGTAATTTACGGCGGGGACATCGATGTGGATATCGATGCGATCCATGAGCGGGCCGGAGATTTTCGAGATGTAGCGCTGGATCATGGGCGTGGTGCAATTGCACTCGCGGGTGCGGTCATTGCGGAAACCGCAGGGGCAGGGATTCATGGCGGCGGCGAGCATGAAGCGCGCGGGAAACATCAGCGACATGGCGGCGCGGGAGATGGTGACGGTGCCATCTTCGAGCGGCTGGCGCAGGACTTCGAGGACGTTGCGGGGGAACTCGGGAAGTTCGTCGAGAAAGAGCAGGCCGTTGTGAGAGAGCGAGACTTCGCCGGGGCGCGGGATTGCGCCGCCGCCGATCAGGCCGGCGTCAGAGATGGTGTGATGCGGGGCGCGGTAGGGACGCTTGCCGACGAGGCCGCTGCCGGGGTCGAGGACTCCGGCGACGCTGTGGATTTTGGTGGTTTCGAGGGCTTCTTCGAAAGTGAGCGGCGGGAGGATGGTGGGCATGCGCTTGGCGAGCATGGTTTTGCCGGAGCCGGGCGGGCCGATCATTAGTATGTTGTGGCCTCCGGCGCAGGCGATCTCGATGGCGCGCTTGGCGGTTTGCTGGCCGCGAACGTCTTTGAAGTCGACCAGAAATTCCTGATTCTCGCGCAGGAGTGCGTCGCCATCGGCTTTGAGGGGGACGATGCCGTTGCCGGAGTTCACGAAGTTGATTACGTCGAGCAGGGAGCGGACGGGGTAGACGTCGACGCCGCCGACCATGGCGGCTTCGCGGGCGTTGGCTTCGGGGACGACGAGGCGGGAAATCTTGCGAGTGCGGGCTTCGAGCGCAATGGGGAGGGTGCCGCGAATGCCGCGCACTCCGCCATCGAGCGAGAGTTCGCCGACGAAGAGGCAATCGTCGATTTCTTTTCTGGTGAGGCCGCCGTAGGCGCCGACGATACCGAGGGCCATGGGCAGGTCGAAGCCGGAGCCTTCCTTCTTTATATCGGCGGGGGCGAGATTGATGGTGATGTGGGTGGGGGGAATGTCATAGCCGCAGTTTTTGAGTGCGGCGCGGACGCGGTCGCGGCTTTCGCGGACGGCTGCGTCGGGCAGGCCGACGGTGTGGAAGTGATCCTGGTCGGTCTTGATGCCGGAGCAGTCGACTTCGACTTGGATGATATTGGCGTCGATGCCATAGACTGCGGCGCTGAG
>JBEKRY010000303.1:0-3262 GCA_049517555.1 Candidatus Sulfotelmatobacter sp. | reverse complement strand
AGCGTGATGCTCCCCAATTGCAGGGCCCGAGTATTTGCCACCGCGATGTGCCCATCGATGCGAACCAGAAATACCGGATGCCCGCCGGAAACTTCATCCAGATCCCAGCGCGTGGGGGTTACCTTCACCGGCCATAACGTCTCGTCCCAGCCTGAACCAAGAATCCAATCGTCGCCTTTCGACTCCGCGACCTTCTTCGACACCCGGGCGCGCAGTTCCTCGAGAGATTGCGCTCCCGTCAAATCCACGCTCAGCTTCGTCATTCCGGCGTCGTCAAGATGCAGGTGCGCGTCGTTGAAGCCGGGCATCATAAAGTGTCGGCCCAGGTCGATCACCTGAGTCTGCGGCCCCTTCAGCTTTTCAATGTCAGCGGTCTTGCCCACGGCCTGAATGCGATCGCCACGCACGGCAATGGCTTCCGCACGCAGAATGGAACTGAACGGCGTGTTGTCGGGCACACCGGTATAAATATTGGCATGCTCGAAAATGATGTCGGCCCTCGGCCTGGCGTCCGGCGTTTGGCCGCCGAAAACGTCCTGCGCCCGGGCCGGCAGGCCAAGAACCGCCGACAAGCACAGCAACAAAGCTGACAACAAGAAGCGCGCTGCGAGAAGCCCTCTGCCGCGTCGTTGATTTTGGGTGGCGCAGCGCTTCCAGCGTTGCGATCGGATCTCTTTTTTTCTTGCAGGCTTTAGCCCCTGAGCGCATGACATTCGACTCAGCCTCATTCCCCCACCCCCGCCAGCGCCAGCATGGTCAGCAAAATCCGCTTCAGGCCCAGTTCGCGTCCGTTGGAATCAAACCACTCCTGCAAAGTGTGCGCCCCGCCGCCCGACCCGCCGCCGCCGATGGCAATCGCTTCCTGCCCCAGCGAGAGCGGAATATTGGCGTCGGTCGATGCCCGCTGCACTTGCGCGGCATTGGAAAGTTGCGCGTCGACGGCGCGCACCACCTGTAAGATCTTTGCCCCTGCCGCCAACTCACCCGCGGGACGGTTCCCGATCACCACGACTTCGCAACTCACTCCGGCCGGCCGCTTCTGGGCAGAAGATCGCATCTCGGCGGTCATGGTTTCATCTTCCACCGCACGATTCAGCGCCACGCGTAGCGACTGCTCCAGCCGCTCCATCTCCGTCATCGAGGTCGAGCGAATATCCACCTTCATGCTGGCCGACTCGGGAATCGAATTCACCGAAGTCCCGCCGCGAATCACTCCAATGTTGAATGTCGTCTTGGGCGTGGTCGGAACCACAGTCGCCGTAAAGGTTTCGATCGCCTTGGCCAGAATCACAATCGGATTGGGCGCGCCGAAATCGCTCCACGAATGTCCGCCTGGCCCGCGCACGATCACTTCAAAACGGCGGCTGCCGAGAGCTTCGGCCACAATCGTGTCGGCGCCCGCGCCGTCGAGCACCAGGCTGTAGGCAATCGAGTCTTTCCAGCGCGGAGTCGAAAAAATGTGCCGCATGCCGCGCAGATCGCCTTCGCCCTCTTCGCCCACATTCCCTATAAACACGAACGGCAGCGCATGCCGGATGCGCACTTTCCGCAGCAGCGATGCGATCGCCAGCAGCGCGGCCACGCCCGCTCCATTGTCGGAAACTCCCGGCCCGTAGATGCGGCTGCCCTGCTGCCGAATGTTCAAGGGCGTGTTCGCCGGAAACACGGTATCAATATGCGCGCTCAGCGCCACATACCGCCGGCCAAAGCCGGGATGCGTGCCGAAGACGTTGCCCACATCGTCGATACGAACATCGTCCAGCCCAACTTCTCGAAAGCGCTCCGCCAGCCAGGCCGCCCGCGCCGACTCGCCAAACGGAGGCGCCGGAATCCGGGCCATTTCCATTTGCCATTGCGACAGTTGCGGCTCCTGTGTCCGAAACCAGTTAAACGCCGAGCGGACTTCCGGAGAAGCGGCCAGACGCGCCACTTCCTGCTGAGCTTGCGCGGAAAGCGCAAGGTCCGGCACATCCGGGCGCGGAGAATTCGGGCTCATGGCGAGTATTCCGTAAGTCTACAACGCGAGGGATGAGAAGAGGATTAGCAATTGTGGAACGGAGCATTACGAAGGGCGGTAGCAGGGTGCGTCAAAGAACCGCCACTTCGGCGCCCTTTGGGCATTCTTTGGAGCACATTTCCTGTTCTGTCATCCTGAGCGCAGCGGCTGTTTCGCGAACGCGAAGCAGCCGCGAAGCCGAAGGATCCCTTGCCAGTTGGCGGCGCACGCGGCGTCGCGGGGAGTTCCGTTTTAAGACTCCACATTCGGCCACGATCAGTGCTGGACGAAACTCTAAGACCAGCCGCGAATAGTGGAAATGTGCGAGGGGTCCTTCGACTGCGCGAGAAGTTCGCATTTGCGTACTTCTCGCTCCGCTCAGGATGACAAATTGAGTGGGTGCAAACCCGCCCTCTGCTCCACCTCTGCGACCAGCTTCTTCGTCACCGGCACTTCGATCCCGTGCCGCGCGGCTCCGCGCAGAATCGGTCCGGCGATGGCGTCAAGTTCTGGAGTCTTGCCTTGCTCCACGTCTTTCTGCATGGAGCTTCGCATGTTCCCCGGCATCTTCATGACCCCGGCGATCACGGCGTCCGCGTCAATTTTCGCGCCTTCGGCGACCGCTACGGCGCTGGCCTCGCGGATGCAGGATAATCCCATCTGCCTCCAGGAGGGATCGCCGAGAATCTCGCCCGTGGTTTTGTCGGCCGCAGTTGTAGTCAGCGCGAACGCTGCCAGAAAAACGAGCTTGCTCCACATCAGCGTGGGCTCGTCGTCGACGAACCGGCACTCGAATCCCATCTTCTGCAACTCGTCGAGAGTCGCGCTGAGGAAAGTTCGTCCGGTCGAAGATACGTTCAGACGGGCGAACGGAGAGCGATGCACGATGTGGCCGGGTGCGACGCGCTCGGTCTCGACTGCAATCGTTGCCGCGATAACTTTCCCGGCGCCGTATCTGGCGCGGAGTTCAGCCAGATGGTCGATACCATTCAGCAGAGGAACAATCGCCCGCACCGATTCCGGCTTCGTGAAAGAAGCCAGTGCCGCGTCCAGTTGCGTGGCTTTGACCGTGAGCCAGAGAATATCAGCCGGCGGAACTTCAGCAGCATACGAGACCGGCACGGTGAAGTTTCCAAAAGCGCTTTCCAGACGAAGTTGTTCAGGATACTGAGCTAGGGATTCCGGCCTTACCACCATGGTCACCGAGTCGCCAGAATGCGCCAGACAGGCTCCGATTAAGCCTCCAACCCCGCCCGCACCGAGAAT
>JBEKRY010000302.1:0-3322 GCA_049517555.1 Candidatus Sulfotelmatobacter sp. | reverse complement strand
AGTGGGGACAATTGCCGGGCGGGAACCGGTCGCGAGGATGATGCGGTCGAAGGAGAGTGATTCCTCCGAGCCGTCGGGTTTCGTGATGCGCAGAGTTGTGGAGTTCTCGAATGCAGCGCGGCCCTGCACGTATTTCACTTTGCGCTGCTTGGCGAGGATGCCGAGGCCGCCGGTTAATTTCTTGACGACGCCTTCTTTCCACGAGCGCAGACGCGGCAAATCGATTTTCGGCGCGGCGAAGTCGATGCCCCAATCTTTCGCCTGATGCGATTCTTCGAGCAGCTTAGCCACGTGCAGCAACGCCTTCGAAGGAATGCAGCCACGGTAAAGGCAGACGCCGCCTGGGTTTAGTTCAGGATCGATCAGGGTGACAAACATTCCCAGGTCCGCGGCAAGAAATGCGGCGGCGTATCCACCGGGACCGCCACCGACTACAGCGATATTTAAGTTTGCCATTGGTCCGCTTTCAAGTTTGAATCCGCTACAGAGGGAAAGACCTGCGCCATAAATATGAGTTCCAAATGTACAAAGGCAAGGAGTGCCCCCAACATCTCACTCGGCGTGGCTGACGACCGGCACAAGAGATCGAATTGCGTCAGACAAGCTTCCCGCAATTTGGGAAAGTTCGATGTCGCCTGTCGATCAAACCTCCATGCGGAGAGGTCGTCGCGGAGGCCGTGGCAATGAAAGGCGAGCAAATAGAACCAGTCCATGCCGGATCTAATGGTGTCCGCCACAAATTCGGCTTCATCTTGCGGAGGACTGTCGCCAAAATCCAATAAGAATTTCTGAAAATCGCAACTAACGCGGATCGAAACATGTAACATCTCTCGCTCTTTGGCCGACTCAAAAAGGTTCTCCGTTGTCGCCACAATGCGATTCTCGATTTCCTGAGTTTTTTCTTTTACGTAAGCCACATCTTCCCGCAGCTTTTCGTTTCGCACTGTTTCGATATGAGGCAGCTTTCCCATGAAAAGGATTGTATGGTTTCTATCCCTGCACTGAAAGCAGGAACGGCTGCTCGAACGCCTCCGCGATCCAGCGCAGGAAGCGGGCGGCGTCGGCGCCGTCGATCAGGCGGTGATCGTAGGAGAGCGAAAGCGGCAGAATCAGCCGTGGCTCGAACTTGCCTCCATCCTTGCTTGCGATCCACTCCGGCTCGATGCGCGACCGCGACAGGCCGAGGATGGCGACTTCCGGATGGTTCACGATGGGCGTAAAGCCAACGCCACCGATTCCGCCGAGATTCGTGATCGTGAACGTCCCGCCCTGCATTTCGTCGGGAGTAATCTTCTTATCGCGCGCTTTTTTGGAGAGCTGTGATAACTCGACCGCGAGCTCGACAATGTTTTTCTTGTCGACGTCGCGAATCACCGGAACGAGCAGGCCGCGATCCGTGTCGGCGGCCACGCCAATATTGATGTACTGCTTGTAGACAATTTCTTCTTTCTCGATGTCGATACTGGCGTTGAATTGCGGAAACACTTTCAGAGCGGCGGCGCAGACCTTCAGCGCGATCGCGGTGACCGTCATCTTGCCGCCGGCTTCTTCGGCTTTGGGAGCGAAGCGGGCGCGGAGCTGTTCCAGCTCAGTAATGTCGGCGCGGTCGTGCTGGGTGACATGCGGAATCGTGTTCCAGGATTCGGCGAGATGCTCGGCGGTCTTGCGGCGAACGCCGCGCATCGAAACGCGCTCCACCTTGCCCCACTTGGCAAAATCAGGAAGCTTGGGCTGCGCGAAGTGTCCGGCCAGCGGCGCTTGTACCGCAGTGGCAGCGGCTGAGAGCACCGCCTTGGCGTACGCCTTGATGTCGTCTTCGCTGATGCGGCCGCCGGGGCCGGTGCCTTTGACCTCGTAAATGTCGACGCCGACTTCGCGGGCAAATCGCCGCACGTGCGGAGCGGCGGGAATGGGCTGGCGATGCTCGGTGCCGGCAACTTTGCCGAGTTGCGTGGGCATGGTGAATATCGGCGCCGCCGGCTGCGGCTGGTCGGGTGGGAGCGCCTGTTCCTCTGTCTTGCCCTCGGCGCGGATCGCCGCCTGAAATGCGAGACGCGCGCCATGCTGCCCTGTAACGTGTTCGACCGGAGCGTTACGCACGCGCTGAGCTTCAGCTTGGACTGGAGCTCCGCCTTCGAGCGTGAAGATAACCTGTCCGACCTTGATCTTCTCGCCTTCTTTCACCTTTACTTCTTTAACCACGCCACTGACTGACGACGGAACTTCGACCACGGCCTTGTCGGTCTCCAGTTCCATCACGGGCTGGCCTTCGGAAACTTTGTCGCCGGGTGCGATCATCAGGCGAACCAGATCACCTTGGGAAATGTTTTCTCCGAGTTCCGGAAGTTTGAACTCGCTGGGTCCCGAGACAACCGCCACGGACGATGCAACTGCCGCAGACGCGGCGGGGGCTGGCGCGGTTCGCGCGGGCGCAGGTCCTTCTTGCGAAGCTGGCGCGGGCACGGGTGCAGATGACTGGGCGGCAGGGCTCACAGAAGATTTGGCCTCCGCTCCATCGACCGTAAAGATGACCTGACCGACTTTGATCTTGTCGCCCTCTTTGACGCGAATTTCCTGCACCGTCCCGCTCACGGATGACGGCACTTCGACGACGGCCTTGTCGGTTTCGAGTTCCATGACTGACTGCCCGGCGCTGACACTGGCTCCAGGCGCAACCATGAGGCGCACGAGGTCGCCTTGTTCGATATTTTCTCCCAGCTCGGGAAGCTTGAATTCAATCACTGCGTCGGTTCCTTTTCCATCTTGTTCTTAAATTCTGGCGCAGCGCCTAAAGGCGCGATTCCTGTGTCGTCGTTGCGACACGCCTGAAGGCGTGCCCTGATACGAATCTTAATGCGAATGTCCGAGTACTAAAGTTAGCTCACCGCTGGATTCGCCTTGTCGGGATTGATCCCCAGTTCCTGAATCGCGCGTTTCACTACATCCGTGCCGATCTTGTTCTCCCGCGCCAACGCTCCCAGCGTAGCCAGCACAATGTGTTTGGCATCGACTTCGAAGAAATCGCGCAGAGCCACGCGGCTCTCGCTGCGGCCGAAGCCGTCAGTTCCCAGCGAGACGAGTTGTCCGGGGACCCACTTGCCCAGGCTTTCCGGCAACACCTTCATGTAATCGGACGCCGCAATGAACGGCCCCGGAGCGTCCTTGAACATCTGTGTGACATATGGAACTTTCGCCGCCTCGCCGGGATGCAGCATGTTCCAGCGCTCGCAATCGTTGGCGTTGCGATAAAGCTCCTTGTAGCTGGTGACACTCCAGACATCGCATCCCACGCCGTATTTCTCTTCCAGAATTTGCTGCGCTT
>JBEKRY010000301.1:0-3364 GCA_049517555.1 Candidatus Sulfotelmatobacter sp. | reverse complement strand
ATTAGAGACCTTAGACAAGGATACATCGGGGCTGGGGATTGGGGATTGGGGATTGGGGATTGGGGGTTGGGGATTGGGGATTGAGCTCCATTTCTTCGCCGGCCTGTTTGGGGTCGCTCAGTGGGTTCGTGATTCTGCCCTGGCTGGCGGCTGCATGTGGAAAAGCGCATGTTCGATGTGACGCGATTCGTTTATGCGCTTCAAGCGTTCCGCGAAAGCTTCGATCTGGTCTTTTGAAAAAACGAACCCACCTGCTGGAAAAAGCTCGGCGGGGTGGTAGGGAATGCCTTTATGTTTATAGAGTTCGAGGAGAGCCGCGGCTTGCTTGAGGTCACGCTCTTGCTGCTGGCGGCGTTCGGACTGGATTTCGCGGAGCTGGTCCAAGGCCTTTTGGAACTGGCGGGAGAGGCGATGGGAATGCATGCCGAGGGTGGCGAGGGCGCGGTGGGCGTCGACGATATCAAAGGCCATGCGAGCTTGCTCGGAGGGTGGGTCGGCAGCACGGCCCAGGAGCGCGGCTTCCAGTGGAGGGAGGCGGTTGAGACGCCAGGCGGTGTCGGCGATTTCCTGGGTGAGCTGGGATTCGGTGGGGGTAGCGGGTTGGTATTCGTCGAAGAACTGGCGGCAGTGGCGCTGGTATTCAGCTGGGTCTTCGGTGGAGAGCGTCGCATTCGCCCGGCTCGCGCGAATGCGACGCTCTGGGGTTGGGGATTGGGGGCTGGCGGTTGGCGATTCGGGATTGGCATCTGAGTCGGGTTTGTCATGGAGGACCTCGGATGCAGTTCTAGCATGGGCGGGCTGCGATTTCGCGCGCAAGGAGAGGGATGCTGTTGAGTTGGATCGGAAGATTAATGCGGGAGCAGCGTCACTGCTGAGGCGCGATTCGAGCGGAGGGGGGTAGCGCTGGGACGGGCTGGGTTCTTAGGCGTTCACCATTAGGTTCACCCACCGCCCCCTGGCAATACATCCGCTATCCAGCCAACACATTTCCAACGAGAATGTTAACCGACATTTCCTCCACTAACCGGCGGTTGGATTTTATTTGCCCACCGGCACGCGGCGGCGCACCTCGTCGAAGAAGTTCAGCAGGAACGTGGCGTGGAGCGAGCCTTGGGACTGTTGCTCGGCGGGGCGGGGGAAGATCGCTGCACGCTTGCCGTCGGGAGCCAGGTCAAAGTTCTGCCGCGTGCCGGTTCTGCGGACCTGCGTGGGCGACCAGGCTCGCGGCCTTCCGGCGTTGAACGAATCGCCTTGTATGGTGTAGTCCGCCACCATGATGCGGTCGTCGCCGCCCACGCCGCCCAGGAACATGAGTTCGTGCGCAGCGCGCGACCAAACGGGAAATTTTCCGCCTCCTGTTGATATCTTCCACTTGCCGCCCGGCCCCGGAAACGGCCGCACAAAAACTTCCTCCTCGCCCGATTCGCTTGAAGCGTAGGCCAGGAATTTACCATCGGGTGAAAACGCTGGGTCCGCATTCACCACTTGCGAATTGGAAAGAAACGGCTCGGCTTTGCCGGGCTTGGGATGTTCCGGATCGCTCAGGTCCACCGGAAGCGTACGGATGTCCGGTACTCCGCCAATGTCTCCGGTAAATGCCAGACGTCCATCGGGAGAGAAGGAGGCAGGCTCGGGATCCAGACTCTTCTCCGAAAGCTGTTGCGGCTGGCCAGACCCGTCGGCGCGAATCCACCACAGGGCTGCGCCGTCGCCGAACACCAGATGCCTGGAGTCCAGCGCCCAGGCCAATTCGCGATTGCCCGGACCCGTGAAAGTGAGTTGCGTAGGCGTGTTGCGTTCCAGATCGTAAACCCACACATCCACGCCTTTGCTCCCTGGGGCAGTGTACGCCAGCCGCTTGCCATCCGGGGAGAAACGAGGCTGGTCATAGGCGCCCGTCTGCGCCACCAAAGGCGCAGCCTTGCCCGACGCATCCAAGGCAAGGATTGGGTACACGTCATTTTGGACTCGTCCGCTTAGATACACGAATGTTCCTGTCTCCGAAAATGCGAACTGGCCGCCGCCATCGCGGTCGAGGCTGTTGCTTGCAGCCACGTCGTCCAGCAGGGGCGTGGGCGTGTCGTGGATTTCCAGGCGTTTTGGGTCGAAGGCGACGCCGAACAGAGTACCCTCATGCATGTACACCAAGTGTCCGGTTTTTCCGGAAGTGGCCAGGTAGCGCGGGAAGTAGCCGTCGTGGAGCAGTGTCTTCTTCTTGCCGGTTTCGAATTGCAAGACCTCGATATCGAAATCCTCCGTTGTACCGCCGCTACCTCCGAAATCGTTGAAGAGCACTGCTCGGGCCCCCGGCAGGACCTGCGGGAAGAGTTGCGGTCCATCGAGCCCTTTCACTTTCTGCGCGACACCCCCCGCGGAGGGAATGCGCATCAATCCGGCTGGAGAGCCAAAGAGGATGTTTTCGTCTTCACCCCAACTGCCGCCCATGGGGATTTGGGGAGCGTCTCCGAGGACGACCGCGGAACCCCCTTGGGCCGCTACTTTGCGGATCTTGCCGTTGGCGATAAAACCGATCCACTTCCCGTCCGGCGAAAAAAACGGATAGGAGGTGTCCGCTTGCGCCGTTCCCGCCAGCGGTACGGCTTCCGCTTGATCCAGGCGACGGGTGAAGAGTTGCAGAAGTCCGCTTTCTGCACGGCCGGTAAATACGAGGCGCGTGCCATCGGGAGAAAGGACGGCTGTGATGCGCAGACCGCGCACGGCGTCTGGGCCGAGGTCCACGCTAAAGCGCGTCATCGGGCGTTCCAGTGGCTTCTCAGAGCGCCATGGCGCCCAGAACGCAACGCCGAGCGCCCCTGCCAGAATCGCCGCCGCGACCCAACCAGTAACACCAAGCCGTGGCGGGGACGGTGCGACGCTTGCAAGCTCTGTATCCACCGGCGCCATCGCATCGCCGATATCGCGCAGCCGCTTCTTCGGATCTTTTTCCAGGCACCGATTCAGCAGCGGCCTCACTTGCGCGGGAACACCGCTCAGGTCCGGCTTATCCTTCACCACCGCCGCCAGAGTTTCCGTCAGATCCTCGCCCTGGAACAGCCGCTTGCCCGTCAGCATCTCGTACAGCACCACGCCGAAAGCCCAGATATCAGCGCGTTTGTCTACCGCCTTGCCGCGCGCCTGCTCCGGACTCATGTAGGCGGCCGTCCCGAGGATCATCCCGGCGCGAGTGGGAGAGATGGTGAGTGTCGGCGAATTCGCTGGATTGGAGGGATCGGAAGATTGCGCCACTGCTGCGAGTCCGAAGTCGAGCACCTTCACCACACCCGCCGACGTGATCATTATGTTCGCCGGCTTCAAATCGCGATGGATGATGTTCTTTTCGTGGGCCGCTTCGAGAGCGTCGGCG
>JBEKRY010000300.1:0-3633 GCA_049517555.1 Candidatus Sulfotelmatobacter sp. | reverse complement strand
GGGCTTTGAATCCGCGATAGCTGTAGGGATTGGAATAGCGCACGAGGACGATTTTGCCTTTGACGCTGATGCCGTTCTTGCGGAGGAGGTCGTAGTCTTCGGGATTGCCGGCGTGCGCGTAGACGAGCGGGGCGGTGACCTCGCCGGAGATGGACATGCCGAGCCAGGCGCTTGAGATCGCAGGATTTTTCGAATCTTCGTCGCCGGGGAGTGGGGCTTCGCGGAGCACGGCTTGGTAGTGCGTTGGGGCCAGCATTTCCAGTGAGGCGGATTTTGGATTGGTGCCGTAGACGTCGTACTCGCGGATGATGACGTCTTCGAGGCCCTGCTTTTTCCATTCGTCGCGGATGTATTCGGCGAGTTCGTTGTTGCGCTTTGATCCGGCGATGTGGGGCTCGGCGGTGAAGATGCGGTGCTGGCGGCGTTCTTCGTCGGGAGCGGGGATGGATTTGAATTTTTCTTCTACGGTGGTTTCGCGGGCGGCGGAGGTGGGGGTGAAGCCGAGGATGGGAGCTTGCCCATGCGCGCAGTCAAGCAGTGCGAGTGCCATCAAAAGGAACAGAGAGCTTGAGAGTTTGCAGACCATGGCTGCTTCGCGTTTCAGGCGCAGACATCGTAACAGGTGATGGCGGAGTCGAACACGTCCAGTCATCCTGAACGGCGGCGAAGCCGGCGTGAGGGACCTAACGTCAGCCGAGGGTGCCGGTGCGGTGGATGGAAACCCGCGGCTGCGGTGCATCCGGCATGGACTTCTCGCCGACGATATTGCCGCTGCATGCGGATCGTAAGGTCCCTCGGAGGGCTTGCGCCCTCCTCAGGATGACATCGCTAGTGGAGTGTGTGGGTCTATCCTCAACTTTTTATCCCCAAACTTATCCTCAACTTTTTATCTCCAAACTTTTTGTCCCTCAACTTTCTATCCTCAACTTTCTATCCCAGTTTGCGATCGGGCTGGTAGCGGTGTCGTTGATACCATCCGTAGCTCAGGTCTTTCCATTTTGGGTTGGTTGATTCAATCAACCTAATTTTTTCCTCGCGCCGCCAGGCTTTCATTTCTCTTTTCCCGCCGGATTGCGGTCATTACTGATTCATGGCGCTCAAAATAGACGAGGCCGGTCACGTTGTAGTTGGCAGTGAAGCCTTCGAAGGCGTGCGTCTTATGTTGGAAGACTCGCTGCTCGATGTTGCTGGTCATCCCGATGTAGAGGACGCGCCGCTGGCTGCTCAGGATGTAGACGTAATAGAGCTTGGACATATCTGAGGAGTGCACAAGGAAAGAACGGAGGTCTGTGACGGATGTCACAACTGGCTGTGGGAGTTTTCAAAAGCGGAAGGATGCCCACAGCGTTGTCATCGTGAACGGCGGCGAAGCCGGCGTGAGGGACCTTACGGGGGCCGAAGGCTTCGTTGCTGTGGATGGGAATTCGTGTGGCGCATGCGGTGCGGCGGCTCCCGACGGCGGTACTGCCGCTGCCGGCGGATCGTAGGGTCCCTCGGAGGGCTTGCGCCCTCCTCAGGATGACATCGCTCTGGGCGAATCTACGCTCTGGGCGAATCTACTTGGCTTTCAGGATTTCGGTTAGCAAATCTGGCTTCGAGTCGTCGCGGACCAGGTGGGGATATTTTTCGCCACCGTGGTAGTCGATCTTGTAGGTCTTGTAGTAGTCGGTATTTTCGACCAGCAAGTCGATGGGCGCGGAGCTGTTCTTCGCGGCACGCAGAGCTTCGCGGAGCACGTCAGGGGAAAACTGGCGGCCGTTGACCGCGATCAGCTTCATGCCGGGGCCGATGCCAGCTTTGGCTGCGGGCATGGCTTCGACGGTATCGCCAATACTGCCGTCGCTGCTGAGCGCGAGGCCGAGGGAGTAAAGGGCGTTCACAGAACGGCGCGAGGCGCTGTCCATGGCAGAAGGAGTTTCGTCGTACACGACTTTCCATCCGCTGCCCTCGATGCCGCCGAGAGGCGCGCCGGGGCCGTGATTGGTGAGGCGCTCGGTCCAGAAGGTGCGCCAGTCATAGGTTGCGACCTGATTGAGGGTGTTGACTACGTCGTCGAAGGTGTACGGCTTGACCATCGGGCCGGTGCTGGGCGCGCCGTGGAAGAGATGGCAGAAATCGTCGATGGTCTTTGCGCCTTTGGTTTGCTGGCGGATGATGACGTCGGTCCAGAGCCAGTCCAGCGTGCCTTCGTCGTAAAAGTCGGTGCTGCGGCGCCAGGATTCCCAGGCGCGGGGAGAAAAATAAAGTTCCGGGGCGTCGTCGGCGGTGTCCTGCAGGTTGCGCCATTCGCGGCCGGGCGTGTGATCAAGGAAGGCGGCGGTGAGGGCGAGGTCGTCCCGATCCTGGTCAGCTGTCAGCAGACCGCTGCGCGAGGTGAGCACGAAGCCGAGATAGTTGGTCAGGCCTTCGTAGACCCAGAGCAGGTCATCTTGCATAGGCTGCTGGTAGTCGGGTGTGGCCAGGCCGGCGGGACGGCGGAATTTTCCATTCCAGGAGTGGACGTACTCGTGGGGCAGCAGGCTGGCGGATTGCTTGCGCGCGGTCTCGTCGACCAGGGCGCGCTCACCCACGCGACTGTCGTCGGATTCGTGGTGTTCGAGGCCGAAGTGGGCGACGTGATCGCTTAGCGTGTAGAGGAAGTGGTAGTCGCGGTAGTGGTGGGCGCCGAAAAGTTTCTGCGCTTGATCGACCAGACTCTTGTAGTGATCCCAGACTTCCGGTGGGGCTTCGAGGGCGGCGGCGCTGTCGGCGGCGATATCCATTTCGGTGACGGGATCGCTGGCCAGTGGGACGACTTTGAGAAACTCTCCGGTGATGACGGGCGAGTCGACTAGCGTGGTGAGGGAAACGGTGGCGAAGTGGATTTCGTTTCCGCTCTGGCTGGTCACGGGAAGCGGAGTGCCGAACTTCCAGCCGTCGGGAAGTTTCAGGCTGGCGCTGTAGTTGATGGCGTCGGACTTGTAACCTTTGGGGTACAGCAGGACTTGGTTCCAACTGATGATGGCCAGTTTGTCGGTGGCGGAGGAACCGGCGGAGAATCCGCCCTCGAAAGTTGCGGGAGAAAGGAAGTCGAGTTCGGCGGTGATTTCATTCACGCCTGTGGGGACATAGACGTGGAGGGTGAAGCCGTCAAGCAGGTCGCGGCGCCATTTCAGGGGCTTGCCAGCGGCAAAGAATTTCAGTCCGGCGAGATCGATGACGGGACCGTCGGGAGCGTGCTCGCCGGGGATCCACTTGGGGTAGTAGAGGGTGAGGTCGCCGGGAGCGGCGGGGATTTTCAGCGTGGCGTGGAAAATTTTGCGGGGGGCGGTGGTGGCGTCGACCGCGATGGTGATGGTGGGCGGAGTTGCGGGAGATGTTGCGGCCAACGCAGAAGCAGAAACTGCCAGGATCGAGAAGCAGACTGCTCCCAAGGTTCTGGAGAATTTCATTGTGCTGGGGCCCTCATATTTTCTTATGAAGCGAATGTCACTCGATGCGAACTGGAAACTATAGCAGCCGGGGAGTGCGATGGTACAGGGAAGCAAGCACGCGGTAATGTCGCATTTCGATGCTTGGGAAAAAACCAACAACCACCAAGGGCACGAAGGATCACGAAGGACTTCGTTTGAGCGGGCCTCCTTCGTGTACCTC
>JBEKRY010000299.1:0-3689 GCA_049517555.1 Candidatus Sulfotelmatobacter sp. | reverse complement strand
GCCTATACCGCGGCTGCATTCCGTCGAAGGCGCTGCTTCATGTGGCCAAGTTGATCGAGGAATCCGAGCAGGCCAGGAACTGGGGCATCGATTTCGCCGCGCCGAAGATTGATCTGACCCGCCTGCGCTCGTGGAAGGAAGGCGTGGTCAAGAAACTAACCGGCGGCCTCGGCATTCTTTCCAAGCAGCGCAAGGTGAAATACTTGCAAGGACGCGCGGCATTCGAGAACTCTACAACTCTGCGCGTCACCAAAGCCGACGGCTCGGAGGAATTGCTAACTTTCGACCGCATCGTCCTCGCGACCGGTTCCCGCCCGGCAATTGTTCCCACTCTGAAGCTCGATACCCCGCGCATGATGGATTCCACCGGCGCTTTGAACCTCGAAGACATTCCCGGCACTCTGCTCGTCGTCGGCGGGGGATACATCGGCCTCGAACTCGGCTCTGTCTACGCCGCACTGGGCACGCGCGTCACCGTCGTCGAAATGCTCCCCGGACTCCTGCCCGGCGCGGACCGCGACCTGGTTCTCCCGCTGCACAAGCGCCTCGAAAAATTGTTCGATGGAATCCTGCTGAACACGACCGTCGTTTCCGTCAAAGACGAAGGCACAGGAATTCGCGCGACGCTCAAAGGGCAGGACGGCAATGTTCAAGAGAAAGTTTTCGACCGCGTACTGGTATCGGTCGGCCGCAAACCCAATTCTGAAATTCCCGGCCTCGATAAAAGCCAAGTCAAAGTCGGCCCCAAAGGTTTTATTCAAGTGAACCAGCAGCTGCAAACTGACGATCAATCGATCTACGCCATCGGCGATGTCGTCGGCGAGCCCATGCTGGCGCACAAAGCAATGCACGAAGGCCGCACCGCCGTCGAAGCCATTGCCGGACACAAAGTCGCCTTCGAACCCAACGCGATTCCAGCGGTGGTGTTCACCGACCCGGAAGTCGCCTGGTGTGGCCTGACCGAGGCCCAGGCGCAAAACGAAAACCGTGAGATCAAGGTCGCGAAGTTTCCCTGGGCAGCTTCCGGGCGCGCCGTCGCCATCGATCGCCCCGAAGGCATGACCAAGCTGCTCATCGACCCGCAGACCGAACGTGTCCTCGGAGTTGGCATCGTGGGTGCGGGCGCCGGCGAGATGATTGCCGAAGGCGTGCTCGCCATCGAAATGGCGGCCCTCGCGCACGACGTGGCTCACACCATTCACCCGCATCCCACACTTTCGGAAACGGTGATGGAATCCGCCGAAGTTTTCTTCGGCACCAGCACCGACATCTACCGTCCGAAGCGAGGATAAGGCAAGCGGACTGGAGAACATCATGTCCTCATCTTCATTCTCGTCTTCATCCTCATCCCTGAAGGCGTTGCTTCCAGTTGTTGTTCTCCTTGCCGCTCTCTTTGTCACTTGCCCCTCCCCCGCGCAGTCGCCCCTCAGTGGCGTGTTGTCGTCTTCCTCTTCATCAAGCAGCAGCTCGAGCTCGCCGAGCGATCCGCTGGGGCGCACGACTCCTTCCGGTTCTGTCCTGGGATTTCTTAAGGCAGCGCAGTCCGGCAACTACAGCATCGCGGCTCAGTATCTGCAGATGAACGCGGCTCGCCGCCAGGCCGAGGGCGAAGAACTTGCCCGTCAGCTCAATGCGGTATTGAACAGCCCCGCCGCGTCCACCGTGCGCATCGGGAGCTTCAACCAGGCGGAAGGAACTCCCCAGGAAGGCGTGCCTCTCGGGCGGCAAAAACTGGGCACCATGTCATCCGGCGATGTCGAGGACGACCTCGAGTTGGTACGCGTGTCCGATCCGAGCGCAGGCAAAATCTGGCTGATCTCTTCTGACACGCTGGCCAAGGTTCCTGAACTCTACGATCAATTCGAGGCGCGACAGGTCGAGAGCAAGCTTCCGACCGTGCTGGTCAAACATGAAATTGCCGGCCTACCGCTGTGGCAGTGGCTGGCTCTGCTGCTCGCGTTGCCCGTCGCAGCGGCTGTCGGGTGGCTCGTACTCGTGATTCTGGAAGTTCCGGTGCGCTGGTGGGCGCGGCGTCGCGGCCAGTTGGAGGTCGCAAACTGGAGTTCGGTGTCGGCTCCGGCGTGGCTGCTCGCGGGCACGGTGGCACATCAGTTCTTCGTCCGCTACTTGGGCATCGCGCTGCTGCCGCGTCATTACTATTTCCAGTTCACCTCGATTGCCCTGATTGTCAGCGTCACCTGGATCGCGTGGCGCGTAGTGCGCTGGCTGCTGCGCGGGGTGCGCAACCGCGCCCTGGCCCGCGGGCACACCGGTACGGGATCGCTCATGCTGTTGGGCGAGCGCATCATCAAAGCAGTTATTTTTGGCGCGGGCGTGCTGGCGGTATTCAGTAGTCTGGGTTTCAACATGAGCACCGCGCTCGCTGGCCTCGGCATCGGAGGCCTCGCAATCGGCTTCGGCGCGCAGCAGTCCATTGCCAATCTTTTCGGTGGCGTTTTCGTTCTGGGCGATGAAGTGTTTCGCGTGGGAGATACTTGCCGCTTCGGCGATCGCACTGGAGTGGTCGAAGACATCGGCCTGCGCTCGACCCGAATCCGCACCCAGGAGCGTACTCTCGTGGCCATCCCCAACGGAACCGTGGCCACGATTAACCTCGAGAACCTCAGCAGCCGCGACAAGATTCTTATCCAGACGACGCTCGGCCTGCGGCCAGAGAGCAAGCCCGACCATGTCCGTTTCGTGCTCGCGGAAATCCGCCGCCTGCTCTACAGCCACGCCAGAGTCGAAACCAAAACCGTTCGTGTGCGTCTCACCGACATCTCGGGCAGCTCACTCAGCATCGAGGTACTGGCCTACATCCTGACGCGAGACTTCAACGAATTCGCCGCCATCCGCGAAGACCTGCTGCTGCGCATCATGGATGTGATGGAAGACGCGGGCGGCGGTCTGGCCCTTCCGTCGCAGACGCTCTACTTAAGTCGAGATTCCGGCGTGGAAAAAGAAAAAGCCGGCAACGCCGCCAAGAAAATTGCAGACTTGCGCGACGGCAAACAGCTGCCCTTCCCTGATTTTCACCAGGATGACATCGCAGCCTTGAAGGGATCAATCGAATACCCGCAGCCCGAGTCCGCCCTGCGCAAGCCGCAGGATGATTCCGGCAAGATCGGCTGAAAGGCTATATTTTATGGGCAATTCAGCACAAATCATGACCAGATAAGCAGGCATTTTTCTCGTGTCAGGAACAGCAGAGTGTTGTATGATCGATGCCGTTTGTACCAGGCATGAAACGCCCCCGCCGCTCTGGTCACCATTGATCTGAGAAGTTCAAGAGATCTAAGAAGTCAAAGATCTTAAGAAGTCAAAGATCTTAAGAGTTCAAAGATCTTGAGAATTCAAAGATCCAGGAGTTTTCCATGACCCGCACATCCAGGATATTGGCCGCAGTGGCCTGCGCTCTCAGCGTTTCATTCAGCTATGCTGTCGCCCAGCAGGCTCCACGGTCTGGCGAGATCCCTCCTCCCGCAATCGTGGCCATCCCGACGCCGACGGTCCTGAGCTTCCATGCCGCCGCAGTCGGCATTTCGTTGTCCTCTGCGCAGAAGCTTACCGTAAGCTTCGCGGTCTCCGGTTATAGCGGCAGTTTCAAGCCGACGGCGACCATGCACTACGGTCACGACTACGTGCTCGGCACCCCGAGCTGCACCGGCAGCGGCAGCTCCGAGACCTGT
>JBEKRY010000298.1:0-3702 GCA_049517555.1 Candidatus Sulfotelmatobacter sp. | reverse complement strand
TGGCTGCTCAAGCGTCCCGCAGATTCGAGCAAGGATCAGACTTATTTTCTCTTCGGCCTCACACAGGAGCAGCTCAGCCGCACTATTTTCCCGCTGGGCGACATGACCAAGCCCGAAGTACGCGAACTCGCTCGCCAGCACGGGCTGGCGCTCGCCGAAAAGCCCGACTCGCAGGAAATTTGCTTCGTCCCCGGTGGCGACTATAAGCGCTTCATTGACGCCTACCTCGCCGAGAAGGGCGAAGCTTTGCCCGACACTGCCGGCGATCTCGTTACCACGAACGGCGACGTCATCGGCGAGCACGGCGGCATTCACAATTTCACTGTGGGCCAGCGCAAGGGACTCGGCGTGGCCACGGGATCGCCGCTCTATGTCATCCAGATCAGCGGAGCGAACAAGCAGGTGATCGTGGGCGGAGAGGAACATCTTTATTCGCGCACCCTGCGCGCACGACGGGTGAATCTCATAGCCATGGACGACCTGCGCGAGCCGATGCGTGTGGCGGTGAAGATTCGCCATCGCCACGAGCCCGCCGCGGCCATGATCGAGCGGGTGGGCGACGACGAAATCCTCGCCACCTTTGACGAGCCGCAGCGGGCTATTACCCCCGGCCAAGCCGCCGTATTCTACGACGGCGACATCGTTGTCGGCGGCGGCTGGATTTCATAGGAAATCGATCGTGTAAAAAGTGTTCCCCACTCTTGTCGCTGCGTTCTTTGCGGCGACAGGGTGGGGAATTTGATTTTGGGTCTGAAATCTGGAAGTCAAAACTCCCGCCCTATTCGCAGAAAGCGCAACGAGGGCGGGGCACTCGCGCTGTATTTTCTAATCGCTATAATCCCCGCATGGCCTCTGCAAATCCTTCGCTTCTACTGCCGCAAGCTTCAATCCCGGCCGCGCCATCCTTCTGGGTCCGCCAATCCCCTTCGGTGAAGCAGGGAATCAAGACCGGGCTCGCGGGGGTCATCACCTACGCCATCTACGTTGGATGGCACCTTCCTCAGGGTTACTGGGCCGTGTTCACGGCGCTGGTGGTCACGCAGGTAACACTGGGCGCCTCGTGGAAGCCGGCCCTGTACCGCACTATCGGCTCAACCTCAGGAGCGCTGGGGGCAATGCTTCTGTTCCTGATGGTTGGGTCCGGAACCGTTCGTATCGGCATCGTATTGTTTGTACTGGCGAGCCTGTTCGGTTTTCTCACCGTGCTGCATCCCAGCTTCAGTGCGGCAGGATTCACTGCGGCCATCGTCCTTCTGATCGGCCGGATCGAAGGCACGCCTTTCCACACTGGCTGGCTGCGAGTTCTCTATACGCTGCTGGGGTCATTCGTCGCGTTCGCCGTTGGTGCGCTGATCTGGCCGGTGCGCGCCCGCGAAGGTTTGCGCAGTAAGATCGCCAACATCCTCGACGGCTCCGGTGCGCTCTATCGCGCAGTTACCGCAGCCGCGCTGCTAGGAGTCGACAACGAACAGCAAATTCGCGAGCTCGACAACCAGTTACACGACCTGCGCCGCGGCATCACTCAGCAGATGGACGACGCGCGCAGCGAACTGACTTTTTCCCGCTTCAATCCGAGTGCGTATCAGCAGGTCGTCGAGTTGGCCGACCAGGTTCGTCGGCGGCTGACCGCCATGGCGGAAGATCGATCGCTCTATGTGCACGCCCAGGTCGAACCCGGGCTGGTGCCGTCGTTAACGGATGTCGTGGAGAAGACATCGCAGACTTTCACGGCTCTGTCGGAGGCAATCCGCAAGGGCAGCAGTTCCCCGAATTCAGAAGAACTCGAAGCCGCCGTCCGCGAACTGGATGCTGATCTGGCGAAACTCCGCGAGCAGCGGGCCACCGCGCCCTTTGCGCTCGATCGTATGCTGCCCTTCTGGGCGCTGGTTTTCAATCTGAGGGAAGTGGCGCAAGACTTGAAACAACTGGAAACGACTCTGCCGCAGCTCGCGTGAAAATCGCACTCTGGCTGTCGCAAAAGGCGCGACTCAGCTTGCTCGCGAGCAGAATATTTGCGATGAAGCGTCCGCGGCGAACGTAGAGAAAACCTAGCGCTCGGAATGCCTGCCTTGCGGAGCGAGAAATCCGGACGAGTAAAGACTCAGAAGTCAGATGAACATCTCATCCTGTGGAACGGGTCGCCGTTCTTCGCGGCCGTTGCCATTCTTGCGGGCGCGGCCGCCAAACAGAAACTCCAGGCCGACGGTCAGGCCCTGCATCAACCCGGAAATCCGGCGAACCGGCGAGATCACTGTGTTGTGGACCATATCGGTGGTCTGCTCCACGCGATCCAGCGTTCGGGTGAGCAGTTCGTCGGCGCGAATGATCTGCAGGCGGCTGCGGTCCACCACGTCTTTCACCGTTGCATCCACGCGCTCCACCTGGTCCCGCAACATGGTGGTCGCGTCCTGCAGGTTGTCGGTAATCACCTGCAGCTTGGGGCTGATTTCGGTCAGCAGCGCCTCTGCCTGCTCGACGGTGGGCACGACTTTTGTTTTCACCTCTGTTGCCATGGCTTCCATGAGCGCAATGCTCCGGCGCATGGCTAGATACATAGCCAGCAGGATGCCTGCCTGCAGCATGACCGCCAGCCCGGTCAGGAAGATGAACACAGGAGTGAGTTTGTCCATAAGCGTGCTCCGGCAAATCTCATAGCGCCCGCCGAAAGACGGAAGCTGGCGCGGCAAGTCTACTAAGCTTTAGGCGCGCCCGTTTCCGTGGTGGCTTCCTGGTAGGCCTGACGTCCAGCCTCGTAGGCGGCGCGGAACTGCTCCTTTTGCTGGTTGACCACATCGCGTCCGCGGTCAGCCCACTGCGCGGCCTGATCGCGCGCTTCCCGCGCCCGGCTGCGCACGTACTCGCGGCCTTCCTCGGCGCGCGCGCGCAACACTTCGCGCGTCTCGTTGCCTGAACGGGGCGCGTACAGCACTCCCGCCAGCGCTCCTAATCCCAATCCTGCAAGAAACCAACCAAAGCTATTGCTATCGCGATCCGACATAACCATTACCTCCGAGTAAAAAGCATCAACACGAATGGTACATCCTCTGTCATGCAAATACAATTACGGGGAGCCTGTAGACGGTGAAGGAAGGTACCGGATGAGCCGTCTGCAGCGGGACAGTTGTTTCGACAGCTTTGCGCGACAGAATTTTGCGGTTCTTCCGTCGAATCCCCAAAAAAAACTGCGGCCACGGCCTTACTTCTGCTGGGTGGGCGGAGCCGTCGGCGCTTGTGCCGGCGCGGGTTGCGTCTTGACCGGTTGCGATTTCAGACCCTGTAACACCGAGCTCGGGCCGCCACGGCGGGACGCATATACCGACAACGTGATGGACGTGATCATGAACGCCACGGCCGACCAGGTAGTGGCCCTGGAGAGCGCGCTGGCCGCGCCTCGCGGACCGAACGCCGTCTGGCTGCCCTGCCCGCCGAAAGCCGCGGAAATGTCGCCGCTCTTGCCGCTCTGCAACAAGACAACGATGATGATGAATAAACAGACCAGGATGTGAACGGCAACGATTAAACCGTAAATCATGATGTATGTTTTCCTGACGGCTCGATTTTGCCCAGCGAAGGGAATTCATGGTGCGGAAGGGGGGATTTGAACCCCCACGCCTTTCGGCGCCACCCCCTCAAGATGGTGTGTCTGCCAGTTCCACCACTTCCGCACAAGTCATCAACTGTTATGGCCGGGCGCGACGTTTA
>JBEKRY010000297.1:0-3742 GCA_049517555.1 Candidatus Sulfotelmatobacter sp. | reverse complement strand
GGGATGATGTACCAGGTGTCTTCGGGGATGATGTAGACGGCGAAGAAGTCGATTTCGCCGGGAAGGTAGGGGACGGCGCGTCCGTTGCTGCGGCGATGGGCGTTGACGCGGTAGAGGCCGGTGGAGAGCTGGGAGGAGCATTTTACCTGGACTCGCCAGAGGGGTGGGGAGGGGTCGGGCGCGACGGGGGCGGCGGACAGAGCCTGCCCTGAGCTTGCCGAGGGGAGTGTGCGTCGCACATTCAGGTCGCGGGCGTCGAGGATGAAGTCGTAGCGTTCGCTGTCGCCGTAGGGTCGGGAGACGCCGAGGCCTTGGTGGGCGGCTTTCAGGGCGAAGGCTAGTTCGGCGAGTTCTCCGCGACGCTTGGTGGAGAGTTCGCGCTGGCGAGGGGTTTGAGGGACGGGCTTTTTGGGACGAGCGTTTTTAGGACGAGCTTGTTTAGGACGAGCTTGCTTCGGACAAGCTTGTTTCGGACAAGCTCGTTTTGGACAAGCTTCTTGTGGACGAGCTTGGGGCGCGACGCTGTGGCGGCGGCGCGAAGGGCTGGTCCGGGACATAAAAGAGAAAAGGCGCGGGCTTTTGGCCGGCGCCTTTGTTTTTACTCTATATATCCAGAATAGCATTTTGGGTGGGGTAAAGCGGAAAGGATTTTGGATTTATTATCTGTTTGCTTGCTGCAAGTTAGGGGGATTTTCTCAAGTTCAGGGTCTTGACAAGTTTGGCGACAATCCGGGGTTTGGCGTTACAGGTCCACAGATTTTGCCCTACCGGATTCACCCTACTGCAGGAAACTGTCCTATTCGTTAGGCTCGTTCGTCTCCGATTTTGAGGGGTAAGTCATGGCCGGCCGGAGCGCCGCAGAACTACGGGAGGAACTAAGCCGGCTTATGGAGGAACAGATGGAGAGTCTGAGGAGACAGACGTTTCTCGGGCTGGACAACTTAGAGCTGCGCCGGCAAGAAGAGCGGCTGAAACGAATTCGCGAAGTGTCGGCGGACTTTCTCGCGGCTTTGAAACGGGAAGGCCAGCGGGAAGGCCAGTAGTAAGAGGGCGAGTAGCTGCTCTACGTCCTGCTTAACATACTGCTTAAAATCGATCGAATCGCGCCAACGATAGAAGGAGAGCACATGACGGACAAGACGAACGTGACATTGCCCGGCAAGGTTGAACACATCATTAAGTCTACGCATCCCAGCGAGCCGGAAAAGGCGCAGATCGCGGTCGAAGGGGCCGACGATCTGTATAAGGAAATCCGAATCGAAAACACGCTGACCGACGAAAACGGCCGCACCGTGCGTTTGAAAAAAGGCGCCGAAGTCGAAGTGACGGTGGAAGCCGACAAGAGCGCGACTGTCCCGGTCAGCAGCGCGGGCGATTAGGGTCGGCGGAGATCGGCGGAGACGGAAGAATGGGTGAGGCTTTGGGATGCCAAGAATGCCCGGCTCCCTGCTTGGACAGCCAAAGCCTGGACAGCCAAAGCCTGGGCAGCCAAAATCGAGGCTTCGGCCCAGTTCGGAATTTGGCAGTCTGGTTTGGCAGTCTGGAAGCACGAAGAGTCAACACAATCGTCACTCCTTCGGGCGAATTCACGGGCTATTCAACAAATAGGGCGTATGATGTTAGGTAGATGGCATATATTTCGGAACATCTCACCAGCCTTCGCCAGGAAATCGCCGACCTGCGCGACCTGAACGCCCGCCTGTCGGAAAAAAGCGGGCACAATGCGGTCGATCAGACCGCTCTCGAGCTGCGCACCAACCGCCTGCGCGAGATCAAACAGGAACTATCGAAGATTCTCAACCGTCCCGACGATCCCAAGGTTTGGTGGGAGCGATCGCGAAGGCCGCAGCAACCGGCCTGAGCGGCAACGGAATTCTGGCGGCCCAATCTTGGCGGCCCACGTTTCGATGTTTCGAAGCGTGGGCCGTCTTTTTTTGTGCAAGCGTGAAAAGAACTTCGTCGGCTGCCGTGGCATTCCTGAACGCTGCACATGAGTCTGAGATTCTTCGCTCCGCCTGAAGAACGGCTACGCTCAGGATGACACAGCGTTCAGCCCAGCCCGTCCCGACCACGGGACCGATCCCGTCAGACCGCGAGTTTCGTCGCTAGCGCAGTGAGAGTGTCAGCGATGCCGTCGGCGCTGGTGAGACCGCCCTGGGCGAGATCCTTGCTGCCGCCGCCGCGGCCGCCTAGCTTTGCCATGGTTTCTTTCATGAGCGCTCCCATGTCGAAGGGCTGGCCTGCCGACTGCGCGAACACCAGCGATGGTTGCGGCGAAGTTGTGGCCAGCAGGGCTATGGCCCTGGGAGATAGCCGGGTGAGCTTCTGGGCCAGCAGTTTCACGAAGTTCATTTCGCGATCGGACAGCGTCTGAACCACTATCCTGCGACTGTTGATTTCAGGAGTCTCGGCTAGCAGAGTGGTGGCCTGGGCTGCGGCCAGTTCTTCCTGCGCGTGCTCCCACTGTTTGCGCCAGGAGCGGACTTCGTCGAGCGACTTTTGGGCCTGCTGCGGGAGGTCGTAAATATGCGCGGAGAAAAGTGCGGCGGTCTCGGTCAGGGTGGTGAAGTCGCGGCGGGCGGTCGAGACGGCGCGTTGTCCGGCGACGAATTCGACGCGCCATCCCTGGCGGACTTTTTCTGCCTTCCTCAATAAGACGCTGGCGATCTGTCCGGTATGCGCGACGTGTGTGCCGCCACAGGCGCTGAGGTCCCAGTCGCGGATGTCGATGATGCGCAGTTCGTCTCTGTCGGTCACTGGAACTTTGCGCAGGCCGAGCTTCGCGGCTTCCTCGCGACTCACGAAACGAATGTCGACGGGGCGGTTCTCGAGGATGATCTCGTTGGCCAAGCGCTCGGCAGATTCGATTTGCTTTTGGGTAAGCGTGGGCGTGTCTAGATCTATGGAGCAATAGTCGTCGGCCATGTGGAAGGAAACCGTCGGCAGGTTATACAGGCGGAGGAACGCGGCGGAGAGCACGTGCTGGCCGGAATGCTGCTGCATGTGATCGCGGCGGCGCGTGGCATCGATCTGGCCGTGGACGCGGGTTCCGGGTTGCAGAGCTGCTTTGTCGAAATCGCGTTCGGCTTCGATGTAGTGGACGACTCGGCCGTCTTCGGCGTCGGCGACTTCGGTAACTTTCACTTTTTCGTTCGCGGCGGTGGTGATCGATCCGGTGTCGAAGACCTGGCCGCCGCTGGTGGGATAGAACGCGGTGCGGTCGAGGATGAGCGCCGGGCGCGGGGAATCGAGAACTTCGTTTACTTCGGCTTCGAAGTCATAGAGGAAAGAGTCGTGGTAGTAGAGGCGGTCGGTCATGGGGAGAAACCATTTAACCACAGAGGACACGGAGGGCACAGAGGACGGCCGACGGCGTAGGGTGGCGGGGAACAGCAGGTTCCTCCACTGCGCCGTCGCGTTCGCTCCGGCTTCGGTCGGAATGACAAAAACTTTTTGGGATAGCGGAGCTGCACAGAGGGCATTCGATAAGGCGTTCGTTCTGATCGTTAATACGCTGACGATTAGTATGGGCCGATGATGCCGCCGATTTGGCGGGGGGCTGGCTTTGGTGGCACTGGCTTGGCGGACAGGAGTGTCCGCCCCACACTTGTCGTGGTGGTGTCGAGTACATCCAGATACTTTAGGGCGCTGCCGGTGTTGAACAGGACTACGGTGTCTTCGGGTTTGAAGAATCCGGTGGCGCGGAGTTTGCGGTAGGCTACCAGGCTGGCTGCGCCTTCGG
>JBEKRY010000296.1:0-3796 GCA_049517555.1 Candidatus Sulfotelmatobacter sp. | reverse complement strand
CCAATTTACAAAAAGCAATTACGGGACTTTCCGACAACGACCTGCAGACACAGGTGAAACTGTTCGGAGAAGACATGACCAAGCAGGACGCGGTGATGCTGATTCTCGAAGATCAACACGAGCATCTGGGACAGTCGATCGCCTACGCGCGCACCAACGGCGTGGTTCCGCCCTGGTCTAGATAGGAGCGCCGCGCACGGTCTGGCCCGGTTCTCATCGCATGGCGCACCGCTTGAATCAATAAGACAAGGAGACGACCCGATGACTCGCAGTCGCGTTCTGCTATTGAGTTGCTTTCTTGTGGGACTGACGCTCAACGCGAACGCACAGCAGTCTGCTCCCACCGCACCCGCGCCGCCTCCGCTCGTCGGCACACTCGCAGGGGGCGGCCAGGGGTGACGCTGCCCGCGAAGTACCTGAAAACGCCGGGGCAATAACGAGCGCGCTTACCAGAGTCCTGCGACAGTAACGGTTATCTGCACCGAATCCAGCCTTTCAGGCGCTGATTCATGGCGGATTTCCGCCAAAGTCTCGCGCAACTCTAATGGGGAGGCGAGCTTCAAGGAAAAAGGTGTGGAGTACCGCGACGGAGGAAAGACCGAGTGCTTCAATGAGGGATGCATCCTAATTACGGATGCCGGTGATCCCAAGTTTTGGGGAGAACCGACACACCACTCCGAATAATCTCGCGGCGCCGCTCGAGTGCCCGGCCAAGCCCCATCAAGATTCCTGTTGTTTTCCAAAAGGAAGCGTGGCATTGTTCCTGTTGGAAACCTAAAGGTGAAATTCGTCACGAAGGACAAGCCGGATGTCTTGCAGGGCACGCTGGCCCTCATGGTTCTGAAGACGCTCGATGTTCTGGGCTCGCAGCATGGTTATGGCATCGCCCGACGCATCGAGCAGATCAGCGGAAATATTCTGGTCCTGAACCAGGGCTCGCTTTATCCCCTGCTGCTCAAGCTCGAGCATGAGGGCTCCATCGTTTCAGAACGGGGCGCATCGGAAAACAACCGCCGGGCCCGCTTCTACCGCATCACCGCAGCCGGCCGTAAGCAGCTCCAGACAGAAACCAGCGACTGGGAGCGAACCGCTCAAATCATCGAGCGCTTTTTCAACGTCAAAGCGGAGGAATTGCCGTGAAATTCTTGCGACGCTTCTTCATACGCCTTTCGAATTTCGCCGCCGGACGCCGTGCCGACCAACGCCTGCGCGAAGAGCTTGCTGAACATCTCGCGTTCCAGACCGACGAGAATCTGCGCGCCGGTATGTCACCCACCGAAGCGCGCCGCCAGGCCGTGCTCAAACTCGGCGCGGCCGAAGCGATACGCGAAGACCATCACGCCGAGCAAAGTCTTCCATTCGTTGAGAATCTGTTTCAAGACCTGCGGTTCGCGGTTCGCATGCTGCGGAGATCTCCCGGATTTTCCCTGATTGCCATCTCCATCGTGGCCCTCGGCATCGGAGCCACCACCGCCATCTACAGCGTCATCGACGCAACGCTGCTCCATCCTTTGCCCTACCCGCACCCCAGCGAGCTGGTGCGAATTGAAGCCAACCTTCCCGGCGTGGGCGCGCACGACGTCGGCATCTCCATCCCTGAGTTGAAAGACCTTCAGAACTCGGGAATCTTCCAATATGTGTCCCTCGCCTTTTTCGGCACCGACACGCTTACAGGCAACACCCAGCCCACGCGCATCGCTGGGAAGTCGGTCACACCGGCCTATTTCGCGGTGCTCGGCGTCGATGCGCAGTTGGGCCGCACTTTCGATCCGCACGACACTACACCCGGCTTCAACAACGAACTCGTCATCAGCGACGGGCTCTGGAAGCGCGCATTTGGCGGCGACCCGCACATTCTCGGCAAGATTCTACGCATTGACAACGATCCCGCTCGCGTTGTCGGTGTTATGCCCGCCGGCTTTCGCGACCAGGGCCAAACCCCAGAGGAGGTCGGTACCGAATTGTGGGCGGCGGGCGGATTTGCCGACGCCCCCGCCCCGCCGCCGATGCGCGGCACGCGTTTCCCCTTCGTCACCATAGCGCGCCTTCAGCCGGGTCTCTCGCCTGCGGCCGCGCAGGCGCACCTCGATGCGCTGGTTGATTCGCTGAAAAAGCAATATCCGGCGGATTATCCGCCGCAGGCCGCGTGGACCATGCACTTGACGCCCCTCGCCGAAACTCTTGTCGGCAACGTTCGCCAATCGCTGATTCTGCTGTTCGGCGCGGTGGGCCTGGTCCTGCTGATCAGCTGCGTCAACGTCGCCAATCTGCTGCTTGCTCGCGCCAGCGCGCGAGGACACGAGATGGCGGTTCGCCAGGCATTGGGAGCCGCAAGAATGCGCCTGGTTCGTCAGCTCTTCACCGAGAGCTTGTTACTCTTCGTGCTAGGCGGCATCACCGGTTTCGTGGTTCTCTTTTGCGCACAGAAATTTCTGCTGCAATTTGTTCCGGAAAGCCTGCCGCGCCTCAATGACATCTCCATCAGCTGGGGCGTGCTGGCGTTTGCCATCGTCGTCTCTGTCGTCGCCGGAACCATCTTCGGACTTGCCCCGGCATGGCTCACCAGCCGCCTTTATTTGACGGCGACGCTCCGGCAGGAAGGTCGTGGCTCCAACGGTTCCCGCCGGCGCTCGCGCTTGCGCCATGTTCTGGTAATTGGTGAATTAGCCCTCTCCCTGGTGTTGATGATCGCCGCGGGCCTTCTGCTGCGTAGCTTCTATGACTTGTTCAAGGTGCAACCCGGCTTCAATCCCACTCGAGTGATGGCAATCGAGACTTCGCTGCCGAATCCGAACGATCCCAACACAGACATTTACCGCACTGCCACGCAGGAAGGCGTGTTGCTGCGCGAAGTTCTGCGCCGCAACCGGACGATTCCGGGCGTGGAAGAAGCCGCCGTCAGTGATCGGGGGGCCATTCCCCTTGGCCATGGCCGGAGCGATCGCAGCATGACTCCTATAATTCGCGAAGGCCTGGAAGCGCAAAGCAGCCAGCCTCCGCTGATCGATACATTGATCGTCTCGCCCGAATACTTCCACCTGCTGGGCATGACTCTCTTGCGTGGCCGTCTTTTCGTCGACCAGGACCTTGAAGCTACGCCCTTGATCGCCGTCATCAACGAGGCCGCAGCCCGCACCTACTGGCCCAACGAGAATCCGGTCGGCAAGCGGGTCGATTTTGGGGGCCGTTTGGGCCGTGCCAGGCCGGACTGGACCACCATCGTCGGCGTCATCGCCGATGCACGCACAGAATCGCTCGCGGACGCCAGCATTCCGCAGATGTACCTCGACATCTATCAGCGCCCCTACAAGTTTCTTGCGTTGTACTTGCGCGGCCAGGTAGATCCCGCCACGATCGCCGCGCAAGTGCGCGCACAAGTCCAGTCCGTCGATCCGAACCTTCCCGTCTTCCACGCGGAGACTTTGGACGACGTTCTCGCCTCTTCGCTTTCTGTGCGGCGGTTCTCGATGGAAATGGTGGCGCTCTTTGCCGGCACAGCCCTGCTTCTCGCGGGACTGGGAATCTATGGAACCATCTCCTATCTGGTGAATGAACAGAGACGCGAGATCGCCATTCGCCTCGCGCTGGGAGCGCAAAGGCGCGATATCCTCAAGATGGTTTTGAGCCAGGGCCTTGCTCTGGCCGCCGCCGGCGCCGCATTCGGTCTGGGCGGTGCGCTCGTCGTCTCTCACCTGATGAGCGGTCTGCTGTTCGGCGTAGCGCCCACCGATCTGCTCACCTTTGCGGGCGTCACCCTTGTACTTACCACTGTCGCGCTCGCCGCCAGCTACATCCC
>JBEKRY010000295.1:0-3826 GCA_049517555.1 Candidatus Sulfotelmatobacter sp. | reverse complement strand
TGGTGCGGAAGGGGGGATTTGAACCCCCACGCCTTTCGGCGCCACCCCCTCAAGATGGTGTGTCTGCCAGTTCCACCACTTCCGCACAAGTCATCAACTGTTATGGCCGGGCGCGACGTTTATTATAGCAAAGCGGGTTAAGGTTCCGAGCGTTGCGCACGGAGTTTGTAGGCCCCACGAGCCTGCAGCGGGTGCAGTATTTGTCCCTGATTTCTTTGTCCCTGGTTTCTATGGAGAACGGGAACGACAATTTCAGCGGCGACGTCATTCGTTATGATCGCGACCGTTATTATAGCGATCAGGACGAATCCGCCCGGCTCGATAGCGGCTGGTTTCGCTTGGAGCGGGCCCGTACGCAGGAATTGATTCTGCGGCATCTGCCGCCCAGTCCCGCCACGGTTATCGATGCCGGCGGAGGTGCGGGAGTCTATGCCTGCTGGCTCGCTGACCGCGGCTATCAAGTGCACCTGATCGATCCGGTGGCTAAGCATGTGGAACAGGCGCGGGCGGCGTCGTCCCGGCAGCCCGATCATCCGCTGGCCTCTGCAGAGGTTGGCGATGCGCGCCGCTTGGCCCATGGCGATGCCACAGCCGACGCGGTGCTTCTGCTCGGACCGCTTTACCATCTGGTCGAGAGGGAAGAACGGCTGGTCTGCTTGCGGGAGGCGCACCGCGTTCTTCGCCCGGGAGGGCTGGTTTGGGGCGCGGGCATCAGCCGCTTCGCATCGCTGTTCGATTCGCTCTCGGGGGGATTCTTCGATGACGCCGCGTTCGCTCCCATCCTCGAGCGCGATCTGGAAGATGGCCAGCATCGCAACTCCACCGGCAATCCGCTCTACTTCACCGACGCATTCTTTCATCGGCCCGGCGAGTTGTCGCGGGACTTCCTGGCGGCTGGATTTCAAGTTGTCGAGATCGTGGCCATCGAGGGTCCGGGTTGGCTGGCCCGCGACTTCGATCGCCTCTGGAGTGATCCGGTGCAGCGCGAGCGGTTGCTGGCCGCCGTGCGCAAGGTTGAGCGTGAACCCTCGGTGCTGGGGGCAAGTTCACACATCATGGCCATCGGAAGGAAGTAAGATGGAAGCAAGAGGGAAGATCTCGCAGCGCGTCCGTACTGACCTCAGTATTTGATCAGCGCCGCGAACGATTTCGGATCGAGCGACGCTCCACCGACCAGGGCGCCATCAATTTCTTCTTGCGCCATGAGCGCAGCAGCGTTGTCCGGTTTCACCGATCCGCCGTAGAGAATGCGCAGCTGCGCTGCGAACTCTTCGCCGAATACTTCGCTTGCCTCGCCACGGATCACCGCATGAGCCTCGGCCGCGAGTTCCGGCGTGGCCGTCTTGCCTGTTCCGATCGCCCAGACGGGCTCGTACGCAACGATCATCTTCGCCGCTTTTTTCGCCGAGATAGCATGGAACGCCCTCACGCACTGGCGGCGCAGAACATCGTCGGTGAGTCCGGCCTCGCGTTCTTCCAGCACTTCGCCCACGCAACAGATCGGTGTGAGTCCAGCCTCCAGCGCAGCTTTCAGGCGCAGGTTGACGGTGTCGTCGGTCTCGCCAAAATATTGCCGGCGCTCGGAGTGCCCGACGATCACGTGGGTTATTCCAAGGCATACGAGCATGGGCGCTGAAATCTCGCCGGTATAGGCTCCGTCCGCCTTCCAATGAACATTCTGCACACCGATGGCGACGTTCGATCCCGTGGCCGCCTTGATCGCCGCATCCACATCCGTGTAAGGCGGACAGACCACGATCTCGTCGCGGTCATGGCCCGCCACCAGGGGCAGGAACTCGCGAAAATAATCCCGTGTGTCATCCGGGGTCTTGTTCATTTTCCAGTTCGCTGCCATTACTTTTTTTCTCATGAGTCAGCCTTTTCGATGCGGAATGGGGAAGTGGTGTTCGAGCGGTGAAGCTTTTCAGCTGCGCGCTGGTACGCCCGCACAGTGGAGATATCAAAGAGTACGAATCGACACTTCTTCACGTGCTTCGCCGACGCGAGCGCCTCGATCGCAGCGCCAATGGCGATCGGCGCAGCTTCGGTCGCAGGATATCCGAACGCTCCCGTCGAGATGGCAGGAAATGCCAAGGAAGCGAATTGATTTTCGTCCGCGACTCGCACCGACTCCAGGTGACAGCTTGCCAAGGTCTCGGCCTCGTCTACCTCGCCGCCGTGATAGACCGGTCCAACCGTGTGAATGACATGTTTTGCGGCGAGCCTTCCGCCCGTGGTGATAACCGCCTGCCCCGCCGGCAAGGTTCCTATTTTGCTCACGATTTGACGGCACTCGGCGAGAATCGCCGGGCCTCCGGCGTGGTGAATCGCACCGTCAACTCCGCCGCCACCCAGAAGGTAGGAGTTCGCGGCGTTCACAATCGCCTCAGTAGTTTCGGCGGTGATGTCGCCCGGGCCGTAGATCTCAATCGTTCTGCCGCCATCGAGCACAAGCCGAACTGTGAAGGTTTGCAAGCCAGTATCCAGAGCGGTCACTTCTTGTCCGTCATTTCTTATCTGTGAGCGCCTCAACTCCCGGCAGCTTCTTGCCTTCGAGGAATTCCAGCGACGCGCCGCCCCCGGTAGAGATATGTGTGATCTTGTCGGCAACGCCGGCGGCGTGCACGGCCGCGACCGAATCGCCGCCACCCACAATTGAAATGGCGCCGCCGTTGTCCGCGACGGCCTGCGCAATCTTGAAGGTTCCACGGGAGAATCCGGGAACCTCAAACACGCCCATCGGCCCGTTCCACACAATGGTCCGTGCGGTCGAGATTTCCTCGGAAAATAATTCGATCGTCTTCGGCCCAATGTCGAGCGCCATCTTGTCGGCGGGAATCGGCTGGCCTTCGCCAATCTGCTGGATGACTGCGTTGGCCTCCGGTTTCATTGCGACCACGTGATCGATCGGCAGCAAGAATTTCAAATTCCGCTTCTTGGCTTCTGCCAGCAGCTGCTTCGCCAAATCGACTTTGTCGGCTTCGAGCAGCGACTTGCCGATTTCGTGTCCCTGGGCTTTGAGGAAAGTGTAGGCCATGCCGCCGCCGATGATCAGCGACTGCACTTTACTCATCAGGTTCCGGATCACGTCGATCTTGTCGCTGACCTTGGCGCCGCCCAGGATCGCAACGAACGGCTCCTCGGGATGCTCGAGCGCTTTGCCTAAGTATTTCAGTTCTTTTTCCATGAGCAACCCGGCGGCGGATTGCTTTACGAACTTCGTCATCCCGACGGTCGAAGCGTGCGCGCGATGCGCCGTGCCGAAGGCGTCGTTGACGTAGTACTCCGCCAGTTTCGCGAGTTGTTTGGAAAACTTCTCGTCGTTGGCTTCTTCTTCGGCGTGGAAGCGCAGGTTCTCGAGTAGGAGGGTCTGGCCCATCTCGAGTTGAGTCGCGACTTCCTCGGCCTCCGGACCAACACAGTCCGGACAGAAGCCGACGTTCTCGCCGCGCGCCAGTTCCTTGTCGAGCAGCATGCGCAGCCGTTCGGCCACCGGCTTCAGGCTCAGCTTCGGATTGGGCTTGCCTTTGGGCCGGCCCAGGTGCGAGGCCAGAATCAGGCGCGCTCCGTGGCGCAGCGCGTATTCGATGGTGGGCAGAGTTTCGCGGATGCGGGTGTCGTCCATCACGCGGCCGTCTTCGAGAGGCACGTTGAAATCGACGCGCATGAAGATGCGGTTGCCATTGAGCGGGAGATCACGAATGGAAAGCTTGGACATGGCTGGTTGTCCTTAGATGCGTGACTGTAATGTGGCGCGGGCGCCCTCGCCCGCGTGCAAGCAGCAAAACTAAAACCTGCGCGGGCGTGGGCGCCCGCGCCGCACAGA
>JBEKRY010000294.1:0-3875 GCA_049517555.1 Candidatus Sulfotelmatobacter sp. | reverse complement strand
GCCTAATTTCTTGGCACAGTGATGCAGGATTTCTTCGCCGCCGCGCACCATGCAGCTGATGTTGGTGCAGACCTGCACGTTGAACTTTCCGCGGGGCTTGGTGGTCAGCATGGAATAGTAGCTGATCACGTTGTTGACTTCGAGTTCGGTCAGGTCGAGGCGGGCGGCGAGTTCCGCAATGACTTCGTCGGACAGGAATCCGATTTCGTCCTGCGCGTAGAGCAACGTGGGGACGAGCGCCGAGCGCTTGGTCGGATAGTGGGTGACCATGTCGGCGAAGCGCGTTTCGAATTCGGTTGAGAATTTCATAGAAACCAATTTAGTAATTGGGGAATTTGGTAATTGAGTAATCGAAAGTCAAAACCAGCTGCGATTTGTTTTCAATTTCTCAATTACCAAATTACACAATCACTCAATCCCCCTACCGGTCGATCTCTCCCAGCACGATGTCGATGCTGCCGATGGCGGCGACCACATCTGCCAGCAGCCTTCCCTCGCACATTTTGGGCAGCGTTTGTAAATTCGCGAAGCAGGCGCTGCGCATGTGCACACGGTACGGTTTGGCCGTTCCGTCGCTGACGATGTAGTAGCCCATTTCGCCGCGGGGGGATTCGACTGCCTGGTAGACTTCGCCCGCCGGAACAGCAAAACCTTCGGTGATGATTTTGAAGTGGTAGATGAGCGATTCCATCTGCGTCTTCATTTTTTCGCGGTCGGGTAGGACCACGCCAGGAGCGTCGGCCTTGGTCGGGCCTTCGGGCATACCGTCCAGCGCCTGGCGCACGATGCCAATCGATTCGCGCAGTTCCTGGACACGGCACATGTAACGGGCGAAGACGTCGCCTTCCTGTGAGATCGGCACTTTGAACTGGAACTTTTCGTAGCTGGAGTACGGCATATCTCGGCGCAGGTCGATATCGACGCCGCTGCCACGCAGGGTGGGGCCGGTTGCGCCGAGGGCGATCGCGTCTTCGGCGGTCATTCGGGCGACGCCCTTGGTGCGCATGGTCCAGATGGGATTGCCGGTCAGCAGATTCTCGTACTCGTCGACCTTCTCCGGGAAATATCCGGCGAAGTCGCGCACGCGGTCGAAAAATCCGAGAGGCGGCTCCAGGGCGATTCCGCCAATGCGGAAATACGACGTCATCATGCGCTGGCCGCTGACCATTTCGAAGATGCGGAGAACTTCTTCGCGTTCGCGGAAGCAATATAGAAAGACCGTCAGGGCGCCGATGTCCATGGCGTGGGTGCCCAGCCAGACCAGATGCGAGTTAATTCTGGTTAACTCGTTCAGCAAAACCCGCAGCCACTGCGCTTTCGGCGGGATCTCCAGACCCAGCAACTTCTCGACCGCCAGCACGTAGCAGAGGTTGTTGGTCATGGGGCAGAGGTAGTCGATGCGGTCGGTAAGCGGTACGACCTGCTGGTAGAACTTGGCTTCGCAGGTTTTCTCGATGCCGGTGTGCAGGAAGCCGATGTCGGGCATCATGCGGACGACGGTTTCGCCGTCGATCTCGAGCAGGACGCGCAGCACACCGTGAGTGGACGGGTGTTGCGGGCCCATGTTCAGGATCATGGTGCGATCCTGGCCGGGTTCGAGCACGGGAGTGGGGGCGAGGTGGGCCATGTTCAGTCGCTATTGCAACTTCAGCGGTAGCCCTCCACGGGATAATCTTTGCGCAGGGGATGACCTTCCCAGTCCTCGGGCATGAGGATGCGGCGCAGATAAGGATGTCCGGTGAAACGGACGCCGAACAGATCAAAAACTTCACGCTCGAAATAATTGGCGCCGGGCCAGACGGAGGTGAGCGACTCGATGGCCAGGCTCCCGCTGTTCAAGTGAACTTTCAGACGGATGCGTTCTTTCTTCGGAATCGAAAGCAGGTGATAGACGACCTCAAACCTGGGTTCTGCGGGATACCAGTCGACACAGGTGACGTCGGAAAGAAAGTTGTAAGGGCAGGCGGGATCTTCTTTGAGCAGGACGCAGGCCTCGCGGATCGAGGAGCGGTCGACGAAGATGGTCATTTCGTCGCGATCGAATTTCACGCCCGTTACGGCCTGGGGGTTCCAGCCGAGCAGACGAGCCACGGCGGGATGGTTCTTCAGTTGCTCCAGATCGGTGATGGCGGGGGCCAGCGGCATTAGAAATTGCCTCGTTTTGCGGAGGTTTCGCCCCAGTCGAGCACGCCTTTTTTCCAGACATAGAAGAAGCCGACCAGGAAAATGCCGATGTATAAGAGCATCTCGTAGAGGCCGAAATGGCCCTGCCCGGTGGCCTTCAAGGTTCGAAGGATGACAGCCCACGGATAGATGAAAACCGCCTCAACATCGAACAGAATGAACAGCATGGCGACCAGGTAGAACTTGACGGAGAAGCGCTGGCGGGAGTCGCCGACGGGAGTCATTCCGCACTCGTAGGCCTCCATTTTGGCGCGGGTGGGTTTACGCTGCCCGATGAGCCACGAAAGGGTGATAATTGCAGTCGCAATGCCGCCCGCCATCAGAATATGGATCAAAAACGGGAGGTATTGAGCGAAGTAATTGTCGGGCATAGGATGAGGTGGATATAATTCGCGCCAAGCGTTGTGTAAACGTTCTAGATTATTGGCTTACACTGAAGAGTGTCAAGCGTGCGAGCGATAAATTGAGTTATTGTGTAATTCGGTAATTGAGAAATTGAAAAGAGGAGCGAGCGGGCCGGTTTCGCTGGCGCTGCAGGGCTTTCAATTTCCCAGTTACATAATTTCTCGATTGCGAAATCCTTATGATTTTTGGCTTTAATACCGACGTAAAGCACGGCGACACGATCTACCACGTACAGAGCGAAGCGCGCGAAAGCGAGTTGCTGCTGCAGACGCAGGTGTTCGTGCGCGGACGCTGTGTTGGCAAGAAGGCGACTTCGTACGGCAGCAAGAGCAGCGATGGAAAGCTAGGCGACGCGCAGAAAGAGCAGCAACTGCGCGAGCAACACCGGTTAGTGCTGGACGCGATCCGGGAAGGCAAGCTGGACCAGGTGCTCGACCATCCTGAAGCCGAATTGGCGACGGTGAAGGAGTTGGACGTAGCGTGGATCAACGCCGAGTCGGTACATGCCGAGCGCAATCTGACCATGCAACTGCGAGTGACCGACGGGGGCGCGGCGGCTTCAGGGGCGCGGTTGACATTTCGCTTTGCCCGTCCGGGGGCATCGCCGTTCTATACGCAAGCGGTGGCGGATTCCGGCGGCGCGGCCGAGGTCAAGATCGAAGTCGAAGAAGCCCAGTTGCCGGATGCTTCGCTGCTGGTGCAGGCCAACTTCGAGGGGCGGACGGCAACGCGGAAGTTTGCGCTGAGGAAAGCGGAGTAGCGGCTGCCGTTACAATCTCCCTGCCGTGGAAGCCTCATCACGGAATAAAACTTCAGATCTAATGAAACTTCAGATCAATGGGGAAGCGCGGGAATTCGGCGATTCTCCCGCTCCTTTTACCCTGTCGGCGCTGGTGGAAACACTTGGCATGAAGGCCGACCGGGTGGCTGTCGAACTCAATCGCGACATTGTGCCGCGGGATCGCTGGACGGAGACTGCGCTCAGCGAGGGCGATCGGCTGGAGATCGTCCATTTTGTGGGTGGCGGCTTCGACTCCGACTCCTGCCAGGAACTCTCTTAGTCACCTCTTTTCCACCGATTCTCTGCTTGACCTTCGCCCGTTCGTGCCTAAAATGTTTGAAACATTCGACTTGAGAATTGTTTCAAACATGTTTGGAGGATTCTTTAGGCGACCATGCAGTGCCGCTTCACATCGAACGAAGTAATTGCCCTGACCGGGATCACGCCGCGCCAGTTGCAGTGGTGGGACGAGCGTGGGGTGGTAAAGCCGGAGCGTGAAGGGCAT
>JBEKRY010000293.1:0-3981 GCA_049517555.1 Candidatus Sulfotelmatobacter sp. | reverse complement strand
TCAATCAGTTGTTCCTGGATGAGAATATGCGCATCCCAAACCGAATTGAATACTTCGCCGACCGCCAGCGGCGTGGTCGTGTGCCGGCGAATGATGCGAAAGCCTTCCTGCAACTCCGCCGTAACAGCGTCTTCCAGCCAGAACAAGTGATACGGCTCCAGACTCTTACCCAGCCGCGCCGCCTCAATCGGAGTCAGCCGGTGGTGAACATCGTGCAGCAGATGCAGGTCGTCCCCAAACTTCAGGCGCAGAGTTTCGAACAGCTTGGGAACATGCAGAAGATATTTTTCGGTCGACCACACATTTTCCGGAGGCAGGCCTTTCTCCGCCGGTTCGTAATAAAGCTTGTCGCGCGCGACCCCGTAGGTGGAAGGCAATCCCGGGATTCCCGATTGCGCGCGCACGGCAAGGTATCCCATTTCCTTGTACTTCGCGACTTCTTCCGTGGTCTCTTCAATGTCGCGCCCGTTCGCGTGCCCGTAGACCATCGCTCCTGTTCGGCTTTGCCCGCCGAGCAGGTTGTAGACGGGCGTCTTCAGTGCTTTGCCCTTGATGTCCCACAGCGCCATATCCACGGCAGCGATTGCCGTCATGGTCACGGGCCCGCGCCGCCAGTACGCGCCGCGGTACAGGTATTGCCAGACATCTTCGGTCTGAAACGGATCGCGGCCGATGAGACAGGGAATCAAGTGGTCGCTCAAGTAAGACGCCACGGCCAGTTCCCGCCCATTCAGAGTCGCATCCCCTAGCCCGTAGACGCCTTCGTCAGTCACAATTTTCAACGTGACGAAGTTCCGTCCCGGGCAACTGACGAAAACTCTGGCATCCGTAATCTTCAACGAGATCTCCTTGTCATCTCTAACATCTCTCCGCTGTTACTCATCACTCCCCCGAGTGTAATCCAATCTCCACCTGCGACTCCGCCCGCAGCGAGCTCTGCAACGCGGGACTCAGCAGCGACGCTGAATCCCTGTCCAGATAAACAAGCACATTCGAATGCCTGCGCAGAATCGATGCCGGCGCCATGGGACTGATCTCTCCTTCCAGGCATGCCTTCACTGCCGCCGCCTTGCGCTTGTCCGGAACCACCACCAGCAGTTCCGCAGCTTTCATAATCTGCCGTGGCGACATTGAGATGGCCCGCTGTGGCACCTGCGAAATATCCGCGAACCATCCCTCACCCACCTGCTGCCGCCGGCAAGCCTCGTCCAGGTTGACGATGAGATACGGTTCTTCGGTGGTGAAGTCCGCCGGGGGATCGTTGAACGCGATATGCGCGTTCTCTCCAATGCCCAGAAACGCAATGTCGATGGGCGCCGAGGCCAACTGCCGGCCCACCTCGCGCGCCACTGCGACCGGATCGGCCGCATCGCCCTCGATCCAATGAAAATTGACGATTCCGGTCTTGCTTACAAATCGCTCCATCAGAAACTTGCGGAAACTGGCGGGATGAGTCGCCGGCAAGCCGATGTACTCATCGAGATGAAAGGCCTCAACCTTTGGCCAGTCGATTCCCGGCGCCTTCGTGAGCGCATCCAGGAACTCAAGCTGCGACACTCCAGTGGCCGTGATGATCCGTGCCCGGCCGCGCTCCGCGATGGCGCGCCGGATCGCCGCCGCAGCCTGCTCCGCGGCGGACCGGCCCATCGAAATTTTGTCCTGGAAGAGTCGGAGCAGCATGGGAAGCATCCGCTATACAGCGTGAAAATCGCTCTCAGCGAAGCCGGGAAATTATACAAAATGGGCAGTCGGTACGCGGCGTTAGATCTCCGCCGGTTGGAGCCGCGGTGCCAGCACCTGAATGAAAATGAACGCCACCAGATAAGCGAGACCAGCCATCAGGAACACAGGCACGTACGAGCCAGTTCCTTGCAGAATGTAGCCCACGGCCTTGGCCACCAGCATTCCTCCAATCGACCCCGCCATCGTCCCGAAGCCTACGACGGAACCCACGGCGTTCTTAGGAAACATGTCGGAAACCAGCGTGTAGATGTTCGCCGACCATCCCTGATGCGCTCCCGCCGCGATCGCGATCACGAGAATCGCCAGCCATGCATTCCTGGTGTGCGCGGCAATCAAGATCGGCGTCACCGCCAGCGCACAGACCAGCAGCGCAGTTTTTCGGCTGCTGTTGACCGTCCATCCTCGCTTCAGCAGGGAAGACGACAGCCATCCTCCGCCGATGCTGCCGACGCAGGCTCCGCTGTAAATCACAAACAGCGGCAGCCGCGTGCCCGCCAGATTCAGCCCAAGATTGCGGTTCAGGAAATCCGGCATCCAGAAGAGATAGACCCACCAGATTGGGTCGGTGAAAAATTTGCCCGCCGCGATGGCCCAGGCCTGGCGGACCGTGAGCAGTTTTCGCAGCGGAATTGTCGTTGGGCGACCTGGTCCTGGATTCTTGAGGCCGGGATTCTCTTCGAGATCGCTTTTAATGTAAGCCAACTCCGCGGCCGAAACCGCCTTGTCGTCGTCCGGCCGGCGGTAAAGAACGAGCCACGCCAGCAGCCACACAAATCCCAAAGCGCCCGTGGCGATGAATGCCATCCGCCATCCATAGCGCCAAGTAATCCACGGCACGACCAGCGACGGCACAATCGCGCCGAGATTCGAACCGGAATTGAAAACGCCTGTGGCCAGCGCGCGTTCCTTCTTTGGAAACCACTCCGCCACGGCCTTGATCGATGCTGGGAAACTGCCGGCCTCGCCCAGTCCAAGGCCAACCCGGGCCACTGCGAACTGAAATACCGAGCCCGCGGCCGCATGAGCCATGGCCGCGGCGCTCCACGCGAACACTGCCAGGGAAAATCCTTTGCGCGTCCCCAACTTGTCGATCAGTTTTCCGATGAACAGCAATCCCGCTCCATAGGCAAATTGGAACGCGAGGACGATGTTGCTGTACCCGACTTCGGTCCAACCGAACTGCAGTTGCAGGGTCGGCTTGAGCAGCGCCAGCACCTGCCGGTCCATGTAATTCACCGTGGTCGCGAAAAACAGCAGACCACAGATCAGCCATCGCCGTCGGCCGATGGGACTCGCAGGCCCAGGCTGGACTGTTTCCGGAACTGCTGATATGGAAGGTAAGTTCACTGAATTGTTTCGCAGGGCGACCCGATCACTACACATTGCGCAAGGCCTCTTCGTCAAGCCGTTGCCAAACTGGGTCGTGGCGCAGTTTGAGGATCTTTGACCACGAAGGACACGAAGTCACACGAAGGAAACAAACGAAGTCCTTCGTGATCCTCGTGCCCTTTGTGGCTGTCGGTTTTCTTTTCGGACGGGCCCAAATGCACCACTACCCTAAACTGTTATGATTCATGGCTGGAATCGCCGGTGCTCCGGCGTTCAACACGGTACTAAAAGCCTGACGAGCGCTCGCCCATGAACGGCTTTCTCACCGAAGATTTTCTTTTATCGAATGAGCCGGCGCGGCGTCTCTATCATCAGCTCGCCGCGTCGCAGCCCATCCTCGACTACCACTGTCATCTTTCTCCCCGCGACATTGCGGAGAATCGCCGCTTCGCGAATCTCTTCGAAATCTGGTTGGAAGGCGACCATTACAAGTGGCGCGCCATGCGGGCCAACGGCGTTCCGGAGAAATACATCACCGGAGACGCCGCACCCTATGAAAAATTTCTGGCCTGGGCGCGCACCGTTCCCTACACGCTGCGCAATCCGCTCTACCACTGGACGCACCTCGAACTGCAGCGCTACTTCGGAATTACCGAGTTGCTGGATGAGAAATCCGCACCGTCCATCTGGGAGCGCGCCAACGCCCAACTGGCAGGCAGTTTGACCGCCCAGGCGATTCTGCAGAAATTCCGCGTCGAAGTGGTCTGCACCACGGACGACCCTACCGATGACCTCCAGCATCATCGCGCCATCGAGAAATCGAGTCTGTCGACACAGGTCTTTCCGGCCTTCCGCCCCGACAAAGCCCTCGCCATCGATAGTTCTGATTTCGTCGGCTGGGTCGAGAAG
>JBEKRY010000292.1:0-4077 GCA_049517555.1 Candidatus Sulfotelmatobacter sp. | reverse complement strand
CCTACCATTGAAACCCGGGTCAGCACGTCAGGGCCGTTGCCGATCAGCGTCGCGCCTTTGATCGGCGCCGTGATCTGCCCGTCCTCGATCATGTACGCTTCGGAGGCCGAGAACACGAACTTGCCGTTCGTAATGTCCACTTGGCCGCCGCCGAAGTTCACCGCATAGATCCCGTGCTTCACCGACCGGATAATGTCTCCCGGATCATCCTGGCCCGCCAGCATGTAGGTGTTGGTCATGCGCGGCATCGGGATATGCTCGTAGCTCTCGCGGCGCCCGTTGCCCGTGCTGGCGATGCCCATCAGCCGCGAAGACAGCTTGTCGCTGAGATAGCCTTTCAGGATTCCGTTTTCGATCAGCACGGTTTCCTGGGTCGATCCGCCTTCGTCATCGACATTCAATGACCCGCGCCGCCATGGCATGGTCCCGTTGTCGACTACCGTGCACTTCTCGCTCGCCACGCGCTTGCCCACCAGTCCAGCGAACGCAGAAGTTTTCTTGCGGTTGAAATCCGCTTCCAGGCCATGTCCTACAGCCTCATGCAGCAGAACTCCCGGCCATCCGGGACCCAGCACCACTTCCATTTCACCCGCCGGAGCCTCGCGGGCGTCTAATTGCAGAATCGCCTGCCGCGCTGATTCTTTCGCAAAATATTCTGGAGTCTTCTCGCCGAAAAAGAAATCCAACGCAACCCGTCCTCCGCCGCCCGATGTGCCTCGAGCCGAGTTCCCTTCGGTTTTCGCGATGCACGACACATTCATCCGCGCCAGCGGCTGCGAATCTTCGGCGAACGTTCCATCCGAACCGACCACTAATATGTTGCGGAGTTCATCCGAATAACTCGCCCGCACTTCCTGAATTCGCGGATCGTACGCCCGCGCCGCTTTGTCCGCGCGCATGACCAACTCGACCTTGGCGCTGATTTCCGCGTCCACCGAAGGCAGGGTCACCGGATACAAACTCCGCGCCGCCGCCTGCTGAAATCCGGCAACGGTCGCCTTTGCCGGGGCACTGGCAATCAAGGCCGCCGTGCGCGCCGCATGCAGGATGCGATCGGACGAAAGATCGTCGGTATAGGCGTAGCCGGTGCGCTCACCCGAAACTACGCGCACTCCGCATCCCACCGAGATGCCCTGCGACGCCGACTTCACCATCGACTCGTCCACCATCAGCGAGGTCGATGAAAGATATTCGAAGTAGAGGTCGGCATAATCGCCGCCCGCCGAAAGCGCCGCCGACAAGTAGCGCTCCAGATCATGCTCGGTCAGACCGTAATGTTCGAAGAAGAACCGCTGCCGGTCCAAAGAATGCTTCTCGAGAAGTTGTTTGTCCAAGCTTTGTTTGTCCACGTGAATTAGATGCCCCCGAACTTAGCCAGGACTCCCCAGCTAGGACTCCCCACGAAAGCCGCCCTTTTCCTTATTGTCTTTATCATTATCCCAATCATTATCCCACACGGAATCCGATTGACCCCGTCCTGCCAAGTCTTCCACAACTCCCGCCGATAACGATGGTCACTCGTCACAGACTCCGCCCCGCCCAATGTGGAGAATTCACTCGTGACCCCAGACGTCCTCACCCGCACCGTGCAGGACTTCCTCAGCGAAGCCTCGGGCGCCGTCGTGCTCGAAAACGGCGCAGTCGCCTTCGACCTCTGCCAGTCCAAGTATTCGATCTCGGGCGATACCAAGAAATGCCTGCTGCACCTGTGGTCGGCCGAACGCAACACGGTTCGCCGCGTGCTCGACGCCGAAGTGAAGAACGGCACCCTCAAGCTGTTCGTACAGCGGCTTGGCCAGTCACGACCGACAAAGCTCGAAATCTGTCGCGAGCGCGACCGCCGTTCGCCTTCCGCCAAGAAAGTCGCCCGCGCCAATTACGAACAAAAACTGCGCCGCGCTCTCGATCGCCACTTTCCCAGCTTCACCGTCACGCGTCTTACGGGCGCCGTCGACCTAGAAAAATCGTTCGGGCCCATCTACGCCCGCGGACTGCTGCGCCAGGGCCAGTCTGCATTCGCTGTCCTCGGAGTCAATGCCTCCGAAACGCAGGCCTCGATTGATGCTTCGTTGACTTTCGGCATTCTGTGGCTCGAAGCCTGCCGCCATTCCTCGGCCGGCAAGTTTCTGGTCGAGGGTCTGCGCTTGTTTGTTCCCCAAGGCTGCTCTGCGCTGGTCCGCGAACGGATGGCCAACCTGAACCAAGCCGCCGCCAAGTGGAGTTTGTTCGAACTCGACGAACGCCATGACGCCCTGACCGAAATCGACTGCAGCGACCGCGGCAACGTCACCACCCGCCTGGTCCATGCGCCCAACGAATCCGCCGCGCTCGCGCGCTTCGCCGACTCGATCGCACGCATCAACTCGATCCTGCCGAACTGTGAGGTCGCCGTGCTCTCCGCCGCGGAACTTGCCTTTCGCTGGCGAGGCCTGGAGTTTGCCCGCGCCCGCATGGGCGCCGAAGTCGCCACTTTTCGCAGCAAACAGGAAATCGTCTTCGGCGTCGGCGCTGAAGCCCGCATTCTGGAGGAGCACAACTTCCCGCTCTTCCTGCAGTTGCTCACCGCGATACGGGACACGCGGCATCCCTACGGGCCGCGCCAGCACCCGCTATTCCGTCTTCGCCCCGAACGCTGGCTCGAATCGCTGGTCGTGGGCGATGTGAGCGTCATCGACGGGCGCCTGCTGTCGCAATCCGAAGACTCGTGCATGCTCTACTCGCAGGTCCCCGCGTTCTCCGCCGCCGACCGCGCCATGCTCGACGTATTAGCCACCACTCGCGACGGCCGCCTCGCCGTGGTCGAGCTTAAAGCCGACGAAGACATCCACCTGCCCTTGCAAGGCCTCGATTACTGGTCAAGAGTGGCGTGGCACCACGCCCGCGGAGAATTTCCGCTCTTCGGCTATTTTTCTGGTCGAGAGTTGTCGCCGGAGAAGCCGCTGTTGTACCTGGTGGCGCCGGCCCTGCACGTCCATCCCGCTACGGATGTACTGCTCCGCTACCTCGCCCCCGAGATCGCCTGGGAATTCGTCGGCATTGACGAGCACTGGCGCGAAGGAGTAAAAGTCGTGTTCCGGAAACGGCCGGATCATGCACCGCAACGTGGAACCGGATTACTCAATCGCGCCGCAAGCTGATCTTGAGGCGGTCCCACGTCCCGGATTCCTACTCAAGAAGACATACTGGCTGTATCGAGGACAGTTTCGTCGCTGGTTCACCATTACTGCTCCGACGTCGTTCATGGCTGCTGCTGTTCTTTGGATGGCGAACCAGGGGGTCAAGGCGATACTCAGAGGTATTCCGCAAAGCGAGATTCGGTATCGCCTCGGGAAAGTCCTCGCGACGGTGGCGCTACGGGCTGGTGGCTACTTCATCAGTTGGCTGATCGGCTGCTTCGCTTTGGCGGCAGTCGCGACGGTCGTGAGCGATCTGGACGGCAACGAGACGGAGGCAGTTTGGAAGCGCGACAGCCATCAACGCGCGCGTGAGCATTTTGGCGCACTCGCTCTGGCGGCTCTGTTTACGTCCTGTGCGTTCTTGGCGGGGTGTGCCCTTGCAGGATTTGTCGAACTTGCAGCAGCCCGGGTTGTGGGGTGGCGGCACGTTTTCCGATTTAATTATGGTGCGGCGCTCGTCGGCTGTGTCGTGATCTCCAGCATGGTCAGCTGGCTGGGAGCCGCAATTCCACTCATTGTCCGCGGGAACACCACGGTCTGGGCAGCGCTCAAGAAAAGCGTCGAACTCAGCAGCGGCTACGAAGGAGCTTTGTTCTTGTTGGTGGTGCAAACGTTCGCGGGTTCGTACCTCGCGTGGTATGCGACTTATTATGGCGTGAGGTTCCTCATCCCAGATTCCCTGAGATATACCGAGTGGTACGGCTGGGTCGTCTATGGAGTTGCGCTGTTGGCGGCCGCCGCAGTCGAGCCCCCGATCTTCATCGGTTTTTCTCTCCTCGCCGATCCTGAACAACTCAACGCATCGTCACTTCCAAACTCCTAACATCCGCCGCACGTCGAGCAACTGCCCCAGGTGATACGCGTTGTGATCCGCCAGCAGCAGCACCTCCCGCAAAACCGT
>JBEKRY010000291.1:0-4090 GCA_049517555.1 Candidatus Sulfotelmatobacter sp. | reverse complement strand
AGCGATGACCACAAAGGACACGAAGTATCCCGAAGGACTTCTTTTGCGTGTCTTTCCTTCGTGTCACTTCGTGGTTAATGGTTTTCCATTCTTAAAGCGCGTTCGCCTGCTTTTCGGCCATGTCGCCGATGAGGGGCAGCTTCCACATTTGCCCCTGATTCGCCTTCAGCAGAAGCATGATCCAGATGACCAGACCCGCGAGGCCGACCAGCGGCCAAATCAGGACGGTCAGCCAACCCAGTATAGGGATATGGGCAACAATGCTGAGCGCGATCCACAGGGCTGTCCACGCCACGGCGAAAAACAGAGACTGGAACGCGTGGAACCGGACGAACCGATTCTTGTTGTAAGGTTCCACGACCAGGAAGACGATCGCCGGAATGATAGTGATGTAAGCCAGCATTCCCGCCACATTGTCGGCCATGCCTCCGATGTTTACGCTCGCCTGGGGCACGGCGGGAGCGGTTGCGACCCGACCGGCGCAGGCCGCGCACATGGTGGTGCCGTCCGCGATTTGTGCGCCACACGTATTACAGAAAGCCATGGAACCTCCTCAGCGTCGTTCGCGATCAGTCATTTCGCAATCAGTCATAATGTTGCGAAGAATGCTGCCCACAGTCTGCGCAAGCCCGCTTCCAACGACGCTGCGGCAAAGTACCAAAAAGGCTAAGGTAATGCAATCAGGAATTTGAACGCGGCGGAAAGCGTCTAGGAGTTTTCGGCTTGCTGCATGGCAAAGCCGCCGAGTAGCGGCAGTTTAAACATCTCTCCTTGAAAGGCCTTGACTACCAGAACGAACCAGATGACGACCGCGGCGAGCGCGACCACGGTGGAGACCAGATAAACCAGCAGCGGTCCCAGCACCGGGATGATGAACAGAACCACGCTGGCGAGCTTAAGGGCAATCGCGAACAGGATCGCCGCAGCCCACAGCAGAAGGCACTGAACAGAATGGAAGCGCACGAAGCGATTTTTGCTGAAGGGTTCGAGGACTAGGAAGACAACCGCGGGGATGAACGTGAAATACGCCAGCACGCCGGCGATATTCTCAGGGAGAGCCCCAACCGAGCCGCGGGCGCGAGTTTCGGGCTGCATAGTCTGGCCGCAACTGGGACAAAAGGCGGCCGTCCCGGGCATTTGCGCAGCGCACTTTGGGCACGATGCCACCGGGATATTCGGCTCATCCATTGTGGGGACCATATCAAAAACGCGGAGCAGGCGGCAAATGGGTTCGCTTGGGCCATGTTTTCACTTGCAGATTGACGCCGGAACGGACGGGTAGTATGTTTCGTGCCAATTCCGGCGCGAAGCGGAAACGTTTCGCCGCGCGAGGAGGGTGGAATGGCCTCATTCTGTGCCGCCTGCGGGAACAGCGTAGCCGCAGAGGACAAGTTTTGCCGGGTCTGCGGAAAGGTCACGCCTTCGGGCCTTGCGGAGACGCCTGCGAGCAGCGCTCAGCCGCCCGCTCTCGCGCGCCCTGCGGAGACCAGCGGGAAGGCTATTGCCAGCCTGATCTTCGGGCTTCTTTTTCCTTTCCCACCCTCGGCAATTGCGGCGGTAATCCTCGGGCATCTCTCGTTGTCGGATATCCGCAAAAGCGCCGGGCGACTTGGGGGAAGCGGGTTGGCAATCACGGGCCTGGTTTTCGGCTATGCGGGGTTGTCGATCATTCCTATCCTGATCATCGCGGCCATCGCGATCCCAAACCTGCTGCGGGCGCGAATGGCAGCCAATGAGTCGTCCGCGGTAGCTTCGGTGCGTACCTTGAGTGTGGCGGAGATCAATTACTCTCATGCCCATCCTGACAAGGGGTACACTTGCTCGCTGTCGGACCTGAATCAGTTGATCGATGGCGCGCTGCTCAGCGGGCGAAAAACTGGATACGTATTCGAACTCCAGGCATGCGCGGCGGGGCCGGAGAGCGGGGCGAACGTGAGTTACCAGGTAGTGGCGTATCCGGCGGCGGCAAATCAGGGTGGAGTGCGAGCCTTTTGCTCAGACGAATCAGGTTTGATCAAAGTGGACTCTGGCGGCTCGGTGCGGGGTTGCGTGGAGAACGGCACCCCGCTGCAGTAAGCTTGGCGACAATTTCTCAAGGAGGAAATGAATGTTTTGTGCACAATGCGGAGCGAATAATCCAGACACCGCTGTAATCTGCGGACAATGCGGCCGGAGCTTGCAAGCAGCGGCTCCGGCGGCTCCTTTACAGATGAGCGGGACAATTCCGCCGCCGGCTGTCGCGGTGCAGAACTATCTGGTATTCGCCATTCTGGCGACGGTTTTCTGCTGCCTGCCGGCGGGAATTCCGGCCATCGTTTACGCCGCACAGGTGAATGCCAAGTTGCAGTCGGGCGATTTTGCTGGGGCACAACTGGCGTCCAACAACGCGAAGATGTGGTGTTTGATCTCGGCCGGACTCGGAGTCGCCGTCGTCGCGATATATATTCTTCTGATCATGGTAGGAGTTCTGAGTGGCATCCATTCGCGTTAATGTAACGGGCGCCCGCATGGCCAAGCTGCCGGTGAGCCGGTGGCCGGCGTTATTCGTGGCAGCACTCGCGGCTTTGGGCGCGGGTTTGGTGCTGCTGGAGCTTTTCGATCCGGCCACGTCCGGAATATTCCCACCGTGTCCGCTCCGCTATTTAACGGGATGGTATTGCCCAGGTTGCGGATCGTTGCGGGCGATCCATCAACTGCTGCATGGGAACCTGCGGGAGGCGTGGGCGCTGAATCCGCTGACCGTGGTTCTGCTGCCGTTTCTAACCTACGGGTTGGCGTCGTTTGCGCTCTTCGAACTGCGTGGACGAGGACTGCCGCAGCCATTCTTGCGGGCGGGCTGGATACGCGCTCTGTGCGCCGTGATCATTCTGTTTGGAATCGCTCGAAATCTTCCCATGCATCCGTTTGATCTGCTGGCACCGGGGGCGATGCTGCTGCGCTGAGCGCGTTTGCTCTTCAACAGCAGGGCCGTCACAGTGGCCGGTGAGTATTGTTCTTCTTGCGGCAGTCTTCGCAGACTCCATAGATCTGAAAGGTGTGACGAGTAGTGAGGTAGTTGTATTTGCTGCCGATCTCCTGTTCGAGGCGGCCTACTTCCTGAGAAAAGAATTCGACGGAACCGCCGCAGCTGGTGCAGACCATGTGGTGATGGCTGCGGCGGTTGTACTGGTGCTCGTAGCGGGCAATGCCGTCATGGAAGGCGACTTCGCTGGCCAGTCCGCATTCGGCCAGTAGCTTCAGGGTGCGGTAGACGGTGGTATAGCCGATGCGGGCGTCTCTTTTTTGTACGAGGCGATGGAGTTCATCCGTGGAAAGATGGTCGCGGGTTTCGAGGAAGGCGCGAAGAATGGCGTCGCGCTGCGCCGTCTGTTTCAGGCCGACGCCCTTGAGATGCCGGTGAAGAATCTCCTGGGCTTCGCGGACCATCTGGCGGGAGATGGTGGGCTGATCATCGATGCGCTTTTGCAGCATGGGAAACCAGGTTTAAGGGAACTCAGTCAGGACAGCACTTTCAGGATAACGTGGTCAAGAATATCATCCGGAATCTTGAAAATGAAATTCATTTTCAGCGCCGCGCGTGAGGCGCCTTGTGCCGTCCCTCCGAGACTCGCGCACAGACCTGCGAAGGCGCGGGATACAATCGCTGGATTAGAATCAAAAGATTCTTTATGAGTACCTTCGCAGAGATCAGCCCACCCGGGTCGCGCCGTTCGCCAGTTATCCGCGTACTCGTGTGGCTGCTGCTGGCGGTGCTGGCAATTCTGGCGGGAGTGACGGCGTATGCATACCACGTAGCGCGCGCGGCACTTCCCCAACTCGACGGACGAATACAGTTGACCGGACTTTCGGGTGGGGTCACGGTGACGCGCGACGGTCACGGCGTACCCACCATTGAAGCGGCCACTCTCGATGATCTTTTTTTCGCGCAGGGGTATGTCACGGCGCAGGACCGGCTATGGCAGATGGACGTGATGCGCCGCTTCGGCAGTGGCGAGCTGTCCGAGATTCTGGGCAAGGACACTTTGAAGCTGGACCGCGAGCAGCGGATTCTGGGCTTGCGGGCGGCGGCCAAGAAATCTCTGGCGCTGGC
>JBEKRY010000290.1:0-4123 GCA_049517555.1 Candidatus Sulfotelmatobacter sp. | reverse complement strand
GCTCCTGGCCTAGGGGGGAAGAGGCGTAGGCGAGCAGGAGTTCGCGGAGAGTGTCGAACTCGAGGACGCGCGCGGAATTATGGAGGAGTTCTGCCACGCTTTCATGTTACAGGAGTGGATGGCTGTGGCTGGGCTCGCGGCGCTCGCGCTCGCGGAGAGACGAGGGCGTCCGTCCCACCAAGGGCTTAGCGGGCTCCGGCACTGGCGACTTGCGCTGAGGATTCTACTGCTGGAATTCTTACCACGAATATCGCGCCGCCTTCAGGTTTGTTCTGGCAAGTGATCTGGCCGCTGTGATCCTGGATCACGCCATACACGGCGCTGAGGCCCAGACCGGTGCCTTTGCCAACCGGTTTGGTGGTGTAGAAGGGATCGAAGACCCGCAGCGGGTCGCGAACGCCGGGACCGGTATCAGAAAACTGCAGCACGGCTTCTTTGCCCTGGCGCTGGGCGGTGATTTCGAGCGTGCCTCCGCCGGCTTCTTCCAGGGCGTCCATGGCATTGTCGACGATCTCAACAAAGGCTTGAAAGAGCTGGTTGGCGTTGCCCAGAATGCGGGGACAATCGGGGGCAATGGACATCCCCACATGAATATTGCCGCCGGGACGACGTAATTCCAGCATCTGCGTGGCACGCTGCAAGAGCATTCCGAGGTCGACCTGAATTTGTTCTCCAGGCGATTGCTGGGCAAAGCGCAGCAGGTCGGCAACGAGATCGCGAGTGCGACGGGCCTGGTTCACGATCTTGCGGACCAGAGCAGTCTGTTCGTCGCTGAGCCGTTCGTTGGCCCAAAGTTGTTCCGAGTAACTCATGACCGCGGTCAGGGGATGGTCGATCTCCTGCGCCGCTCCCGCCACCAGGTTGCCGAGTGAGGCCAACTTTTCCTTCTGCACCAATTGACTCTGCAAACGCTTTTGGCTTTCGTATCCGCGGCGCGAATCTTCCAGAAGGGACATCAGCGCCTGGTCCTGGAAGTACTGGCGCAGGAACACGAAGGTTCCCAGCACTAACATGGCGGCCAGCACCGTGAAAAATCGGAAGGTCCGTGAGGGCGCGCCCGATTTATCGAACAGGACGGTCCACACGCCGAGCACGGGGAGAGAGAGAATGACCAGCATGGCGAGCTGCGGAATAACCCGCTTCCATCGCGGGTTCAGAGTGAAATCGTGACTTGGAAGCTCCCAGGTTCGCGCCGAAAAAGCGGCAGCCGCCATCCAGGCCAGCGTGCCGATGAGAGGCACGTCATAGAGGCTGCCCGAGTAGTACGTGGCATCCGCGGCGGCCCGGTCGAGGAGTTGCGAATTGACGCCGTATAGCACGCTGGCGGCCAGGAAATGCAGGTACAGCCGCCGCCAGCTGCCGGAGCTGGTCCAGACTGCGAGACCCAGCACTCCGATCAGCATTCCGTTCTCCAATCCGTAGAGACGGTCGTAGTAGGCGCTGTAAATCTGTGCATTCCGGGTGACGTACTGGTGGGGGAACACGATGAAGGCGTAGAGGAAAATCCACCAACCCAGCAGCATCAAAAAATTCAGCACGCTGAGATGGATTCTGCCTTCCTTCTTGACCACGTCGGGACGCCACGCCACTGCGGCAATCATGGGCAGGGCATGAAAGAACAGGACGATATCGAACAGGAAGGGATCGGGGATGGGCCGTCGCAGCAAAACCTCGACGTAGCACCAAGCCGCTTGATTGCCGATCCAGAGCGAGAATCCCAGGGTCATCAAGATCCAAAAGCTGCGCTCCTGACCCGGCCGGGTCAGGGCGTTAGCCGCAGTAATGCCGGCGGCGACGAGCATAAGCACCAGGCCAGCCACGTCGGCGAATGCGGTCAGCGCGAGGCTGCGGTGCGCAAACAGAGACACCCCAGCAAAGGCCGTAGTAATTCCGGCCGCTGCGACAAACCAGCGATGGCGTTGGAGCCAACTCATCTTGCTTTAATTCTATGGGACCAAATCGGGGATTCCGAGCGTTTTGAACCTTGCAGGTTACTTCGGTTACCTGCGGGAAGGGATTCACGAGCAGCCCCGGACGAATGCGTCCGGGGCTCCGTGGCTTGAGAGTGCAGAATCGGCGTTTCAGAGGCAAAGTGTTCTAGAATTGAAGGAGGAAGGGGCCATTATGTTCACCCTTCCTCTCTGGTGACTTGCCATGGCATTCCCTGTGACCCGTCTCCGACGCCTGCGCCGCACGGCGGAGCTGCGCAACCTGGTGAGTGAGACCCGGCTCACGCCCGATGCATTCGTTTATCCCATGTTTGTTTGCCCCGGAGAAGGCGTGCGCAAGGCGGTCGGCTCGATGCCGGGGGTGTTCAATCTGTCGGTGGACGAAGCGGTGAAGGAAGCGCGGGAAGCGCATTTGCTGGGCGTTCCGGCGGTGATTCTTTTCGGACTGCCCGACAAGAAAGACGAAGTCGCGACCGGAGCGTGGGTCGACGATGGCATCGTGCAGCAGGCCGCGCGGGCAATGAAGCGCGAAGTGCCTGGGCTGATTCTGATGGGGGATGTCTGCCTGTGCGAATACATGTCGCACGGCCACTGTGGAATTGTGAAAACGACCTTCACGCCGCAATCCCTGGGTGCCGCGGTTCGAGATGCCATCACTCCGTCGCAGCGCGTGCTTGCGGTGAAGAACGGGGTGAAGAATAAAGCAGAGAAAGATAAGGCGATCGAGACGATGGTATCGGCGGCCGCGCACGCGGTTCAGTCCAGTTTCGAAATCGATAACGACGCCTCGCTCGAGTTGCTGGCGCGGACTTCGGTCTCGCTGGCGAAGGCGGGCATCGATATTATTGCGCCCTCCGACATGATGGACGGACGCGTGGGGGCGATCCGGCGCGCGCTGGACGACGCCGGGTTTATCCAAACGCCCATTCTTTCTTATGCCGCGAAGTTTGCCTCGGGCTACTACGGACCATTTCGCGAAGCCGCCGATTCGGCGCCGCAGTTCGGCGACCGGCGTTCTTATCAAATGGATGGAGGCAATGTGCGCGAGGCCATGCGCGAAATCGAAGCCGACATCGAGGAAGGCGCCGACATGATTATGGTCAAGCCGGCTATGCCTTATCTGGATGTGATTGCGGCGGCGCGCGAGCGCTTCGAGCTGCCGCTGGCGGCTTATCAGGTGTCCGGTGAATACGCGATGATCGAAGCCGCGGCGCGGAATGGCTGGATCGAACGCGACCGCGTGATGATGGAGTCCCTGGTCAGTATTCGGCGGGCGGGAGCCAGCATTATTCTGACGTACTTTGCGAAGGACGCGGCACGGCTGCTGGGGTGATGTGATTTTGCTGAAAACTCGACTGAGTGGCCTCAGGGGCTAATGCCGTTGCCGAAAAGAAAGGCCGCATCGCAGCGCTTAAAGCGTGCGCCACCCAAAATCACGGAACCGGGACAACTGCTCAAAATCCGCCACAGAAAACATGCCATAACAACAGGATTACGCGCCGGAGCTTTGGCCGTTCGCGAATTTTACTTCTACCAGCTTGCGGTCTTCGTCGGAGACTTTGAAGAAGGCGCGGGGCTTCAGCTCCATGAAGCTAGCCACGAACACGTCGGGAATTTGGCCGATGCGGGTGTTGTAGGAGTTGACGTCGTCGTTGAAGAACTCGCGGCGGTCGGCGATGCGCTCTTCGAGTTCGCTGATGCGGGCTTGAAGTTTGAGGAAGTTTTCGTTGGCTTCGAGCTGGGGATAATTCTCGGCCACGACGAACAATCCGCGTAGGGCGTTCATCATCTTTAGATCGGCCAGGGCCTTCTGGCTGATGCTGGCGGCGTTCATCGACGCCGCGCGAGCCTGGGTTACGGCGAGCAGAGTCTGCTGCTCGTGCTGCATGTATCCTTTGACGGTTTCAACCAGGTTGGGGATTTCGTCGTGGCGCTGTTTGAGCAGGACGTCGATGTTGGCCCAGGCGCGGTCGTTCTCGTTGCGCAGGCGAACGAGGCCGTTGTAGAGGATGATGATGTAGATGACCGCTCCCGCGAGGAACAGGACGAACGCGAATCCCGTGATGGTGCTGCTATCCATTGTTGGGTGTGTTTGCGCTTCTGCCTTGCCTGACACTTTAAGGTGCCAGTTGAGCAGGTAGGGCGGCAAGTGCCAAAAGGGTTGCGCCGGGTAG
>JBEKRY010000289.1:0-4169 GCA_049517555.1 Candidatus Sulfotelmatobacter sp. | reverse complement strand
TTGAACGCGCTCTACCGGCCTGGTCCGATTCAGGGCGGCATGATCGACGACTTCATCGACCGCAAACACGGCCGCAAGAAAGTCGAGTACGAATTGCCCGAACTGCAGGAAATTCTCCAGGAGACGCTCGGAGTCATCGTCTACCAGGAGCAGGTGATGCAGATCGCCAATCGCCTCGCCGGCTACTCGCTGGGTGAAGCGGACTTGCTGCGCCGCGCCATGGGTAAGAAGAAGGCCGAGGAAATGGCGCAGCAGCGCGAGCGCTTTGTCGATGGCGCCGCGCAGCGAAAGTTTCCGGCAAAGAAGATCGAGAAGATTTTCGACCTCATGGCGCAGTTCGCGGGATACGGATTCAACAAGTCCCACTCCGCGGCATATGCCTTGCTCGCCTATCACACGGCATATTTGAAGACGCACTATCCCGTCGAGTTCATGGCGGCCCTGCTCACCTCGGTCACCGGCTCAACCGACGACGTGGTCAAGTACATCAACGAATGCCGCGAGATGGGCATTGCCGTGGAAGCTCCGGACATCAACGTTTCCGATGCCAACTTCACGCCGCACGGCGAGTCGATCCGCTTCGGGCTCGCCGCAGTGAAAAACGTCGGAGGCAATGCGATCGAATCGATTGTAGCCGCCCGCAAGAAACTCGGACGATTCAAATCCATTTTCGAATTCTGCGAGAACGTCGATCTCCGGCTGCTCAATAAGCGCGTTCTGGAGTCTTTAATTAAGAGTGGAGCGATGGATTCCATGGGACGCCGAGCGCAGCTGATGGCGGTGCTCGACAAGGCGATGGAGCAGGCGCAGAAAGCGCAGCGCGACGCGGAATCGGGCCAGCACGGCCTGTTTGGCGTGTTCCAGCAGGAAGACGCCGAGTCGCACAATGACAAGCTGCCCAACGCTCCCGACTGGGATGAGCACACCCGACTGACCGCGGAAAAAGAAATTCTCGGTTTCTTCATCAGCGGCCATCCCTTGCAAAAGTACAAAGACAAGCTCGGCGATCTGCACGCGCTCAGCATTGAAGAAATCGCTGCCATGACACGATCGACGGGCAAGGACGAAACCATCACGACGGCGGGCATGATCGGCAACGTGCGCGTGCTCAAATCGAAGCGCGGCGATTTCTACGCTCAGGCCACACTCGAAGACATGTCGGGATCGATCGACATGATCGTCTTCCCCGAGGCCTACAAGCGCATCGGTGACAAGGTGAAACTCGAGGTTCCCGTGCTCGTGAAAGCTGGAGTACGCATTGAGGAAGGCGCGAATCCCAAGATCACGGCGGCGGAGATTCAGCCGCTGGAAGAGGCCAAAGTCCCGCTGCCCCGCGCCATCCGAATCCGTATTCCACTCGAAATGTCCGGCGAGACTACCGTTGACGATCTGCACACGCTTTTCATCGAGCGCAAAGGCGAAGCTAAAGTGCTGTTTGACGTGGAACGCCAAGGCGATTTCATGGTGGTGATGGAAGCGGAAGGCTATAATGTCATTCCGGATCGCAATTTCATCGCCCGTGTCGAACAGTTGTGCGGGCGGGGCAGCGTCCGCATCATCGCTTGATTGATCATAATTGTGATTGCTCGTCGCATGATGGATGATCACTTGCATCGAAAAACATGGCCGCCACCGAAAAAGCGCAGCAAGAATTGGAGCAGATCGAGCGCCAGGTAGCCGAACTTGAGTCTCCCGGCGCAGACGATGCCACCGTCCAACGAATCGCGGAACTGCAGGACCGTATTGAAACACTGAGACGCGAAATGAGCACACCCTCGACCGCCTGGCAGAAGACCGAGTTGGCGCGGCATGCGCAGCGGCCGCAGTCGCTCGACTATATTGAGCGCATTTTTACCGACTTCAGTGAAATTCACGGCGATCGCAGCTTCGGCGACGACGCCGCAATTATTTGCGGCATGGCGCGGTTTCACGGCGACGAAGTACTGATCGTCGCGACCCAGAAGGGCCGCGACATGAAGCAACGAGTCCACCGCAATTTCGGGACGCCGCATCCTGAGGGCTATCGCAAGGCAATCCGCATTATGCAACTCGCTGAAAAGTTTCGCCGCCCCATCTTTACGCTGGTCGACACTGATGGCGCTTACCCCGGCATCCACGCGGAGGAGCGTGGCCAGGCTGAAGCGATCGCCTACAATCTCCGCGAGATGGCGCGGCTTGAAGTGCCCATTATCGCGACTGTGATTGGCGTGGGCGGAAGCGGCGGAGCCCTGGCAATTGCCGTCGCTGACCGCGTGCTGATGATGGAGAACTCGATCTATTCGGTAATCTCTCCCGAGGGCTGCGCCGCGATCATGTGGCGCGACGCCACCAAGAAAGAACTTGCGGCCGAAGCCATGCGCATCACCGCGACCGACCTCAGCGAACTGGGGTGTATCGACGATGTGGTTCCCGAGCCCGAAGGCGGAGCCCATCGCGACCACGAGGCCGCGGCCCATCTGCTCGATGCGAGCTTGCAGAAACATTACGCGGAGTTGAAGAAACTCCCGCTCTCTGAATTGCTCGTGTCCCGATATAACAAGTTTCGCAACATCGCCCAGTTCTACACGACAGTATCCTGATTCCGCTAAACCTCCTCCTCGTTCCAAAGCAGATTCCTCTCGGCTATGGGCGGGCAATTTGCCGCGACGCGGGCGCGAGCGCCGCCGTATAATGTTCTGTTTGGTTTTCCGTGATCCCTGAGTCACGGGCAACTGCGTTCAGTCCGCTCACCGAAGGAAGGTATTGGGATGGCCACGACGGATATCACGCCCCGAGAATCTGCGGGAGGCGTGGGGCACAAGCGCATCGTCAACGACATGAGCATTCAGGTCGCGACGGTCAATGGTTCCGGCTCGCAGAGTTCAAACACCGTTCTGCTGCGCAGCATTTTCCAGATGGGTGTGCCGGTCTCCGGCAAGAACATGTTCCCCTCGAACATCGCCGGTCTGCCGACCTGGTACACCATTCGCGCCAACAAGAATGGCTACATTGGCCGCAAGAAGGAAATTGATTTCCTCGTGGCGATGAATTCCGAGACCGCCGTGGAAGACACGATGTCGCTGGCTCCCGGCGCTTCCGTGCTCTACGACGAACCCCTGAAGCTCGATAGGTTGCGCGACGACGTTGTCTTCTACTCAGTTCCCTATGACAAGATCGTGGCCGCGGTGTGCCCTGAGGCCAAGTTGCGCAAGCTGGTTAAGAACATGGTCTACGTGGGCGTAGTCGCGAACCTGCTCGAAATTGATATGGGCGAGGTCGAGAAGGCCATCCGCAAGCAGTTCGCGAAGAAAGTGAAGGCGGCAAACCTGAATCTGGCCGCGGCGCAGGCGGGATTCGACTACGCCAAGGCCAATTTGCAGAAGCGTGGCGCTTTCTATATCGAGCGCATGAATGCGACCGCCGGCAAGATCATCATTGACGGCAACTCTGCCGCTGCCTTGGGTTGCATGTTCGCCGGATGCACCGTCGTTACCTGGTACCCGATTACGCCCTCGTCGTCTCTGGTCGAGACCATGATCGACTACATGAAGGAATACCGCATTGGTCCCGACGGTAAAGCGACGTTTGCCATTGTGCAGGCTGAGGACGAACTGGCCGCGATCGGCATGGTCATTGGCGCAGGCTGGGCGGGCGCGCGCAGCATGACTGCAACTGCCGGCCCGGGCATCTCGCTGATGGCGGAATTCGCCGGACTCGCGTACTACGTCGAAGTTCCGGGCGTGATCTGGGATATTCAGCGTGTAGGCCCGTCCACTGGCTTGCCGACGCGCACTTCGCAGGGAGACATTCTTTCGACCGCGTTTCTTTCGCACGGCGATACCAAGAACATCATGCTGTTTCCCTGCTCCGTCACCGAGTGCTTCACCATGGCGCCCGACGCGTTCAACCTGGCGGAGCAGTTTCAGACGCTGGTGTTCGTAATGTCGGATCTCGATCTCGGCATGAATAACTGGATGTCTGATCCGTTCGAATATCCCACCACGCCGATCAATCGCGGCAAAGTTTTGAGCAAAGAAGATCTCGACCGCCTCGGCGGATTCGCACGCTACAAAGATGTCGACGGAGACGGCATCGGCTACCGGACTTTACCCGGAACTGTGCATCCCGCGGCGGCCTACTTCGCCCGTGGCAGCGGCCACAATGAGAAAGCGCAATACAGCGAGCGCGCC
>JBEKRY010000288.1:0-4237 GCA_049517555.1 Candidatus Sulfotelmatobacter sp. | reverse complement strand
CTCGAAGCTGCCGACCTGGAAGCTGAAAGATGGCAGCGAAGTCTCGGGCAAAGCCGCGGCCCACGTCGACTCGCTTGATTCGAACTCGATCCCCTGGCTGCTGGTGAACGTGGTGAGCAACGCGGGCAAAGGTCAGCTGGCGAAGGTGACCACCATTCAGCGCGTCCACACGCACGGCGGCAAACCCGGCAACGACGCCTGCGATGAGTCCCACAAAGACGCGGAGACGAAGAGCAGTTACACGGCCGACTATTTCTTTTTCGCTCCGGCGAAGTGATGGTCGTTTGCACGAACGGCGCGCTTGAAGCCCGCGCCCAACGGAAGGCATCTAACGAACAGCCATCCGACAGCGGAGAAATACTATGCGTGAAGTCATCATCGCTTCTTCTGTACGTACGCCCGTAGGACGCGCCTATAAGGGCATGCTCCGTGCCACTCGTCCCGACGAACTGGCCGCGGTCGCGATCAAAGGCGCGCTCGAACGCGTGCCGCAACTCGACGCTAAAGAGATTGAAGACGTCATTCTCGGCTGCGCCATGCCCGAAGCCGAGCAGGGGATGAACGTGGCCCGCATCGCCTCGCTGCGCGCGGGACTGCCAGTCGAAGTTTCCGCGCTGACGATCAACCGCTTTTGTTCTTCGGGATTGCAGGCGATCGCCATGGCCGCCGAGCGCATTATGAGCGGCGGTGCGGAAATCATCGTCGCCGGTGGCACCGAGTCAATGTCGATGATCCCGATGGGCGGACACAAGATCTCGCCCAATCCCTGGCTGGTCGAACATTATCCGGACGCGTATCTCACCATGGGACTCACCGCCGAGCGAGTCGCGCAGCGCGTCGGCATCACCCGCGAAGCGGCGGACGAGTTCTCGCTCCGCAGTCACCAGAAAGCGCTGGCGGCAATTCAGGCAGGAAAGTTTTCCGACGAAGTCGTGCCCGTGCCCGTAAGTTTCAGCACGCCCAACGGCTCCAAGCCCAAGCGGCAGGAAATTGTATTCAAAGTAGACGAAGGGCCCCGCGGTGACACCTCGCTCGAAGCCCTGCTCGCGCTCAAGCCCGCGTTTCACATGAAGGGCACAGTGACCGCTGGAAATTCGTCGCAAATGTCGGACGGCGCAGCGGCGGCGGTAGTCATGTCGGCCGAGCGCGCGAAAGCGCTTGGCATCCAGCCGCTGGCTCGCTATGTTGCTTTCGCGACGGCTGGATATAAGCCAGAAGAAATGGGACTCGGCCCCGTATTCGCGATTCCGAAGGCCCTGAAAATGGCCGGACTGAAGCTCTCTGACATCGACGTGATTGAGTTGAACGAAGCTTTCGCAGCGCAGGCATTGGGCGTGATCAAAGAGGCAGGGCTCGACCCGGAGAAGGTCAATCCCAACGGCGGCGCCATCGCGCTCGGCCATCCTCTGGGCTGCACCGGAGCCAAGCTGACTGCGAGCGTGATCCGCGAACTGAAACGCCGTGGCGCCCGCTACGGCATGGTAACCATGTGCGTCGGCGGAGGCATGGGCGCCGCCGGCATTTTCGAGAACTTGAACTAGAAACAGCGTTTCCGAAGATCGTTAATCGGCCATCCATAACAATTCTTTACCCGATTGCTATGCTTCTTGACGCGGTCGGGGAGTACTCTTTGGTTGGGCGCGATGCTTCCGAGAGAGCATCCCAACAAGACAAGGCATTGCAGCCCCCGCTGAGTGAGTGACGTTCAGTCGATACGGAGGTGCTCCATGCGGCTCTCCACTATTTGTCTTGCGGCGTTGCGCCTCGCCTTAGCTCTTGCGGTCATCCTGCTGTTCTCCACCAATATCTTGGCTCAACATTCGGCGGGAGGCGGCGGAAGTTCGAGCGGTGCTTCCTCAGGTGGCGGAGGCGGAGGTTCTCACGGCGGTTCCTCGGCCGGATCCTTTTCTTCGGCAAGTTCCTCCAGCCATAGCTCCGGCGGGTCGGTTTCGCACAGGTCGACTGCGAATGCTCCAACTTCGGGATCGGCCTCGTCGCGCTCTGGGGTGCGTGGAGCTCAGCCGAAGGCTTTGAATACTGTTCGTCAAACCAATGCAGCTGTACCTGGCAAGACGGAACCGTCTCAGAAAAGAGGTTTCTTTTCCTTCCTGCGGCATCCTTTCAGAAAACCGTTGCCGCCCGAAGCTACGAGCCCGCCGCTGGCTGATCTGCGGCGCCCGGTCTGTTTCAAAGGTCCCTGCCAGGTCTGTCCGAAAGGCGGATGCGCGGGAACTGTTATCGCCAGCAACAGCATTCGCCATCCCTGCGCGGCGGGAGAATTTCGGAGTGGTGGCGCCTGCCTGCAGCAGATTTCTCTCGACGACTGCAGTGGGTTGCGCATGATGGCGCAGCAGCAGGCACAGCGTATGCAGGCGGCGGAAGCGACGCGCCAGAGCGCGTGCTCCAGTGATCCGCACCAATGTTCGGCTTCGAGCAGTTCGGCGGAGAGCGAAGCGAACCTCTACCGGGAGTTGCAGGCGAGATATCAAGCCTGCCAGCGCAGGGCGCCGGCTGCTTTTCCGTTCAATGGCTTTGGGGCCCGAGGTTATTCGGCGGCGATCTCGTTCGATTCCGTGAGGTGAGGATGGAGCCGAGGCCTTGCTTTGAGGAACATTGAAGCATCGAAAACTCCGGCACGAAAGCCCTGCTAATGCCCGCGTTTCCCTCCTATCATTCCCTTCCTTCCGGCATTAGAATTACATTGTTCTTCCGCCAGGGCTCCGTGCGGAGTCGACGGTTTCAGAGCGAGGGATGGAATAGACATGGCGACCACCACGGCAGTTCCGAAAACCAAGATCTCCGGCGGCAGCTTTTTGCTGGAATCGCGGCAGCCCGAAGAGATTTTCACTCCGGAAGATTTCACCGAACAGCATCAGCTCATCGGGCAGACCGCGGAAGAGTTTTCGGTCAACGAGATTCTGCCGAACGTCGAGAAGATCGAGCACAAGGATTTCTCGGTTTCGCGCGCCCTTCTGAAAAAAGCAGGCGAACTCGGCCTGAGCGCAGTCGAGATTCCGGAAGCCTACGGCGGCCTCGAGATGGACAAAGTAACTGCCGCCGTCATCGCCGATCACATCGCGAAATATGCCGGCTTTGCCACCACCTGGGGCGCGCACAGCGGCATCGGCCTGCTGCCCATCGTCTATTTCGGCACCGAGGAGCAGAGGAACAAGTACCTACCGCGCCTGGCCGCGGGCGAAATTGTCGGCGCCTATGCCTTGTCGGAAGCCTCGTCTGGCTCGGACGCTCTCAACTGCCGTGCCCGCGCCGAGCTATCGCCCGACGGCAAGCACTACATTCTCAACGGCGAAAAAATGTGGATCACCAACGCCGGCTTCGCCGACCTGTTCACCGTGTTTGCCAAAATTAACGGCGAGAAGTTCAGCGCGTTTCTGGTGGAGAGAACTTTCCCCGGCTTCTCGGTCGGCGCCGAAGAGCACAAGATGGGCATTCGCGGCTCGTCGACCTGCCCCATCATTCTCAACGACTGCAAGGTTCCGGTCGAAAACCTGCTGGGTGAAATCGGCAAAGGCCACGTGATTGCCTTCAACATTTTGAACGTGGGCCGCTTCAAGCTGGGTGCGATGTGCGTGGGCGGAGGCCGGGTATCGCTGGAGAACGCGATCGGCTACGCCAAGCAGCGCAAGGCCTTCAACAAAGTCATCGCCGACTTCGGGCTGGTGCGGGAAAAAATCGCCAATATGGCGACGCTGCTCTATGTGGGCGAATCGCTGGTCTATCGGACTGTCGGCATGATGGACGTGGCTTTGAGCGAAGTCGACAAGTCGGCCCCTGACGCGGCCCGGCAGAACTTGAAGGCGATCGAGGAATACGCCGTCGAGTGCTCCATTATCAAAGTGTGGGGCTCGGAGATGATCGACTACGTCGTCGATGAGACGGTGCAGATTTACGCCGGATACGGTTTCGTCGAGGAGTATCCCGCCGAACGCGCCTATCGCGACGCCCGCATCAATCGCATTTTCGAAGGCACCAACGAAATCAACCGGCTCATCATCACCGGCTTCCTGCTGAAGCGCGCCATGAGCGGCCAGTTGCCCCTGATGCCCGCGATCAAGAAACTGATGGATGAAGTGCTCTCCGGTCCGTCGATGGCAGAAGATCTCGAAGGCGCGCTCCCCGAAGAACGAAAATTAGTAGCGCAGGCCAAGAAGCTGGGGCTATTCGCCTCTGGCGCAGCCACGCAGAAATACATGCAGGCAATTCAGGACCAGCAGGA
>JBEKRY010000287.1:0-4300 GCA_049517555.1 Candidatus Sulfotelmatobacter sp. | reverse complement strand
CAGCGTCCTCGTCCCCGCCGCCGACGGACGCGGCACCAACGCCGCCCTCCGCCGCCCCGCAAATCTATTCCCGCTCCGCTTCGGCAACGACAGCTTTAAACCCCACCACGCCGCAGCGCAAACCACCGGCAAGCCGTGTGTAGTGCTGCACCTCCCCGGAATCGCAGTCGATGTCGACAATCCCGCCGACCTGCAACAACTCATCTCGCTCCCCGGCGAAACCCGCGCCCAGCGCCTGGCCCGCGAATACGCCCGCGCGGGCACGATGATGGATATCATTGGCGGATGAACGAGTTGGTATGAGAAAGTTGCGAGGACAAAACGAATCAGCCGCGAAGCGGCGAAAGAATGCAGCCCACAGCCTGCCCCGAGCTAGCCGAGGGGGCGCAAGCCGTGGGTCAGCCGGTCAGGATTCATCAGCCCCGAAGGGGCGAAAGAAACGCCCACTCGCATCGGCCGAGATCCGCCTAATCCCAATCCCGCTCGCCGACGAAATCCACCCCGGCGACTCGCTCGCCGATAAACTCCTCGAAACCCTCTCCCGACGCGCCTTCCAACCCGGCGACATTCTAATCGTAAAACACAAAATCGTTTCCAAATCCGAAGGCCGCCTCGTCGACCTGGCCACCATCCGCCCCTCTGCCGATTCCGTCGCCTGGGCGAAAGAATACGCCCTCGACGCCCGCGTCATCGAACTCGCCCTGCACGAAAGCCGCGCCGTAATCCGCCGCAAAAACGGTGTACTTATCACCGAGACCCACCACGGCTTCCTCTGCGCCAATAGCGGCGTCGACGTCTCCAACGTCAACGGAGGCACTCACGCCCTCCTGCTACCCAAAGATCCCGACCGCTCCGCCGCCAATCTGCGCCGCGCCCTCAAACGCCGCACCGGGATTGCCGTCCCCGTCATCATCACCGACAGCTTCGGCCGCCCCTGGCGCGAGGGCCTGACGGAATTCGCCATCGGCATCGCCGGAATGAAGCCGCTGCGCGACGATCGCGGCCGCCGCGATCCCCACGGCTATAAATTGCACGCCAGCGTCGAAGCTGTAGCCGACGAACTAGCCTGCGCCGCCGGCCTCGTCTGCGGCAAACTCAACCGCGCCCCCGCCTGCATCGTCCGCGGATTCCAATACGAACCCGGCCCAGGCCGAGCCCGTGACCTGCTGCGCCCTGCAGTCAACGATCTATTCCGCTAACTCATTCGCAAGAGTTAAGAGTGTCATCCTGAGAAGATTAAGATTGTCATCGTGAGGAGAGCGATAGCTCTCCGAGCGACCTTACGATGCCCGGCAAGCAGTGGTGCTGCCGGCGGGAACATCCGGATACATACAGCATGGGCATTCCCGCCCATAGCATCACCCTTTCATCTGTCGTACGGTCCCTCAATCCAGCTGTGCTGGATTTCAGGATGACATCTCTTTTGTGGCTCCGCTCGGATCGACTACACTGTACGCACCGGAGGAAACCGTGCGCCGCGAACTGACTGACTCCGAACTCGAATCCTTTCCCTCGCTCGACTGGTCTGACATCGCTCCGCGTATCACACCATTCCCGCGCGCTTCGCTCGAGAAAATCCTCGAAACCCAAAATGGCGCCGACCTGTCGCTGGAAGAGTCCTACGAGCTAGCCGACGCCGAAGGCGACGACTTCCTCGGCCTGCTGGTAGCTGCAAACATGTTGCGCGCCGAACTCACCGGCAACCTCGTCACCTACGTGGTCAACCGCAACATCAATTTCACCAACATCTGTTTCGTGGGATGCAAATTCTGCGCCTTCAGCCGCGGCCCGCGCGAGGCCGATACCTACTTCCTCACCCTCGATCAGATGGCGCAAAAGGCCATCGAAGCCTGGCAACTCGGCGCCACCGAAGTCTGCATTCAAGGCGGATTGCCGCACGACCTTCCCAAATTCCACTATCGCGACATTCTCCGCGCCATAAAAGCCGCCGTCCCGCGCATGCACATCCACGCCTTCTCGCCGATGGAAATTGTCTACGGCGTCGAACTCACCGGCATGCCGCTCGCCGACTACCTCTCGATGCTGCGCGACAACGGCCTGGGCACTCTGCCCGGCACCGCCGCCGAAATTCTCGACGACGAAATCCGCCACATCCTCTCAGCCAACAAACTTTCCACCGCGCAATGGATCGAAGTCATCCGCACCGCCCACCGCTGCGGCATCCGCACCACTTCGACGCTCATGTACGGACACACCGAAACCCCCGCGCACTGGGTCAGCCAGATGCGATTGCTGCGCGACATTCAAGCTGAAACCGGAGGCTTCACCGAGTTCGTCCCCCTCGGCTTCGTGCACCAGAACACGCTGCTCTTCCATCAGGGCTTGGCCCGCACCGGCCCCGCGCTCGCCGAGCATCTTAAAGTTCACGCGCTGGCGCGCCTGCTGCTCGCCGGCTCCATCAATAACATTCAGGTTTCGTGGGTGAAGTTGAACCGGCGCCTCTCGCAGCTCTGCTTGCACGCCGGGGCCAACGATTACGGCGGCACTTTGATGGAAGAAAATATTTCCCGCGAAGCCGGCGCCACCGCCGGCCAATACACCAGCCCGGAAGATTTCCAATCGCTGATTCTGGAGATGGGCCGCATCCCCGCCGAGCGCAACACGACGTATTCGCGCATCCACATCAAGCATCCGCTCAACGAAGCTGATTTCACCGCGGAAGAGGCCCTGGAGGCTGAGTTCGCATGAGAAGAGAGTCTCTTATTCAGATGAGTCTGGTTATTCAGAGGTGTCTAGCGCCCCCGCAGGCGCCACCGTGGAAGAGCGGCGCTTCAGCGCCGCGTCAATGGTCTGGAGTGATCGCGGGCTTTAGCCCCCGTGATGTCGTCCGACGTGAATCGTGCGAACGTCCCCCCTTATGACTTCCACCCGCCCCATCGCCGTGATCGGAGGCACCGGTCCCGCCGGCATGGGACTCGCCTTGCGCTGGGCCCGCGCCGGAGAAACCGTGATCATCGGCTCCCGCAACGAAGAACGCGCCCGGCAAACCGCCGCAGCCATTCAGCGAAGAGCCGGCCCTGAGGCCAATGTATCCGGCATGGAAAACAGCGCCGCCTGCGACGCCGCCGATATTCTTATGCTGACCGTCCCCTTCGAAGCTCAAGCCACCCTGATCAAGCAACTCAAGCCTGCCATGACCGACGGCAGCATCCTCATCGACGCCACCGTTCCCCTCGCCGCCAGCGTTGGCGGACGCGCCTCCCGCACTCTCGGCGTCTGGCAAGGCTCCGCCGCCCAGCAGGCCGCCGAACTCGTGCCCAAGGGAGTGAGCCTGGTAGCCGCCTTCCACAACGTGTCCGCCGAAATGCTAAACAGCGACGCCCCACTCGACTGCGACGTAATCGTCTGCAGCAACGACGCCGACGCCTCACAACTCACCCGCGAACTGGCGGCAAAAATCCCCGGCGTCCGCCCCATCGACGGCGGCCCGCTGCAAAACGCCCGCATCATCGAGCAAATCACCGCCCTGCTCATCGGCATGAACATCCGCCACAAAGGCCACGCCGGGATCCGCATCACCGGCCTGCCCCCGTCGGCATATCGTTAGTCCCTCCCCGGCACGCGCGCGAAGTGCTATGCTTCCGCCCATGGACAACCGTTCAATCGCCGACGTCGGTGGAACTTCCGGAGGCCTTGGAATGTTTCTGCTCGGTTTTGCCATGGCCTGCATCGGCGGCTTCCTCATCAGCCACCAAGTAAACGTGGTCGGTTCTTACTGGAGTTTCTGGGGCGGCAGCAGCTTCGGCATCACTCTCTTGCCCATGTTGTTCGGCGTCGGGATTTTATTCTGGAACGGCAAGAGCGTCATCGGATGGCTGCTCACCGTGGCGGGAGCCTTGTTCATCTTCGCCGGCATCATCGCCAACATGCACATCTATTTTCAGCCCACCAGCCTCTTCAACACCATGGTGATGCTGATCCTGCTGGTGGGCGGTTTGGTCTTGATAGCACGATCGCTCCGGCCACACAGCTCCAAGCAAGGGCAGCAGCCGTGATGTGCTGATCCTGTAGAAACCAGCCTGCGTGCTTGACCAGACCAATTGAGGACTATCGATGAAGGCGATGACAGTCGAGGAAGCGGAAAGTTGGTGCCATAGTGCGGGGCTAAGGCTTAATGAGGAAGGCTTGCTTTGTTACAGTCCGCTGGCAGAGCAAAGATTCTTTGTCTCGGCTCCAGAAGAATTCCGCAGAATTATGCCGTTTACTCGCGACATGCTTACTCTTCGGGGGGAGGCTGCATTTTCTGGAGGACTCATCTGGTTGCAAGAATGGACCATAG
>JBEKRY010000286.1:0-4343 GCA_049517555.1 Candidatus Sulfotelmatobacter sp. | reverse complement strand
GCGCTGGCGTTCCAGCAGGTGGCGCAGTTGGCCGCGGCGGAAGGCGGGGACGCAGCGCAATGGTACGAACGGGCTTATCAGGAAGACGCTTCGGATCAAGGCATTGCGCTGGCTTACAGCAAGACCTTACTCGCGCAGGGACAGGTGGGAGCGGCCATCTTTATCCTTGAGCCGCAAATGAATTCGGGGCAGGCGACGCCGGCGTTGCGCGAGACCTATGCCGATTGTTTGCTGGCTGCCGGTCGCCATGCCGAGGCGGAACCGCTGGTATGGCAATTGTTCGAGGCGAATCCGGGGCGGGTGCAGCAGGTGATCGCGCTGATCGGGAACTTGCTGGATGGCGGGCAAGATGATGCTGCAGTGGCGCTGGCGCGCAAGCTCGAGCAATTCCAGCGGCGGCGCGGAGAGCGGCGGCAGTTTATCGCCATCATGGAAGATGTAACTGGGGCGCGCAAGGCTTCGCCGCAGATGTTGGAGTTTCTGAGCGAACTGTATAACGCGTCCAATCGCGAGAATGATTATTGCCAGACGCTGCTGAAGTTATTTGATTTGTATTGCAGCACGAACGAGTTCGCGAAGGCCGCCGAGTGTCTCGATCGCGCCGCCGAAGTCGATCCTTATGAGAGCGGCCACCTGAAGCGGCTGGACATGTTGAAGGGCAAGGTGGACGAAGCGCGCTTCAAAGTGATCGCGGCGCGTTTCAGTTCCGCCAGCAAGGCGCCCGAACCGGCTCAGGCAGAGGGCCCAACGCTGGGGGCTTCGACGCTGCAGGACTTGATGCTGCAGGCGGAAATCCTGGTGCAATACGGGATGCGGAATAAAGCGGTCGAACGTCTGCAGAGAATTCAAGAACTGTTTCCGCGCGAGGAAGAACGCAACGAAGATCTGCAGCGGCTATATATGTCGGCGGGGGTTACGCCGCGGTACGCCGGGTCAGCGCCATTGCCTCCAGCGCCGGTTGCGGCTGCTCCTGCCCCTGCACTTGCTCCCGCAACGGCGATAGCGCCGATACCCGCGGCTGTGGCTGTGCCTGATCCCGCGACCGACGTTCGCGCCTTTACGCGGGTAGCTGAAATTTCGCGCAAGCTGTATCACCAGGGCACCGCCCCGGCCGTGCTGAGCACTGCGGTGCGAGAGATTGGAACGCATTGGGAAGCGTCGCGCTGCATCGCGGCCATGGGTAAGGCGGGTTTGTCGGCGACGGCTCTCGAGGAGTTTCATGTTGAAGGTTCCAAAAAAGCTGGTAGTGCGGCGATTGCCGAATTAATTGCCTGCCTGCACAAGGCTGTGAATGGCCAGGAACCGCTGGCCATCGAAGACGCTCAGAAAGCAGTTTCACTACAGGCCGCCCGCAAGGCGGTGACGGAGATGGGAGCCGGGTCGGTGTTGGCGATTCCGCTGAGTGATGGCGAAGAGATTGTCGGCATGCTGGTGTTGATTCACAACCGGCCCCGGGCCTGGCAGCAGTCCGACATGGTGGTGCTGAAGACTCTGTCGGAGCAGATGGTGATTGCGCTGAATAACGCGGGGCTGCGGCGGCTGGTCAAGAATCTTTCGGTGACGGACGAAAAATCCGGGCTGCTGAAACGGGCTTCCTACATTGACTTGCTCCTGGCGGAAAGCAAACGCGCGATTCAGAATGCGTCGGCGCTTTCGGTGCTCCTGCTGCAGTTTGGCAGAAGCACGTCCATGATCAAGGAGTATGGCGAGGCTGAAGTGCAGGCGGTGATGGAGAGAGCGGGGCAGTTGTTCGCCGCGAACATCCGTTCCAACGATCTGGCGTTTCGCTACGACACTACAACGATTGCGATCCTGCTGGGCGAGACGGCGGAAAAAGAAGCCATGCAGGCGGTCGAAAAGCTCCGCAAGATTGTTTCTGAATTGCGCCTGCCGGCGAAGGATGATGGTAGCCAGGGGCCGAACGCGCAGTTTTCCGCGGGGCTGGCCGAGGCGGTGATCCGCACGGAATATGATCCGGTGGACGTGGTCACCGAGGTGATCAACCGCGCTGAGCATGCGCTGTCGCAGGCCATGGTGCAGGGGCCGGGGAAGATTGTGGCGCTGGGCCAGGCTCTGGCTGCTGGTGCGGTGGCGTAAGAGTTAGTTCCTTTCCTTCATTTCCCAGAAAATCTGTCATCTCGACCGAGTCAGTTGAGCCGCGAAGCGGATCAACTGGCGAGTGGAGAGACCTGCTGGTCCGGCGTTTGGCGATATCGTCATCGTGAGCGCGAGCGACAGCAGGTCCCTCGACTGCTTCGCTCGGGATGACAGTTATGTCTTGGAGTGGATTCTGAGTCAATCCGGAATTTGAATGCTTCCATCTTCAGCGATCGGGAACCCCGGATTCCACGCGACCTCCCACAGAAATCCGTCGGGATCAGCGAAGTAGCCTGAATAACCGCCCCAGAAGGCTTCCTCAGCGGGCTTGAGAACTTTTCCTCCCGCGGCGGCAGCTTCTTTGATCACGGAGTCAACGTCCCCACGAGTGCGGGCGTTGTAGGCCAGCGATACTCCGTTGAAGCCATGGCCTTCGGGAGCAATGTTGGCATCTTTCGCGAGTTCGTGGCGCGGGTAGAGGGCGAGGGCCATGCCTCCGGTCTGGAAGAATGCGATGCCGTCTGCCTTGGTAAACGATCGGCGCCATCCCAGACGTTCGTAGAATTCGCGGCTGCGGTTTAGATCGGACACTCCCAGGGTGACGATGCTGACGCGTTGTTCCATCGGAACTCCTTGTCGGGCGGGGACAGTAAAACGATATCGGCGAGTCGCGCCTTATGGCAAATCAAAAAGTTCCGGGCTGGAGGGATCACCCTGGAATCGTGCCTCGGGAGATCCCTCCCGCGGCTGAAGTACGCCGCGGTTCGGGATGACGCAACGACGAAGATTCAAACTGAGCCACTAGCGGCTGAGTGAAGGTTTTTCAAATCTGCTTGCACGCTGCTAAACTGACAAGTTTGGCGCGGCGGCTCTGATCGAATCAGGTCAGATGATCTACCAGGAAAAATTATGTTGAAGCCGGGTGATATTGCGATTGTCAGTGGGGCGCGGACGCCCTTTGGGCGTTATTGCGGCAAGTTGAAGGATTTTACTGCGCAGGAATTGGCGGCGGTTGCTTCCAAGGGCGCGATTGAGCGAGCGGGAATTGACGCCAAGGAATTCGATCACGTCGTTTTTGGAAATGCCCAGCAAACTTCGGGCGATGCGCTGTATGGGGCGCGGCATGTGGGATTGCGAGCGGGGTTGCCGATTGAGACTCCGGCGCTGACCGTGAACCGGCTGTGCGGGTCGGGGATGCAGGCGATTGTGTCGGCGGCGCAGATGATCCAGACCGATGAGGCGAAGATTGTTTTGGCGGGCGGGATGGAGGCCATGTCGCAGGCTCCGTTTGTGATTCGCGGGCGCGATGGATTCACTTTGGCGCCGGGCGGGAAGCTGGAAGATTCGCTGATGGTCGCGCTGCTCGATACGTATTGCGGATCGTATATGGCGAACACCGCAGAGCTTTACGGGTCACAGCAGGGGATTACGCGCGAGATGCAGGATGAGTTTGCGCTGCGGTCGCAGCAGCGGGCTGATGCGGCTTATAAAGAAGGACGCATCCAGGAAGAGTTGGTGCCGGTGGCTTTGCGGAATTCCAAGGGCGAAGCTACGGGCGAGATGTTGACCGAAGATGACCACCGGCGTCCGCAGACTACGATGGAGGGGCTGGCGAAGTTGAAGCCGGCGTTTGGCAAGGCGGGGACTGTGACGGCGGGGAACGCCAGCGGGATTGTCGATGGTGGCGCGGCGGTGGTGGTGATGTCGCTGGAGGAAGCGCGCAAGCGGCAGATCGAGCCACTAGGCCGGATTTGCGGGTGGGGCATCGCCGGCGTGGAGCCGAAGCTGATGGGGCGTGGTCCGGTGCCGGCGACGAAGATTGCGTTGCAGAAGGCTGGGCTGAATTTGGACTACATCGATTTGATTGAAGTGAATGAGGCGTTCGCGGCGCAGTATCTGGCGGTAGAGAAAGAATTGGGCTTGGATCGCGAGAAGGTCAATGTGAATGGCGGCGCGATTGCGCTGGGACATCCGCTAGGCGCGACCGGGACGCGGCTGGTGATCACGCTGCTGTATGAATTGCGGCGACGGAAGAAGAAGTATGGGCTGGCGACGGCGTGTATTGGCGGCGGGCAGGGGATTGCGATGGTGGTGGAGAGTTTGAATTAGCTTGGGTGGCTTGAGGCGTTGTCCTATAATTCGGCTATGCTCACAGACGACGATAAACAGTGGATCAGCGAGCGGTTGCAGAAGGTGGAAAGCGAGTTTAGCGGCCGGCTAGAGAAGGTCGAAACTACCTTGCTCAC
>JBEKRY010000285.1:0-4347 GCA_049517555.1 Candidatus Sulfotelmatobacter sp. | reverse complement strand
TCGAAATCCACCAGCCGGGGTCCGACGAAGACCGGATGGGTATGCGAATCGACAAAACCCGGCAGCACCACCTTGCCGGCGCAGTCAATCTCGGTAACCCTTGTGCGATTTCGCTTGAGGCAGGGGTCACGCAGAGCATCTTTGGTGGTGCCCACGGAGACGATCTTGCCCCCCAAACAGAGCACTGCGCCGTCTTGGATGATCCCAAGATCCCGCAATGCAGCGCCGCGGCGGGGGCCGGGTTTAGCCTGTGTGCCGCGCAGCGTGAGAAGCTGGCCGATGTTGACCAGAAGAAGCGAATTCACCAGGGAAGCTTGTCGTTTCGGGGCCACGCGTGTCTTCTAGTTTAGCAGCACTCAAATGGCAAAAGGCGTTTCCTTCGTGAACCTTCATGTCCTTCGTGGTTGATGGTTTTGGGTTTGGCTTTTGCGTTCTTCTCGGATTGTGTGAAATCCTATCCCAGCCTAAGATCCGATCGAAAGGCTCGATCATGACGATTGCCTGGTTTCAACGTAAAACAAGATTCGATTCTTTCCCTTCTGTCTGGCCTCGGACCATGATGGCCGCATTACTGTGTGGATTGGTCTTGCAGCCATCTGCTGCGGCGCCGCACAGAGCAACTCCACCGGATTCGACGTTGTGTGAACTTGCCGCTGCGCATCACATCACGATTGGTGCGGCTGCCGCTTCCAAGTATCTCAGGGAGGCAGATTACGCCGCCATTTTGGGTTCGGAGTTCAGCCAACTGCAGGCGGAGAACGAGATGAAGTTCGGTCCCATTCATCCGCGGCCTGACACCGATCCGAATCCCTACGATTTCAAAGGTGGCGATGCGCTGGTTGCATTCGCGCAGAGTCACAACATGGTTGTCCGCGGGCACACCTTGGTCTGGCATACCCAAGTGCCGAGCTGGGTCTCGAAAGGCGGATACTCTCCGGCACAACTTGCCGAGATTTTGCACGGCCACATCACCACCGTGATGAAGCACTATGCCTCGAAAGTTTACGCGTGGGACGTGGTCAACGAAGCCTTCAACGACGACGGCTCGATGCGCAACACAATCTGGCACGACCAGCCTGGGATCGGCGGGGGGAAAGGCGCGGAGTACATCGAACAGGCGCTGCGCTGGGCGCACGATGCCGACCCGAACGCCAAGCTCTTTTACAACGACTATGACGCGGAAGTAGTCAACCGGAAGTCCGACGCCATCTATGCCATGGCGAAAGACTTCAAGAAGCGTGGCGTGCCGCTTGACGGAATCGGATTTCAGAATCACGTCAGCCTGAAGTTCGACGATCCGGCGAAGCTGGCTTCGTACGCGCAAAATCTTGAACGCTTCGCAAAACTTGGTCTGGAGTTGCACATCACCGAACTGGACATCCGGCTCAATGATTCGAGCGCGGCCTTGCTCGCTGCGCAAGCCAAACTCTACGGGGAAATCACCACTCTCTGCGTGCAGCAACCCGCCTGCAAGCTAATCCAAACCTGGGGAGTCACCGACAAGCAATCTTGGATCCCGCTGTACTACAAGGGGCTGGGATGGGCCTTGCTGTGGGATGACAAGTATCAGAAGAAGCCCGCGTACGAGGCCGTGCGCGACGCACTGGCGAAATAACAACGCCCATGGTCGAATCAGAAATTCTCAAGTGGGGAGCCGTTGCTTCCGGCTGATGGCCGACCGAAGGGCGGCTTGTCTGAATGTCGGGCATATCTTATAATCAGACATTCAGAGGGAAAATATGCAATCAGCAAGAGTCGGGAAACGTGGCGCCATCGTTGTGCCGGCGAACTTGCGCAGGCGCTTCGGCATCGAGGAAGGCAGCATCGTGGTCGCCGAGGAGACTGACGACGGGATTCTGATTCGTCCCGCGATGGTTATCCCGGTGGAGCGCTACAGCCCCGAGCGCAAGGCGGAATTTCTGCTATCCAATGCCATCGATGCGGCCGACTACCGCAAGGCGCGAAAGGAAGTCCGGAAGTTGGGCCTCGATCCAGATTCGATTCCTCACCAGCGACAGTCCTAAATGGACCGGCTCTTCCTCGACGCCAACGTCCTGTTCTCTGCGGCATACCGTCCTGCTTCTAGGCTTCTCCAACTCTGGAAACTCAAGAATGCAACGCTGTGCAGTTCCCGTTACGCATTAGAAGAAGCCAGAATCAATCTCGCAGAAGAGGATCAGAGGGTGCGACTGAAAAGGCTGTCAGCAACGATTCTTCTGATTGAAGCCAGCCGCGGGACTCTTCCGCGCGGAATCTCACTGCCTGAGAAAGATGTGCCGATTCTCATGGCTGCTATCGAGGCCGAAGCCACTCATCTGTTGACGGGCGATATTCGACACTTCGGGCCTTATCGAAGTAAAAAGTTCGAAGGTGTTGCGATTATGTTCCCGGGCGATTACCTCCGTATGCGAAGCGAGCATTGCTGACGGGCAAGTGGCTAAGAACTCGCGCAGGCGAAATAGGCCTGTAAGGGTTGCACGCTCAGCATGGGGCTCACTGTTCACCGCGAGCGCGCAGGGGTGGTAGCAAACCGAAAAGCCAATAAGCTGTCATGTAGAAGGCGATCTGCTCGAGGAATAACGCCACTATCAAACACAGCCACCCAAAGGAACCTAGGACGACGACAACTACAAATACGTTTACCGCTAGCCAGCAGCAGACGAACAGTACAAAGCGGCCGGACCGAAATTCTTTTCGGTACTCCTCCCTGGCAAACGCCACAAACACAATGGATATCCCGCTTAAGAACACCCACATCGGGCTAAGGTGGCGCACTTCCGTTATTACGGACGCTCCCACTCCGACTATGCAAACCAAGAGTGCCGAGCCCACGAGATAGCACAGGTTGACAAGTCTTCCTGAAAAACTCCTTCGCTCTTTCAAAGTTGTCCCCAGCCAAAAACGCCCAAGAGTCTAAGAACCCATCGGCACCTTTACTCCCTCTTTCTTCGCAAACTGTTTTGCTTCTTCGTAGCCGGCGTCCACGTGGCGTATAACGCCCATACCTGGGTCGGTGGTCAGGACGCGCTCGATGCGTTTGGCCATTTCGTCGGTGCCGTCGGCGACGGTGACTTGGCCGGCGTGCAGGGAGTAGCCAATGCCGACGCCGCCGCCGTTATGAATCGACACCCACGATGCTCCGGCTGCCGTATTCAGCAGCGCGTTCAGCAGCGGCCAGTCGGCAACGGCGTCCGAGCCGTCTTTCATGCTTTCGGTTTCGCGGAAGGGAGACGCCACCGAGCCGCAGTCGAGATGATCGCGGCCGATCACGATCGGAGCTTTGAGTTTGCCCTTCTTCACCAGATCGTTCATGGCCAGACCGAATTGCGCTCGCTCGCCATAGCCCAGCCAGCAGATGCGGGCGGGCAAGCCTTGGAACTTGATGCGCTTGCGTGCCAGGTCGATCCAGCGGCGCAGAATACGGTTGTCGGGAAACATCTCTAGGACGAGTTCGTCGGTGACGTGAATGTCAGAGGGTTCGCCCGAGAGCGCGACCCAGCGGAATGGGCCACGACCTTCGCAGAACAGCGGACGAATGTATTCTGGCACGAATCCTGGAAAATCGTAGGCATTCTTCACGCCGCGCTGAAAGGCGAAAGTGCGAATGTTGTTGCCATAGTCGAACGTGACTGAGCCCATTTTCTGGAGGCGCAACATGGCTTCCACATGGCGCGCGATCGAGTCGAGTGATTTTTCCTGATACGCCTGCGGGTCGTTCTTCCGTAACTCGAAAGCTTCCGCGAGGGTCATGCCGTTCGGCACGTATCCGTTCAGCGGGTCGTGCGCGGAAGTCTGGTCGGTGAGAATGTCGGGGACAACGCCGCGCTCGGCCAACTCCGGAAGAACGTCCGCGCAATTTCCGACCAGTCCCACAGAAACATTTTCTTTCTTGCGAATCGCGTTCTTCAGAATGCGGAGGGCTTCGTCGAGCGTGGTGACCATGAAGTCGCAATAACCGGTCTTCAGGCGCTTCTTGATGCGCTCCGGGTCGACGTCAATGCCTAGAAAAGCCGCGCCCGTCATGGTTGCGGCAAGGGGCTGCGCTCCGCCCATGCCGCCCATGCCGCCACTGACGATCAGTTTGCCGGCGAGGTCGCCGCCGAAATGCTTTTCTCCTGCGGCGGAAAATGTCTCGAACGTGCCTTGCACAATTCCCTGCGAGCCGATGTAAATCCAGGAGCCGGCGGTCATCTGGCCGTACATCATCAGGCCGGCGCGTTCGAGTTCGTTGAACTTCTCCCAGTTCGACCAGTGGCCGACCAGATTCGAGTTGGCAATCAGCACGCGGGGCGCGTGATCGTGCGTCTTGAAAACGCCGACGGGCTTGCCGGACTGCACTAGCAGAGT
>JBEKRY010000284.1:0-4961 GCA_049517555.1 Candidatus Sulfotelmatobacter sp. | reverse complement strand
AACGCGCTCGACGCCGGCGCGACTCGAATCAAGATCAGCGTCGAGGCGGGCGGGAAGAAGCTGATCCAGATTACCGACAATGGGTGCGGCATGGTGCGCGACGACGCCATGCTGCTACCTGGACTGTTGGGGATCCTGTTCACGTTTGGTCCGCGGAAACCAGGTTCTCGCCGGCGCGGCATGCGGATGCTGGGGCTGATTGTGGCTCTGGGATTCTCGACGCTCTGGCTGGGTTCCTGCGGCGGTAGTAGCAGCAATGGCGGCGGTGGCAATGGGGGAACGACGCCGGGTTCCTACACGATTACGGTGGGTGCCACGTCTGGCACCGCGACCACCCCTGCTGCCACCTTCCAACTGGTGGTATCGCAATAGACAAACGAACCGGAACGGCAGGCGCTCCGCTCATCCCGGAGCGCCTTTTCTCTTGAAACCGCACGCTTCTTTGCCTTCCCTCTTCCCATCTGCGAAACTGACCACTAGCCACTGATCACTGTCCACTGCCTCCATGGGCCGCATTCACGTACTCTCCGAAACCGTTGCCAACCAGATCGCCGCCGGCGAGGTGGTGGAGCGGCCTGCTTCCGTCATGGGCCGCATTCACGTACTCTCCGAAACCGTTGCCAACCAGATCGCCGCCGGCGAGGTGGTGGAGCGGCCTGCTTCCGTGGTGAAGGAGATGCTGGAGAACGCGCTCGACGCCGGCGCGACTCGAATCAAGATCAGCGTCGAGGCGGGCGGGAAGAAGCTGATCCAGATTACCGACAATGGGTGCGGCATGGTGCGCGACGACGCCATGCTGGCGTTCGAGCGGCATGCCACGTCGAAAATCAAGAACACAGAAGACTTGCTGAGCATTGCTACGCTGGGATTTCGCGGTGAGGCGCTGCCCTCAATCGCCTCAGTGTCGCGGCTGCGGCTGGAGACGCGGGCGGAGCCGACAGAGGATGAGCGGGGTTTGGCCGTGAATGACGCGGGGACGGTGATTGAAATTAACGGCGGGAAGATTGCGCGCGTCGAAGAGGCAGGGCTGCCTCTGGGGACGTCGATCACGGTGCGCGATCTTTTCTTTAATACTCCAGCGCGCAAGAAATTTCTGAAGGCGGAGTCGACCGAGTTATCGCACATTGCATCCTTGGTCACGCATTATGCGCTGGCGCATCCCGACAAGCATTTCGAGTTGCATTCGGCGACGAATGCCATGCTGGTGGCGCCTCCGGTGGCGGGGTACAGCGAGCGTGTGTACCAGGTATTCGGCAAGGAAACGCTGGACCAGTTGATTCCGGTGGCGTCGCGGCAGGCTCTGGAGCGCGTGGGATTGCCGCAGCCTCCGCCCTGGCGGCGCAAAGAAGCGGAAGACGGCGAGGCTGCAGAAGGCGAGGCAACTGAAAAAGCTCCGGGCGAGATGCGGATTCATGGCTTTGTTTCGAAGCCGGAAATTCAGAAGCTGAACCGCAATTCGATTTTTGTATTCGTAAATGGGCGGACGATTCGCGACCGCCTCATTCAGCACGCGCTGACCGAGGCGTATCGAAATATTATTCCGCCGGCGGTGTATCCAGTTGTCCTGCTGTTTCTGGAGTTGCCGGCGGCCGAGGTCGACGTGAACGTGCATCCTTCGAAAACGGAGGTACGCTTCCGCCAGCAGAGCGTGCTCCACGATTTTGTGCGTGATTCGGTGCGGGCGGCGTTGATGAAGGCACGTCCGGCGCCGCAGTTTGTGACCGAGATGCGGGCGCACGCCACGGCGGGGCAGGCGCTGACCTCGGGAGCCTTGACGCCGGGTGCACTTACTCCGGGCGCTCTTATTCCAGGAACGATGACGCCGGAGTTCAGTCCAGCGCAGGCGTGGAATCCGGCGCCCGGCGCCGGTTCGGCGGCATCCCACGGTTCCGTGCCTCAGGCCTCGGACGGGATGAACGGATTTGCTTTGCAGACGCCCGTAGCGCCACCGATTCCTGGGCGATTTCAGTTTGAGGGTGGAATCGCGGTCGAGGCGAACGCGGCGCTTTCCTTGGCGCGCGACGTCGAGTCGATTCCGGATGACGGCTGTGCTCCGGCGCTCGACGTTCGGGAAGAAGAGCCGACGCTGTCCGCGCTGGGAACGCTTCGGCCGCTGGGGCAGATTCGAAATTCTTTCATTCTCGCGGTGAACGAAGATGGCCTGTGGATCGTCGACCAGCACGTCGCGCATGAACGCGTGTTATTTGAGCGCGTCTTGAAGCAGCGGGCGGCCCAGAAAGTCGAGAGCCAGCGGCTGCTGATGCCGATCGTTCTGGAACTATCTCCGGCGCAGCAGGCGGTATTCACTGAGATTGCCGACGAACTGCAACACAATGGATTCGAGGCCGAGCCGTTCGGCGCGCGCAGCGTGGCCGTGAAGGTCGCGCCCGCGGGAGTGGAAGCGTCGGCAGTCGAGCGCATGCTGCACGAATTGCTCGATCAGTTCTCGCGCGAGGAGCAGTCGCTGAACCTGGAAAAAATTCGGGCCCGCATCGCGGCTTCAATCGCATGTCATGCCGCCATCAAGGTGAATATGCCGCTGGAGCAGAATAAAATGGAATGGCTGCTGGCAGAACTGGCCAAAACCGACCATCCGATGGCTTGCCCGCATGGCCGGCCGGTGGTTCTGAGGTATTCTGTGAAGGACATTCAGAAGGCGTTTAAGAGAATCTAGGGAAACCCGCATTTAGCAGTTGGCACTTGGCATTTGGCCGCCTGGATTTGTCTAAACTGCCGGGAAGAACTGTCGTTGGCTAAATGCTAAGTGCCAAGTGCTAATGGCCTATTCATGACCGACCCCGAACTCCAGCAGCTCCGCCGCGAAAAATGGCGTCTCGATGGCAAGCCCATCCGGACGATCGAGCAGGCGCGTTCATTCCTGGAGGAAGTCGGATTCTGCCTGATGTATCCCAAGCGCCCCGCGCTGCTGGTGCCGACATTCATTGGCGCGTTCGTCGGCTCGGAAGATCGGCTGCCGGGATGGCAGCACGCGTTCAAGGATCCACGGGCAACCGAGGCGACGGAGTTGATGGTGCGGCTGCTGCGCGAGCGCGCCGCGTTCGAGGCGAATCTGTTCGACGAGAACAATGGATTTCTGGTGGCGGCGTCGGCGTTTCCTTATTTTTATGCGCTGGTGGGCGAGCGCAATCCCAAGCTGGCCCCGAAGGCGGGGTCGCGGTCGGCTTATTCCGCGCTGGCCTGCGATGCTTTTGAGTTGATCACGCGCGAAGGTCCGATTTCGAAACAGAAGATGCAGGAAGTGCTGGGCGGGAGCGTCTCATTTCCGGCACTCGATGGCGCGCTGGGCGAGTTGTGGTCGAAGCTGCGCATCACGCGGGTGGATTACAGCGCGAGCGAAGGCTCGGTTTGGGATGTGCTCTATCGCTGGGCGCCGGATGCGGTGAAAGAGGGCGTGGGATTGTCGGTCCAGGAAGCGCTCACCGCGCTGCTCTCGAAATATCTCGACTGCGTGATCGCTGCTGAGCAGGCGGAGCTGGAAATATTCTTCGGAAACTTCGTCGCGCGGTCGAAGGTGAAGGACGCGGTTAACGCTCTGCTGGCCGCACGCGAAGTGAGCTTCGTCCACGTGAGCGGGCAATCGATGCTGCAGATTACGCCGGAGAAGGTTGTGGTGGTGCCAAGCCCGCCGCCGGAGCGCCCTGCGGCCGCAGTGCGGGAAAGCCGTCCGCCAACGGAACGGCGACCACGGGGGCTGAAGCCCGCTAAACCCGCTCGCTTTACGCGGCGCTGAAGCGCCGCTCTTCCACGGTTGAGTCAAATGTCTGCCGAGTCCAATCTAAAACCGTATCGCGGTCGGCTTGCGCCTTCGCCCACCGGACTGCTGCATCTTGGCCATGCGCGCACGTTCTGGATGGCAGCGCGACGCGCGGCAGAGCATCGCGGCCAGTTGATTCTCCGCAATGAAGATTTGGATGCGCAGCGCTGCCGCCCGGAGTTCGTGTCGGCGATGTATGAAGATTTGCGTTGGCTGGGGATTGAGTGGAGCGAGGGGCCGGACCGCGGCGGGGCTTTTGGTCCGTACGCGCAGAGTGATAGACACGCGTTTTATCTGCGGGCTTGGGAGACGCTGCGTGAGCGGGGGATGATTTATCCGTGTACTTGTTCGCGGAAGGATGTGGGGCTGGCGGTGGGCGCGCCGCATGAGGGCGATGATGAGCCGGTTTATCCGGGGACATGCCGGCCGACAGAGCCGAGTGGAACATTCGAGTCCGCCGGGGCGAACTGGCGGCTTCGGGTGCCGGATGGGAAGGAGATTTGTTTTACGGATTTGCATCTTGGTCCGCAGCGGTTTGTGGCGGGGCGTGACTTCGGTGACTTTATTGTTTGGCGGCGCGACGATGTGCCGGCTTATCAGTTGGCCGTCGTCGTGGACGATTCGGCCATGGGGATCACCGAAGTGGTGCGAGGCGCCGACTTGCTGAAGTCTACGGCGCGGCAGATTGTTTTGTTTCGCGCGCTGGGGCTGGTTGTGCCGGATTATTTTCACTGCGATTTAGTGCGGGATGAGGCTGGCGTGCGGCTGGCGAAGCGGCATGATGCGTTGAGCATTCGAAAACTTCGCGAGTTGGGACGGACCGCAGAACAGTTGCGGGACGGCGAGAGTTCGTGATTTCTGATTTGTGTGGGACCGGGTCCTGGTGCAGGTTGAAAAAGATTTGTATCAGGGCATCGCTTCAGCGATGCCGACGAAGGGCTCAGAAAAAAGCGGCTTTAGCCGCTGGGTTTTTTCCTACAGGCCGCAGCGGCTGAAGCCGGTTTCAAAATCGCGCTTAGGACGGTATGCCTGAAGGCATACCCTGATACGAATCTTTCTACCCTGATACGAGTAATTTTCAAAGTGCAACTCTACATGGTACCGGAGTCCCTACATGAGTTGGGGCGCTGCCCGTGTACAATCTTTAGCTTCCACAATGAATGAACCATCGAAAGACGAATCGTCT
>JBEKRY010000283.1:0-4442 GCA_049517555.1 Candidatus Sulfotelmatobacter sp. | reverse complement strand
AATCATACCGCGGGGGATCCACCCGTTCCCATCCCGAACACGGAAGTTAAGCCCCGCTGGGCCGATTGTACTGCACGCGAAAGTGTGTGGGAGAGTAGGTAGTTGCCGGCATTAATAAAGGCTATCAACAGAAATGTTGATAGCCTTTTCCTTTGGCCTGTTTTTGTTCGAGCGTTCAGGGTTGCCACTGCGTTAGGTCGGGGGCAGCTTCGATCTGCGCTCGAATCACTGGCGCCTTCAAGAACCATTTGACCGTGACAGTCGGACTTTCCGCTGACGCCTGCTCGCGGGATAAGACGTAAATGAGAACTGCTTCCCTTTTTACGCGACAGGCACAGCGAGGTGGCCAAAACTTCCAGCCTTGAATGTTTGCGATCGCAGCTGCCTGCAGCATCTTGTGGCCAGAAGTCGCCTCAACATAGGTTGTGTCTCCCAGTTCGTTGACTGTAAAGCGCAGCGTTACACTTCCCTCGATCCGAGCTTGGCGAGCAAGGGGTGGGTAAAACGGCGACGAAGCGGCCTTCAGATAAGGCTCCGGTTCCGCTGCGAACGAGCTAATGCTCAATAGAAGAAGCAACGGTATAGATATTCGCCTCATCGCAATTCCTCCTTGCTCTTCGGAGTGATTGTAGTTCAAAGGGAATATTTGGCTACAAGATCCTTCGCAAAGAACGCTCAGGATTTCGGCAGAAGACTCCCGCGCGCACAGGACGCGCGCTCACGCCTTCTAAGCGCCTCAAGTTAAGCCCCGCTGGGCCGATTGTACTGCACGCGAAAGTGTGTGGGAGTCCTTCGGCATTCGCCTCAGGATAAAATCCGGTAGTTGCCGGAATTAGTAAAGGCCGTTGAGAGAAATCTCGACGGCCTTTTCCTTTACCGAGAACATGGCTGACGCTGGTCTTTTCCGTTTTGGGAAGATGTTCGCGATTTAGGCGGTACTGACTCTGATTTGCATCACGTGGTACAAGGCGATGGGGTTACAGTTGCGACTGAGGAAGAGTTGTCCTCGTGAGTCAGGAGGAGACTATGTGCGTAGTTTGTGAACACGAACTCTGGGAAGAGCATCGAGAGGTCGAGCGTGTGTTTTTCAAAGCCTGCAAGAAATGTAAGAAGTTTCCGGGCAACAGCTCGGATGGAACCTGCTATCACTGCTTCGCAGTTGGCAACACCATCGACGAGTGTCCTGAGTGCGTGGGCAAACCATGGAGTGAGGAATTTCTGGAGGCCAAAGACGAAATTGAGGGCCTGGACAAATTGGTGCTCCCGTTCTAGGGCCGAGAAGGGCCGTGTGGTTCGCGTTTTGCGCATTTTTGCAAAAGTGGGATTGCGCTGCCGCGGGCGTGGAGCAATTGGGCTCATTTCTGCTGAAGGGAAATCAGAATCCCCACCCTGTCGCGAAGGGCGCGACAAGGGTGGGGCACCCGCTCTGTGAAGTCCCACTGTTAGGCGGCGGGTTGCTGTTGATAGGCTGGGACGAAGGAATCGGCTACGAAAGTTTCGTAACTGGTGGGGGTGGTGTTTTGGGGTGTGCGGGGTTCGAGGGCGCGCATGTGTCCGGAGTTGAGGGAGCCGATCATTTCCAGGAGCAGGCGGGCGAAGGGCTCGGACATTCCCATTTGCACTAACACGCTGCGGAATTGATCGTCGGGGGCTTGCACGTATTTGAGGTCTGGTTTGGCGATCGCTTTGCCGATTATTGCGGTGACTTCGGTGTAGGTGAGGTCGCGGGATCCCAGCAGTTCGCGGGTTTGGTTGCCGTGGACGGTGGGGTGCAGGAGCGCTTCGGTGGCTGCAGTTCCGATGTCGCGCGTGGCGATCATGGCAAGTTTTAGATCCGCACGCAGCGGTGTAGCGACGACGCCCATATTGCGGATCGCGTTCACTTGCGGGAGCGTGTTTTCCATGAAGTAGGCGGGACGCAGGTGGAGCACATTCGCGCCGCTGATCTGGTTGAGTTTTTGTTCGAGATTGTGAAGGCCCAGGACGGGGCCGGTGCCGCTGGATTTGTCGGCTCCGATGCTGCTGAGAGCGACTACATTCTTGGTCCCGGCTTTTGCTACGGCGGCGGCGATCGCGTCGCTTACCCGGTCGGAGTAGCCGAGAGGATCAGTGCTGGTGGGATTCGGTGGAATCATCACGTAAGCCGAGTCTGCCTGGTGGAAGGCCTTGGCGAGAGCGCCGGCGTCGGTGACATCGGCGATAAAGGTTTCTGCACCTTTCGCCGTGAAAGATTGCAAATGGGCTGCGTTTCTGCCGACGACACGAACTTTCTGGCCGCTGGCAAGAAGGTTGGTCGCTACTACCTGTCCGGTGTTGCCGCTTGCTCCTAATACGACGTACATAAACTTACCTCCTGAACTTACCTGCTTAACTGAATCTGCTTACCCTGGCTTGGATGCCAGAAGCCATGCTCCGGACTCGACGTTGAATCCTGAGTCGAATCTTAGAGTCAAAATCCCCACCCTCTCGCGGAGAACGCGAGAAGGGTGGGGCACCCTCGGGTGGGTTGCTTACTGGGCTGGGGTTTCGGTGGACGTGGGAGTTGGGGCTTCGGCGGTCGTCTTTACTACGTCGAGCTTCACTGCGTCGGCCTTGACTGCGTCGATCTGGACTGGGTCGATCTGCACCGTGGCCAAGATTTGTTCCAGGCGGGTGAAGACTTTGTCGCGGTCGACGTGCTTTACCAGTCCTTCCTCGGAGGCGTCGGTGGTGACGTTGAGGGCGAACTCGTAGCAGCTTCCATTCTGGAAGACATGGAAGTACTTGGAGTCGCTCTGGCGGGTGCCTTCGCCGGAGACGGCTTCGGTGGCGCGGAGTTCGAGGTCGCCGAGCATCAGCTTGGAGTTGGACGGCGCATCGATCGACGACTTCGCTACGGTCGATTGTTCGGAGCTGGCCGCAGAAGTGGCGGACGCGGTCGTGGACGCGGCTGCCGGTGTGCTGGGAGTGCCGTTAGAACTCCCGTTTGAGGCGGTGGTGGCAACGGCGGGCGTGGGGTCCTTCGGCCCGCAAGAGGCGCGGTCCTCAGGATGACAGGTTTGTGATGCTTGCGATTCCTGGACCTTCGGCTGGGGTACGGCGAACTCGGTGCATTGATCGGCGGTAAGCGATTTGTGGACGCTTACGTCGAAGAATGCGGACGAGAAGTCGGTGTTGGCGAAGCTGGTTTCTGGCAACTCGACGGCCGCGAGAGCGACTCCGCCGGGGGCGACGAAGTTCATCGCGATCGGGTTGGAGGCCACGAGTTCGGTGGCAGCGTCGCCGGTTTCGATGGCGTAGCGGCGCGGATATTCGAAGGTTACGCCGTGAGTTTTGTCAGCGTAGTTCACGGTTGCGGGCTTTCTGTGGACGACTTTCTTCGGAGCGGGCTTGTTCGCGGGCTGCGCGAGTGATGCGGGCATGGGCATCGGCTGGCTCGGGAGCGGTGGAGCGGGCATCTGGTTGTTGGCGGTTATGGGCTTCGGCTGGGCGTCATCTTTGGATCTGGAACTGGAGCAGCCGACGGTTACGGAGCAGACGATCAGGACAGCGGCGAAGATGAGCGCGCTGGTGTTCTTGCCCCAGGTTTTCGAACCCCAGGATACGGAATGAGCTTCTTTGGTGGTGCGAATCTCGTTGATGCGAGTCCTATTGATTTGGTTCATTGGGTTGCCTCCTGCCGACTTGCGGCGCTTGGGTTAATGCACGGGATCGGCCAGGGGTGGAAGCGTTGATTTGGTGGGGGTTAGAGCGATGAGAGCTGAAATGGCGCGTGGGGCGCGGGACACGATGTGGGTGGGGGAACACGCACGGGACTCGGTCAAAGAAATCCGGTTGTTTTTTGACGGCGGTCGAAAGTCAGAATTCCCACGTCTCGCAAAGGACGCGAGACATGGGGCACCCACTCCTGGGTTGTGAAAGGGAACTCAAAATCCCCACCCTCTCGCAAAAGGATGCGAGAAGGGTGGGGCACCCGCTTCTTCGTGCGCTTTCGCTTGGGCGGGATTTCCGCTATCGTTGTCGGCTTAGTTGGAATCGGAAGTAGCGGGATCGGAGGAGATGCGATGGGCGGTGTCGCTCGGATGCGATCGACATGGATTGTGTGTCTGGTTTTGTTATTAAGTTCGAGCGCGGGCTGGGCACAAAAGCACGCGGCGGAGAAGGTCATTATCGATACTGATATTGGCGATGACGTGGACGATGCGTTTGCGCTGGCGCTGGCGGTGCGGAGTCCGGAGCTGCAGGTGCTGGGCGTGACGACCACGTTTGGAGATACGGAGGCGCGGGCGAAAATTGTGGACCGGTTTCTAGGCGAGGTTGGACGAGGGGAGATTCCGGTGTTGGCGGGGAAGGCGACGGCGACGAAGAATCCGATGTCGCAGCGGAAGTATGGCGAGGGCGGGCATTTTGCGAAGAGCTCGCACGGGGATGCGGTGGATTTTTTGCTGGAGCAGATTCGGAGG
>JBEKRY010000282.1:0-4484 GCA_049517555.1 Candidatus Sulfotelmatobacter sp. | reverse complement strand
TCGGGCACTCGGAGTCCCTGTTCGGAATCAACCAGCAGTTTCGTCTCGTCCATTTTCCTGGCGCAACCGCCTATTTCAAGTCCGAGCAGCCAGCAGGAGGCGTGTGATGGCCATATCACGCACTGAACTATCTCGCAAGATCGCGGATCTGGACAACATTCCCACGGTTCCCGCTCTGCTGGTCCCGCTCTTGAAGCGCCTGGGTGAACCGGCGGAAGAAGTGAATGTGACGGAAATCGTGAACCTGATTTCCTACGACAAGTCGCTTACGGCCCAGTGCCTGCACATGGCGAATTCGCCGCTGTTGGGAATGCGCAAAAGAGTTGAAACGGTACAGGCGGCCGTGATGGCTCTGGGGATGACCAAGGTGCGGGAAGTTGCCACGACCTGTTGCCTGCTCCGAGCCCTGCCGGCGCGGCCCGGTTCCTTGAAACCGACGGACTTGTGGAAGCATTCGCTGGCCGTCGCACTGGTCAGCCGCGAATTTGCTCAGCGGGTTGGGTTTCAAGATCCAGAGCAGGCCTATCTCGCGGGCTTACTGCATGATCTGGGATTGATTGTGGAACTCACGACGTTCCCAAAGGAATTCGAGGCGGTAACCCGCGTGGCAATTGAGAAACGCTGTCCGCTTAACGAAGCCGAGCCGGAAGTTCTGGGCGTGGATCACTGCGTGATTGGAGAAATGCTGGCGGAGCGGTGGCACCTGCCTGCGGAACTGAAAGAGGTAATCCGTCGACATCACGATGTCGATCACGCATCGACCGCGCCGGTCCTGGTCAGCATCGTGAACCTGACCGATATTCTCTGCCGGATGCGCGGGCTGGGCTATGGCTTCGAAGAGCTGCGCCAAGTCGATCTTTCGGAGGAGCCGGCGTGGAAGCATATCGCGGGGCTTCCGGCTATGCGGGACTTCGATCTGGCACGCTTCACTCTGGAACTGGATACCTACATCGAGGAAATTGAGCGCCTGGTAACGACGCTCTTCAACATGGCATGATGCAAGGGACGCAGCCGCGGAAGTTTCCGGTCAGGGTTTTGGTCGCAGACGACAGTGCCTTCATGCGCACTGCATTGCGGCGCATGCTTGAGTCCGACCCGGACATCAAAGTCATTGCGATGGCGCAGGACGGCCGAAATGCCGTCGAGTTGTGCGAGAAACACGATCCGGACGTGGTTACTCTGGACCTGGAAATGCCCGTGCTGAATGGGCTGCAGGCTCTGCAGCGCATCATGCAGACTCACCCTCGTCCGGTGATCATGGTCAGCTCGCTCACCACCGAGGGGGCGGAGACGACGCTGGAAGCGTTTTCCCTCGGCGCCTTCGACTGCATTCCCAAGCCAATGTCCCACGCGTCCCTGGACATTATTCAGGTGCGAGAGGACCTGGTTGCGAAGGTCAAGGCAGCGTTTGTTAGTCGCGATCGTTTCACATTTGCCCCAACCGTAACGGCTCCGAAGAAGGCGCCGGTGATTGCTCGTCCGACGACAGAGCCCTCGCAATCTTCTTCCACAATGCCGATCGTATGCCTGGGTTGCTCCACGGGTGGTCCGGCGGCGTTGCAGCAAATACTTCCAGCGCTGCCGGCTGACCTTCCAGCCGCCATCGTCATTGTCCAGCACATGCCTGTAGGCTTCACCGGGCCATTTGCCAGAAGGCTCAATTCTCTTTGTGATGTGCGGATTGAAGAAGCCAAGGCCGACCAGATATTGGAGCCCGGCTGTGTCCTGATTGCTCCCGCCGGTTTCCACCTGACGTTTTCGCGCAAGACCTACTCTAAGTACTCGGTACTCCTCTCGAATGTGCGCAACGGCCTGCTGCACATGCCATCGGTCGATGTGATGATGAATTCCGCTGCGCAGACTTTCGATGTTCCAACGATTGCGGTCATTCTCACCGGCATGGGGGCGGATGGCGCTCAGGGTATGAAAGCTCTGCATGCGCGAGGCGCATTTACCATCGGGCAGGACGAGCGGACCTGTGTGGTCTATGGCATGCCGCGGGCATGTGCGGAGATGGGTATCCTGGACAGAACTGTTCCGCTCGATCAAGTTGCAGGCGAAATTGTAAGAATGGTGCCCAAAGTCACGGCCCACGCGGCGACTGCGAAAACGCGGTGATTCTACTCTGAGGGTTCCTCTTGCCACCTTTTGCCTCAGGTTTTGTTTCTCCCGGTCGTCCGCGTAAAGCACTGACCTGGTGGGTTCCTCGATTTTTTAGAAACAAGTTAAAGGATTGAGCTGGAAATTCCGATAAGGAACTGCGCTTATCTTGGGGAGAGGCTATGAAGACCTTCGGTTTAAGAGCAAAACTGGCTTGGGGTTTCGGCACGCTGCTGGCCACGTTGGTACTGACGGGCTCGGTGGGATATTACTCGACTGGCAAGGTGGTTACGGCAGCCGAAGATGTCGCGTTCTCGCTGAAGCGAAAAGAGGTTGCGACCGCGGTCGAGTTAGGGGTCAGAAAACAGCTTCGGTCGGCGTCCGAGTACGTGCTTAACGGAGATGAACCCTCACTCCAGCAATACTCGCAAGATAAGCAGGAGGTGAATCAGCGCCTGGATGAACTGAGCAAAATGCTGTTCACTGATAAAGGGAAGGCGCTGCTATCAAAAATCCATCAAAGCGCCGATCGAATGACCGCGATCACGGATAAAGAGATCGCGCTCAAGCGCGAGAGCAGAGCTTACGAAGCCAACGAACTAGCCTCCGCTCCGAAGACCCAGGAGAACATAAAGAGCGTCGTCAGCGATTGCAATGAGCTGGAAGCCTGGGAGGAAAAGCTCGCTCAGGACGAAGCCAGTGTAGAAGGTCAAACCGTATCCAGGGCAAACCGCGTTGCGCTCTCTCTGGTCGCGCTGGGCTTACTTCTCGGCGTCGTGACTGCCGTATTGATTGCGCGTTCGATTACCGCCAACATGACCAGCATGCTTTGGATGATTCAAAAGATATCGTCTAAAGATCTGGCAGTTCAAGACGTTAAGGTCACATCCAGCGATGAAATCGGTCAGGCTCAGATTGCTCTGAACAGCATGAAGAACGCTCTGCACGAAATGGTACGGAGCATCGCGGCGACCGCGGAACAGTTGGCCCGCGCCAGTGAAGAAATCTCCGCCGGAACGAGCCAGTCCGCTGAGACCGCCCGGGTGCAGGCCGACCAGACCCAACAGGTCGCTACGGCGATGCAACAGATGTCCTCCACCGTACAGCAGGTTTCGGAACACTCGCAGAAAGCGTCGGAGTCATCGCACAGCGCCGCGCAAGCTGCCCGGCAAGGCGGCGATGTGGTGGAACAGACACTCTCGACGATGCGCAGCATTGCCGAATCATCCAGAACCGTGGCGGTTCGTATCGGGACATTGGGCAAAAGCTCGGAGGAGATTGGCAAAATTGTTGCTGTCATTAATGATCTCGCCGACCAGACCAACCTGTTGGCACTGAATGCTGCCATCGAGGCCGCACGCGCCGGGGAACAGGGGCGTGGTTTTGCCGTGGTCGCTGACGAAGTCCGGAAACTGGCGGAGCGCACGACCAAGGCGACGCAGGGCATCGCGGCCATGATTGAGACAATCCAGACGGAAACCAGAAATGCTGTGCAGGCCATCGAACTGGGCAGCCGCGATGTCGAAGTCGGAGTCGAGAAGACTACTGCTTCGGGCACGGCCCTCAAAGAGATCATTCAAATGTCAGAGCAGGTGGGGGACATGATCTCGCAGATTGCTACGGCAGCCACCGAGCAGTCCAGCGCGACGGAGCAGGTCAATGCCAATGTGACGCAGATTTCGAACCTGACGCAGGGAGCTTCTTCGGCGTCTGAGGAGACGGCCAAATCGTGTGCAGAGCTGTCAACGATGGCATTCGACCTGCAGAATCTGGTCAACCAGTTCAACCTTGGCGGCAGCTCACCTGCAAATGAATCTTCCCAGGTTGCGCGTGGGCATGTCGAGCGGAAAGCTCAAGCCAAGGCAGCCGCTTCAGGCAGATGAGGGCGGATTATTTCTCGGCTGCCGGATTCCGCGTGGCCGTGATCTTGGTTGGGCGCGAATCTCTTCGCGCTCCGCAACCACGCGGTATATCTCGGCCGTCAGCTGATCTAGCCTCTTGAGGTTTGTTTCCTTGCCCGCTTGCTTGAGAAGTTGCTCCAGATACCGGATTCCGTGCTGAGCCATGACGGGATCCTCCTCGGCTTTCTGGCGAATCTACATGAGGCAAGTATAAGTCTGGTTGGTTCGCTGGAGTATACAGGTAGTAAACCCCTGGCAGCTCCCCTGGCGTCGCCGGTTTTCCGCTCGTGGAAGCCTCATCTGGTGGTTGTCATCACGCGCGAAGGGTAGTGGGCGGTTTTGAAAAATAAGTCAAAAAGGGTACCCTTCCCGAATCGGATTCCCTCCCGATCCGCAGGAGGTATATGCGTTATGTCTTTGGATATTTTGCTTGTGTTCGGAATTGCGCTTTGTCAATTGATTGTCACCATTTACGCGGTGTGG
>JBEKRY010000281.1:0-10290 GCA_049517555.1 Candidatus Sulfotelmatobacter sp. | reverse complement strand
CGGTAGCGACCCATATTTCGGCATCTTGTTTTTGCCGTTCGTAATGACATCCGTGAGCTGGGCGTCTGACATTCCCTGCACGTCAGCGGTCGTGAAGTCGTGAGCGCCCATCTTTTTGCCCATGGCCGACCCGGTACCGTCAGCCGCGTGGCAGCCGGCACACTTTGATTTGAAAGCGGCTGACGCGTCTTGTGCGCCCGCCGGCAACGAGAGGCTTAGAGCAAGAGTCAATGCTCCTGAGAGAGTAAACACTTTGAAGTCGATTCTTTTCATATTCAAGCTCCATTCAGGGGTTGGTGACCTAACCTTAGAACGACAACATATGTACAAACTGAGCAATATTGCACTCTTTTTAGGGGGTGGTCTGTGATGCTGGTCACAGCTGCTCGTTATGGGAATTTTTCTCGGCACCTTTCCGCCTGGACCGGCTCCGCGCGCGCCGAGTGATAGCCTCGTGGGGAAAAGTCTCGCGACGCTTTAGGAAAAAAGCCCGGAGACTCTGAGTTCACTCATTCTTCTTGACTTCTCTTCCTGATCTGTTCACCGGCGATTTGAAATCCAGTGTTCGCCGCTGGAACGCCTGCGTACACGGCGGTTTGCAATAGCACTTCTTTCAAATCGCACAATTCGAGATCACTCGCCAAACCAGCTCGCACGTGGAGCGCGAACTCTTCCCATCTTCCCAGCGACGCGGTTACCGCCAGTACCAGCAGCCGTCGGGTCCTTCGGTCCAGTTCAGGACGCGACCAGATTGTTCCCCACGCATAGCGGGTTATCAACTCCTGAAACTCTCGCGTAAATTCTGTCGTTGCAGCAATTGCTTTATCGACATGAGCGTCACCGAGCACGGCCCGACGCATCTCGAAGCCTGCTTCCAGCGTATCCGCGTTAACATTTGGTTGCGGCAGCAGGAACTCAAGCAGGGCGGTGGTAAACGAGTGTGGCCGTTCGATATTAGAAAGGTGTGCCGCCGCCAGGTGAAGCGCTTTCGCTCCCGGAATCCCCTGCGCCAGCTTCTCGCTATGTCCAGTCCACGGAGTCGCGACGTCGCGGTCGCCGGAGATCACCAGAGTTGGAGCCTTAATCCGCCCGAGAAGATCTCCGTGATTCATGTCGCGGAGGGCGGCACAACATCCCAGATAGCCAACCGGATCTGTGCCCAGGAATACGGAGCGGATCGAGGCGACATGGGGATCCTGTTTCGCCAGCGTGTCCGGTGAGAAGAACCGCTGCATGGCTACGTCGACGACTGCCGACATGCCGCCTTTGACTACTGCTGCCATTCTTGTTTCCCAATTTGTGCGCGGTATGAACTGCGGCGATGTGTTGGCCAGCACAAGATGCGTGACGCGCTCGGGAGCATGCACCGCAATCCACTGCCCGATCGCTCCGCCCAACGACAGACCGCAAAAAGCAAAATGTGAAATCTTCAACGTGTCGGCCAGGGCGAGAATATCCCTGCCTAACATTTCAATCGAATACTCACCGGGTGTCGCGTCCGAGGCTCCGTGGCCACGCGTGTCGTAACGCAGAATCTGGAAGTGAGGAAGCAGATCCTCAACCTGAAGCTCCCACATCGCGTGGTCCGTACTGATCGAGTGCGACAGGATTAGGACAGGTCGTCCCGCGTTCCCCTGAAGTCGGTAGAACATCCGCGCGTTGTGAATGGTTGCGAAGGGCAATTCATTGCTCCTTGTCGTCGTTTCGGCGATCTGCGTCTCGGGGATCATCATCGTCGCGATCGGACTCTGCTGCCAGAGCCTTCCGAAAAGCTTCCGCCGATCCTAGATATTGCTCCGGCATTTCCAAGTCGTTGAGTTCGGCACGACTTAAATGGGCCGTTACTTCTGGAGCCTCGGCAAGGACAGCGGCGAGATGCCTGCCCTCTTTGACACTCTTCCGAACGGCCATCTCAAGGACCTTATGAGCGGCATCTCGTCCCAACTTTGCTCCCAGCAGCATCATGGCGCGCTCAGCGAAAATCGCTCCGTTCGTATTCCCCATGTTGAGGCGCATCCTCTGCGCGTCAACTGAAAGCCCTTCGGCCACTTCAGCCATCGACGCAATTGCCACGCCAGTTGACTGGACCACGGCGGCTATGATCGGCCACTCTGCCTGCCAGCCTCCGACACCGCGCTCGTGCTCCTGCAGCATGGCGGAGAGAAACGATGCAACCAGTCCCGGTACCCGATGCGCAGCCGCGAGCGTGAGTGAACAGGCCGTAGGGTTGCGCTTGTTGGGCATGGTCGACGATCCGCCACGGCCTTCGCCGCCTGGTTCCGCCGCTTCTCCTACTTCGTTCTGCATGAGCAAACTGATATCGCGCGCCATTTTGCCGAGAGATCCGGTCAGCACTCCGCAAGAGCAGATCAGAGTCGCCAGTTGATCCCGCTGAGTGTGCCAGGGCGCTGCGGGAGCGTTTCCAAAGCCGAGATCTGCGCTCAGGGTCTCGGCAACCTGACTGCCGCGGTCGCCGAGCGAGGCCAACGTACCGCTGGCTCCGCCAAACTGCAGCACCGCCGCAGTCCGAAATGCCTTCTGCAAACGCCGCCTGCCGCGGCACACTAAGGCCAGCCATCCGGCAGCTTTGAGTCCAAAGGTTACGGGCGGAGCCGGCTGAAGTAGAGTCCGGCCGAGCATGACGCTGTTTTTGTGCCGCTCTGACAAATCTGCAAGCGATTTTTCCAGCCGCTTCAAGTCGCTGAGCAAAATTGGTTCTGCTCGCTTGAGCAGTAGAGACATCGCGGTGTCGGCGACATCCTGACTGGTTGCTCCCCAGTGAACGAATCGCGCCGCATTGGCATTGGTGTTTCGCACCTGGTCGGTCAGCATTTTCACCAGGGGAATCGCGGGCGTTCCAGCGCGAAATGCGGCGTCAGCAAGAACGGAGATATCAAAATTGCCGGGCACTGCGGCAGCCGCTATTACTCGTGCTGCTTCCAGTGGGATGACTCCGCATTGCGCCTCAGCGCGTGCCAACGCGGCTTCGAACTGCAACATTGCCTGAAGAACCGATTCATCGGAGAACAGCGCGGCCAGAGTCGGCGTGGTTGACAGGCTTTCAATCAAGCGTCCGCTCATGTTCGGCTCGGCATGGCAGGTTGCCCGTGATCACACATCGAAAAATACCGTCTCGCTCTCTCCACGAAGATGCGCATCGAAGATCCAATTGCCGGTACGGGCCGGATCCGGCCGGGCCAACAACGTCGCGCGCCGATCTTCCGGTACCAAAGCCAATACTGGATCTGTGGCGTTCGCTGGCTCGCCTGCGAAGTAAACTCGTGTCGACAATCTCTTTAAAATGCCGCGACCCAGAATCGATACATTAATGTGCGGCGCTTGAACTGTTTCACCTGGACCCGGCACGCATCCGGGCTTGATGGTTTCGAATGTGCACGACCCGTCTTGCGCGGTTGCCGATCGTCCAAAGCCACCGAAGGCACTGCCGGCCTCATAGCTGTCCTGATGTGCGTAATTTCCCTCGCAGTCGGCCTGCCACACTTCGATCATCGCATCAGGAACAGGGGCTCCTTCTCCATCCAGCACGCGAAATGTGAGCCACAACCGTTCCCCCTTCGCGCCATCGCCAGCGATACGCGAAATACTCCGTGTGTCCGTCAGGCCAAGATGCAGGTACGGACCAACAGTTTGCGAAGGAGTCGGCGTGAAATCCATCGTTATCTTTTTATTTCTACTTCGTATATTTCTGGTTAATTTCTATCTCTCTACTCAAATGGGGTTGATTCACGGCCCCGCAGCACGATGTCGAAGCGATAGCCCAAGGCCCACTCTGGCTTCGTGGTTTCCAGGTCAAATTTCGAAACCAAACGCTGACGCGACCTCTCGTCCGGAATCGATTGCAGAATCGGATCGTACGCAAACAGCGGATCGCCAGGAAAGTACATCTGTGTAATTAGTCGCGTGACGAAGGCGGGTCCGAACAAGGAAAAATGAATGTGCGCCGGACGCCACGCATTGTCGTGATTGCGCCACGGATAGGCGCCCGGCTTGATGGTGACAAAACTGTAAAATCCGTCGTCGTCGGTGAGGGTTCTGCCTGTTCCGGTGAAGTTCGGGTCGAGCGGTGCGCGGTGGTCATCTCTGGCGTGCGCATATCGTCCCGCCGCATTTGCCTGCCAAATCTCAATCAAACTGTTCGACACGGGGTGGCCATCTCCATCCACTACTCGCCCGCGAACGATAACGCGCTCTCCGAGCGGTTCCCCCGCATGCTGAAGCGTAAGGTCTCGATCATTGGGATGAACGCTCGAATGCCCAAAGACTGGCCCGGTGACTTCAGAGAGAGTATTCGGGAGATAGATTAGCGGCTGAGATGGCGCCCGCAGCCTTGTCGCGCGATACGCCGGATAATAATAATCCGGCTGGGTTCCGGGTTCGTGCCGCCGGAAGGGAGCGACAGATTTCGCCGCGCGGGAACTTGTCAGGTAATCCAAGTCCGCCAACTGACGGTGCTCCTCGAAGCTGTCGTTCCCAGGAATCCGGTGCAACATGGAAGTCATCCCCAGTGAAAATCGTTGTACCAGCCATACTCGCCGCAAACAGGTCTCTGAGTACCGATCGAGCTGATGGAGATTTCCCGAAGCGTAGAACTCGGCGAAAGCGGCCGCGAGCACGCGAACATCAGCCACGGCAAGATTCAGGCCTTTCGCGCCAGTCGGAGGGACGATGTGCGCCGCATCCCCGGCCAGATACAGCCTGCCGTGTTGCATCGGCTCCGCCACGAAACTGCGCATGCCGGTAATGCCTTTCTGCAAGATGGCGCCTTCCGTTAGCCGACGCCCATCACGAGTGGCGAGGCGCGTCTGTAACTCTTCCCAGATCCTTTCATCGGGCCACTTCGCCAGGTCCTCATCGGGAGCGCATTGAAGATACAGCCGGGTAATCTCCGGAGTTCGCATGCTGTGCAGGGCGAAGCCCCGATCGTGGTAGCAGTAGATCAGTTCGTGGGAAGAAGGTGGCGCGGCCGCCAAAATGCCCAGCCAGGCGAAGGGAAAAACCCGTTCATAGATGGTTAAGGCGCTTTCAATGCTCGGGCGACACACTCCGTGAAAACCGTCGCAGCCTGCAATGAAATCGCAAAGAATTTCCGAAGGTTCACCAGAGTCACGAAAATGTATTTCAGGTGCTGTCGACTCGAAGTCGTGAATGGTCACGCTCTCAGCTTCAAAGAAAATCTTGCCTTCTGCTCCGAGCCGTGCTGCGATGAGATCTTTCACAACCTCCTGCTGGGCATAGATCGTGATACCGCGGCCCGTCAAGGCCTTGAAATCGATGCGATGCCCCTGTTGGTTGAAACGAATCTCCACGCCGTCATGAATCAATCCTTCCCGCTTCATGCGCTCGCCCAACCCCATATCCGCCAGAAGGTCGACGGTACCTTGCTCCAAGACCCCGGCCCGCACTCGCTGCTCACAGTGCTGGCGGCTTCGACTCTCGACCACAACAGAATCGATTCCTCTTTGGTGCAAGAGGTGCGATAGGACAAGCCCTGCAGGCCCAGCTCCCACAATCCCGACCTGTGTGCGGATTTTCATTATTGCTTTTGCGGTTTCTTTCGCGATTTCGGGCGGGCCGGTCTGTGAGCTTTCTCCGAAGAAAACATTTCGATAACTTCGCGCGGCACGGGTTTGCTCTCGATTCGTTCCGGGTCTGTTTCCGACGTCACCGCCCAAACCCTGATCTCAACGCATTCCACCGCCAAAACATTCTTATTAAACAATCGATGGCGGACACAGAAACTGCTATTGCGCCACTCGGTTATTTCAGACTCAACGATCACTGTATCCGTGAATCGCGATGGCGCCTTGAATGAAGCGCGCAGGTCGACGAGTGGGATGCCAACAATCTGATGGGTTTTCAGCATCTGCCGCTTGGACAGGCCCGCCTTCTTGAACAAAGCCGTCGTACAGGCGTCGAAATAGGCCAAGTAGCGAGGGTAGTGCACAATCTGGGCGGGATCGCAGTCCCCCCATTCGATTTGAATTGTCTTCCGGTTGGTTAAGTTAGCCTTGCTCAATAATGCCCCCCTTCCGTGGAGCTCTCGAGGTTGATCGGGTACCTCAAGAAGCGGCTCGGGAATCTGGAACTAACAATCATAATGGTTGGTAGTGGCTCAGTTTGAATCTTTAGTCTTTGCATCATCTGGAAAGCTAGGCAGTCGGAGTTCCGCTGGATTGTGAGCAATCCTGCACAGCATCGCGGCGCCTCGGCCTGTCATAGTTGACCTGCAAAAGACTTCGCATCGGGAGCGGTTCCCCGATTGTTCCGACCGCTTGGCCTTCTGACGGGAATCTATGACGCCTGGCCGGTTCCGCGATCGTTTTCGCAAGAGGATGGCAGGCCTCGCCGACGCCTGTTCGCGGCTGATCCGAGCCGTTTCTCCAACCGCTCACAACTTTCGATCACAACGGATGTGTCCTTTCTGCAATCTGATTACCCCGCGATCGCGGCGATCTTGTTTGGAGTGCGGAAAAACGTTCGGAAGCGCTTAATCGACTGAAAAATGCGGCCACGGGTGGCCACAGTACGAGCATACTGGCAGGGTCTTAACGCGGGAGAAGGTCCCAGTCCCAGTGGCAGATATTCTTGAATGCGAGGATACAAGTGCGAAAACAATATGTTCATTTGTCCGCTTACGTTTGTGAGATGTGTGCCGGCCTCGTCATCGCCGGAGCTGTTGCGGTCCGCGAGAATGAAATATCGAAAGAGACTGACATCAGGCAGTTGGGAGCAATATGCCTGTCGTGCGGCCATCGCCAAAGCGGCCCGACCGAACCGGGGCGTGCTCGTCATTTGTTGCCAATTGAATGGGATCACATTATCCCGAGCGGGGCGGGTCGTCCGGTCGTCGCATCCGCGGAAGCACTGAGTCAGGTGAGAACCGACGCGAAATCCGCCTGACGAGGCTGCTTTTTCGAAGCCACTTGGGCCGACCGCCAAAGTTCCCCTGTGTGAGGAGTTGGAATCTACTTCGCCGGAAGCAGGTCGCCGCTGGCAAGGACATAAATCGTCAGCTTATCCAGTTTGATGTTACCTCGCTTCGACACCAGCGCCAGCGTGCCATCGTTATTGGTCGAAGCATCCACATTTTTCATTTGAACCCGGTGATTCGACGTTATGGCGGACGGCGTAACCGGAACGGATGCGCCCTTATCGGAGTCGCTGCCCGGAAATGGTTTGTAAACCTTTGAGTTTGGATCCGGGTACTGGCCTTGGCCGTTCCAGGTCCGGTTGGCGGGTTGCGTTGGCCCGTATTGAAGATCCTGGCCCGCGGCCTCGGTCGTGGGGTAATACCACGACGTCAAGTAAACCTTAAGCGGAGCTGATCCGGTCTTCCACTGCACCGAATCCATCCGCAGCGCAACGCGGGATGGCTCCGTCGCCGTCTTTGCGACAGACTCCACCACTTCCCCTGAAAAAACCGCATCCCTTGGGATGACTGCTCCTTCCACCAAAGTCGCGACTTCGAGTTTCGCCTGGATCTTGGTTCCGGCGGGCGTTTTGCCGGCAGTCACGCTTTGCTGCAGGGTAACGGGGAACTCCTGTGCACCGAAGGTGGCAGCGGTCGCTGGCTTCTGTTGGCCGAGCAATGAGCCTGAACAGCAAACGGAGAGAACCAAGGTTGATACTGCGATCGTCCTTGTCGACACTTAAGCACCCCCGTAAGATGAATCGGACAAGCGTGGCCTTCCGGAACCTGCGCCTGCCGGAGCCGACGCGAAAATCGTACCGAGAGAGTATACCCTTGGCGGGTGAGCCAAAATGACTTACTTTATGTCTGAGAATTGTCAAACTTTGCCTACTATATCGATTTTCTTCTTGACAACGGTGATTCAAGAGATGTAACACCGTAAACGCTTACGTTTCACTGGGGCAACGCTGTTCCAGACATCTACAACCTGTCTAAATCGCGACCCAATTTTTGGAGGCTACAAATGAAATCCCTCTCGTCCATGTTTGCCGGGAGCTTTGGCTCAGCTGTGAGACGCAATGGCTCTCACCTTGCGCTTCTTCTCGCAGCCCTTTGCGTCATGTTCGCTGTTCCAGCCCTGGCGCAGGAAGCCACCATCGTCGGCACCGTGACCGATCCGACCGGCGCTTCAGTTCCTAACGCCTCCATCACCATTACCAACACCGATACCGGTGTGGCGCGCAGCCAGCCCACCAACAGCGCCGGCCAGTACGTGGCGCCTGACCTCATCATCGGCCATTACACGGTTCGGGTGACGGCGACCGGTTTCAAGGCAACCGAACAGAAAAACATTGAGCTTGCCGTCGGAGACCAGAAACGCCTCGACTTCAAGCTAGTCGTCGGCAGCGTACAGGAACAGGTAACCGTTGAGGCCAACGCGGTCACCGTGCAAACTGACAGCAGCGACGTCAGCCATGTGATTGACGGACAACAGTTGACCCAGCTCGCCACCAACGGTCGCAGTCTGTACGAGCTGTTCGCTCTGACGCCGGGAGCGGTCAGCCTCCAGATGAGCCGCGTGGGATTCACCCCAGTCAGCGCCGATGACAATGTGAGCATCAACGGCCAGCGGGAAGGCCACAACCTGCAGCTGATTGACGGCGGTGAGAACCTTGACCGCGGCGGCAGCAGCGGCGGCGTCGCACCTTCGCTCGACTCGCTCGCCGAGTTCCGCAACATGACTTCCAATTACAGCGCCGAGTACGGCTTGGCGTCGGCGGCGATCATCTCCACCGTGATCAAGTCCGGAACCAAACAGTTCCATGCTCAGGCTTGGGAGCTGTTCCGCAATGACGCTCTGGATGCACGCAACTATTTCAACCCGTCTCCGAACAAGGTTGCTGAATTGCGCTACAACATTTACGGCTTTAACGTCGGCGGCAAAGTTCCGGGGATGAATAACCACCCGACTTTCTTCTTCTACAATATGGAATGGCGCAAGGAGATTGACGGGGGCCTGCTGAATCAAACCGTACCGCTGGCCAGCTCGTACCCGACTGCCGCTGGCGCGCTGCTTCCCACTACCTACAATGGCAAGACAATTGAGGCCCCGGCTGGTGTCGTGCCGGGTTCGCCCTTCCCCAACAACACGATCCCCTCCTGCATGATCAGCCCCAACGCAGCCAGTCTCCTGACTGCCGGCGGCACTTACGGCGGCATCTTCCCGGCGAACAATCCCAACTCTCCCAATGGCGCGTTTTTCCAGGGCGGCAACAATTCTCCCACGGACCTGCGTGAGGAGATTGCGCGCGTTGACCACACCTTTAGCCCCAAGTTCTCCGTGTTCGGTCACTGGATTTCGGAGCAGATCTCCCAGACGTATGGAACCACGCAGTGGAGCGGCGACAACGTTCCCACGGTTGCTAACACGTTTGGAAACCCGTCGTATAGCGCTGTAATCCATACGACGTATGTGATCAGCCCGAACCTGCTTAACGAGGCTTCTTTTAACTACAACGGCAACCGGATTCACATCATCCCCAATAACCTGGTCAGCGCTCCCAGCGGGTTCACGTTTAACCGGTTATTTACCGGACCGAACGTCGACAGCCGTATTCCGTCGATCGATTTGGGAGGCATTACCGGCGCTGATTACACCTCGAATTGGACACCATGGAACAACAAGGCAGACGATTACCAACTTCGTGACGATATCTCCTGGACCAAGGGTGCACACCAGCTGAAATTTGGCGGTAGCTGGGCGCTCTACAAGAAAACTCAGGACGCCTTCGCCAACACCCAAGGTAATTTTACGTTTAACGGGTTCTACACCACTCCAACCGGATGCGTTTCATCGTCCACTGTCTCCTGCGGATATGACTTTGCCGACTACCTTTTGGGCTATGCTCAGGCGTACTCAGAGGATGGCAATAAGATTACCGGTCAATGGAATAACATTTCACCGGCGCTTTATTTCCAGGATAACTGGCGCGTAAATAGCCGCCTCACTTTGAACCTTGGACTGCGCTGGGATGGCATTCCGCACACCTACGAAGCGAACCAGCAGTCTTCAAACTTCTACCCGAATCTGTACAACCCGGCCGATGCAGCCACGTTTGACTCGAACGGGCATATCTGCAGCAATAACTCCAACCCGTTGTGCGCGGGCGGTCCGAGTCCGGGTCTGTTTACGAGCACAAATCCGCAGTTAGGCGGGTATCAGTTCTATCTCAATGGCATCGGGATCGGCGGCAAGAATGGGATTCCCAAGGGTCTCGTGAATGACTCGTGGAACAACTGGGGCCCGCGCTTGGGCTTTGCCTATGACCTTACTGGCCAAGGCAAGACCGTCGTCCGTG
>JBEKRY010000280.1:0-4672 GCA_049517555.1 Candidatus Sulfotelmatobacter sp. | reverse complement strand
CTGTACCCGATTTTCTGGCAACGATTTCCTGTCCGCGCAGATATCATGCTTTCTGAGGAGATTTCATGTCGATCAATGGGCCCGACGAACTCGAGGGTATGCAGGCTGCGGGCGCGGTGGTTCGTCTTATGCTCGAAGCCATGCGGAACGCGGTGCGGCCGGGAATTACCACGGCTGAACTAGATGCCGTGGGCGGCGGCGTGATGCGGCAGCAGGGAGCGCAGTCCGCGCCCGCGCTGGTCTATGGATTTCCCGGCGTGAACTGCATCAGCCTGAACGATGAGGCGGTGCACGGCATTCCCGGCCCACGCGCGCTGCAGCCGGGCGATCTGGTCAAGCTCGACGTCACCATCGAGAAAGATGGATTCATGGCCGACGCCGCCGTGACCGTTCCGGTGGGCGAAGTGACGGAAGAGCGCCGGAACCTGATCGCATGCGCCGAGCGCGCCTTCGCCAAAGCTATGCTGGTGGCGCGAGCCGGCTTTCGAGTATGGGAGATTGGACGCGCGGTGGAACGCGAAGTCCGGCGCAGCGGCTTCTCCGTGATTCGCGAGCTGGCGGGCCACGGCATTGGGCGGACCATCCACGAAGCGCCCCGTGTGCCGAACTATCCCGATGCGCGGGACAATCAGATACTTACCGAAGGCTTGGTCATTACGGTCGAGCCGATCATCGCCGCCGGTTCCGGCAGGATCTTCACCGCACCGGACAAGTGGACGATGATCACCGCGGATCACCGGCCTGCAGCGCACTATGAGCACACGCTGGTGATTACTAAGGGCGCGCCCATGCTGCTGACGGCGGCCTGAAATGATTTGAGAGGTAGCGGTTGAGTCGCTGGTGAAATGCGGATTCTTTACCAACAGGATTCTTTACCAACAGTCATCCTTGCCAGCCGAACCCGTTCCCGAGCGTGCGACACCGGAAATAGCTGCGAAGTCTTCCCTGAGCACGTGGTACCCATTTGCCAAGATCACGCCGTCGACTGAATGCACGTTGTATCCCCTCATTTTTCCGAAGTCGCTGAAGGTGTCATATTCGACCGTGACCGGCTGTCCGTTCTTCGACGACAAGTGGTCGTGCAGGTCTTTCGAATGGAACGCGTCGTAGCAGATAACCCCGCCGCGTCCTGTACGGTACAGAACAACTCCATCGGGTCCATCCCACGGTGGGCCGGCTATTCCCAACGGTCCTTTTCCATTCAGAGCGACGTTGGCCTGGTAGGTTTTCCTGTTTACTCTGTCGCAGCCAACAACTAGCAAAGGGATTATTACAGTCAAGAGGAGCCGCCAGTTCTTCGCTTGCTTCATGCCAATATTTTGCTGAAGCGATCAACTGCTGTAAAGGGCGAATCGCGCTGGTCGAACCGTCGTCTCCTGTAAGTTGTTGAGTCTTCGTGTAAGTGCTTGATAAGTCGTAGAGGGGCCCTGGGAGGCTCCAGGACGCGCGATCTTGTGGTGGATGGAGCTGAGCCTGACTCGCGCACCGATCGTCGCAGCAAGGGCCGTTTCCGGCCCCGGAATGGCCATCCTGGAGGACGAACGATGCGGGCTGTCTCGGTTTGAGATTTCCGCGCATCATCCAAACCGCCAATTACGTACTCCGCTGTACATACACCAGCGTATGTAAACTCTCTGCCGGTCGATTCACATCCAATACTAGCCGATGCGGTAGCTCGACTAGTCGCTCTTTACGGCACCAGAGTAGCCGCGAGCACCGCGACGTCTTTGTCGTTGGGTAGAGTAACGCTCTGCACAATCTTTTTCGGATTCAGCGTGAACTGGTACTCATACAGATTAAACGTCCGCTGATCCTTGGTGCCGTTGTCGAAGTTCCGGTAGGCCATGGCCACGCCTTCCGACTCGTGGGGATATTTCTGCGGGGTGTACCAGTCGCTGAGACTTTGGGTGAATTTCGAAGTGGATCCGTCGGTGTAGGTGACGGTGAAGGTTTGGGATGCCTGATTTCCTTCTACGCCGGTCGCCAGAAGGGCAAGAGCGGAGAACTTTCCCGCCGGCAGCGCGACCGATTGGCCGCTGCCACTTACCGCGTCCAGTTCATTGGCCGGTCCGAATTCGAACAGTGTGCCGTCGAAGACGCGCGATGCGGTGAGCAGGTTCGCGGAGTAGGAGTAGCCTCCGCCGTCGAGGCCTCCGGTCGTATAGGTCGTGCCGTCCTTGTAGATTCCGTACAGGTTGAATTCGGAAGACAGATTGACCACCTTGCCGGTTCCAGTCTTGCCCACGCCCGCGCTTACCGCCAAGGTGAAAGCAATGGACTGCGTAATCGTGCCGGACGTGCCGGTTAGGGTGACCGTGGTAAATCCGGTGGCGGCGGCGGAACTGGCTTTGAAGACGGCTTTGCGCGAGTTACCCGTTCCCTGGAACGATACCTGGACGCCTTTGGGCAGACTCGACGAAGTCAGAGTTACTGTACCGGTGAAGCCGCCGAAGTCAGTGATGGTGATCGACGCGTTGGCGGTCGAACTTTGGTTCAGGAACACGCTCGTTGGTCCGGCGAGAGTGAAGCCGCTGCTGCTGACCGCGTTGTTGATCGCGGCGGCATATTGCGCCGCAAGCCCGGTTCCGACGAAATCGTCATAGAGCCACATGAATCCGCCGAGGATGCCGCATTGGCTGTGCCAGCCCGTCATGATGCTCTGCACCTGGGCCGGAGTGTCGTCCAGATCCCACAGACCGGGGAAAACTGGAACCGTGCCGAAATTCCATCCGGAGCAGGGACTATTTCCGGCGCCGCCCGCGTAGGCCTGCAGATGAACGCCGTCGGCCGTGCCGGGGAGCTGATCGTTAATTTGAGAGACGACGTTGGTCCAATAGCTGCTGTCATCGAAAGCGTCGGGCATAACGTGATAACCGAGTTGGCCGAGCATGACACCGAAAGAGATTGTCGTCGGCGAATTGAAGCTGTTCTCGTCGTCGAAGTCGATGGCATCGAGGGCCGGGATGGCGGCTTTCAGAGCGGCAAAATCCTGGTAGAGGATGCTGGTGGGGCCGGTGCCTTGTGAGTTGACCAGCGCCGTGATGTCTTCCCAGTCTCCATAGTTGGACGAGCCGATGCTGAACGTGACCCGCTTGACCGTCCCTTCTTTCAACTGCGCCATGTCGGCGGCGAAATCTGGATAGTACTGGTCGCCAACATACACGCCGCCGGAAGTCAGGGGAAACTCGCCGTTGAAATTCAGGTCGCCGGTGCTGCTGACTTCGACACTCCAGACAATGGCCTCGGTGAAGCCGGAGTTTTCGATTTCGGTGATGTTGTTGGCCGCATTCTTATAGAACGGGCCGCCGCCGAAGATGCCGGTGTATCCAGTTTGAGCCGACGCGGCTTTGGTGGAGAATGCCACGGCCATAAGAATGAAGAGAAGAGTCATGAAGCGGCAGACAAGAGACGAGTGTTGATCGGAATGCAGGGATCGGATTTTTGTTGAGGGCTTCACGTCATCTCCTGGGATCGGCTGAGTTGCGGCGCTGGGTGCGGGTTCCGCCGTTGAGCACCGGATTATACACGTTCGTGGCGCGTGGGCTGAATTAGGGCGCGCAGATCGCTTGGGCGGCATTGAAGCAGTGACTGCGGATCGATTAGGGGCGAGCCCGGAGCCTGTGTCCGGGAACCTCTTTCGCCCCTCCGGGGCTTGCTCCATTTTGCTTGAGACTCACCCAGCGCTGGAAGCGCTGGGCTAAGATCGGTCGCCCCTCCGGGGCTTTGAGCGAGTTACGCTTTCCGGTTCCGCAGGTTGACAAAGCAACGACACCGGCTCCAAAGGCGTTACGCCTTGATGTGGCAACTGGCCATGCCGCGCTTTTCCAGATACTGCTGGTGATAGTCCTCTGCGGGATAGAACGTCACGGCGGGGACGATCTGGGTTGCGATCGGCTTCGAGTAGCGGTGCGCCTTGTCGAGCGCATCTTTCGAGGCCTGGGCCTCTTTGGCCTGCTCGGGCGTGTGGAAGAAGATTGCGGTGCGGTATTGCGAGCCCCAGTCCGGGCCCTGGCGGTTGACCTGCGTGGGATCATGGTTCTCCCAGAAAACCTTGAGCAGGTCGGCATAGCGCACTTTGGCGGGGTCAAACTCAACTTCCACGGCTTCGGCGTGGCCGGTGCGATCGGTGCAGACTTCTTTGTAGGTCGGGTTCTCGGTTTGGCCTCCGATGTAGCCGACGCGGGTGGCGGTGACGCCGGGGAGTTGGCGGAAAGTGGCTTCGACTCCCCAGAAACATCCTGCTGCAAATGTGGCTTTCTCGGTCATAGTGATTGGCTCCGTGATTGGCTCCGTAATTCGCTCCCCTGGACTTTTGACGACAGGATTTTCGACGATTACGTTGGTTTATAAATTCTCGCTGATTTGATGACTTAATGCCAGAAAAGTCACAGACTTGTAACATCTGGCAAGATCAGCCCTTTGGGCAATTGACGCTTGTCTGGAATCACGATAAAGTCCGAAATAGGTTGTCCGCAGGGGTTATTCCGTGGTTTTTTCGACCAGCCGCTCACAAACCGGATCGAGGAATACGCAGAAGCTTGCGCACTCGATGTTGCGAGCGATGTTGCGAGCGATGTTGCGAGCGATCTTGCCAGCGACGCTGCGGGCTGCATTACTGGCGGTTCTGTTGGCGTTGACCACGGCCCAAGCCGCGCTGGCGGTTTCCGGATTC
>JBEKRY010000279.1:0-4694 GCA_049517555.1 Candidatus Sulfotelmatobacter sp. | reverse complement strand
GATGCTCTCGGTCCACGGGGCGCCTTTGTCGGCTGGCGGCGTCAGCTTGAACGCGACACCACAACCGCGGTTGGAGCATCCAGTGCCTCCGAGAGGGGTAGTGCCGTAGAGGGCGCCGGACGCATCCTCGACGAGAGCCGAAGTTGGCTCCGTGCCGTCCGCGATGCCGGAAGAGTCGAAGCTATAGAGGACGGATTCTGTTTGCGCGAAGCTGGAGGAAGCAAGGGCGATCAGAAACAGCGCGGCGTTGACCGCGAAGCGTAAGGCGCGAACCGTATGGTGCAGCATAGAGGACTCCTTGGAGAGATTGCGTACGGGGCCGGGTCAATCGCTAAGGATGCTGAGGGGGAGTGGCAAAGTTCGTCGCGATGATATTCGAGGGTTCGATGCGCGGGCAAGATGAAGAAAGTTGCACATATAGAAATCTTGCGCATCGGCAATCATGTATCTAGCCCTTGGCCAGCGAGATCGCAGTGCGCACGTGGCCCTCGGACTTTTTCAGCGCTGCGGCGGCTTGGGATTTGGTTGCGCCGGCGGCGAGCATTACAACTGCGACGGGAGTGCGATTTCCAGCGGCTTTGAGGGCGCGGGCGGCTGTCGCGTGATCGGCTCCGGTGGCTTGTTCTACGATGCGCGTGGCGCGTTGGATTAGCTTCTCGTTCTTGGTCCAGACGTTGACCATGAGATTGCCGTAGACGTAGCCGAGGCGAGTCATGGCGGCGGTCGAGATCATATTCAGAACCATTTTGTGGGCGGTGCCCGCCTTCATACGAGAAGACCCGGCGAGAACTTCGGGGCCGACTTCGGTGACGATGGCGAAATGGGCGGCGCGTTCGAGGGGAGAATTGCGGTTGCAGGTAAGGGCGATGGTGCGGGCGCCGCGGCTGCGGGCGTATTTGACGGCGGCGATGGTGAAGGGGGTGCGTCCGCTGGTGGCGATGCCGAGAACGATGTCGTGTTTGTCGGGCTTGCGCTTCTTCATTTCTTTGACGGCGAGAGCGGTGTCGTCTTCGCTGGCTTCGGTGGAGGCGGCTAGGGCTTTGGGGCCGCCAGCCATGATGTATTGCACGGTGCGGAGATCGGTATTAAAAGTTGGCGGAATTTCGGAGGCGTCGAGGGCGCCGAGGCGGCCGCTGGTTCCGGCGCCGACGTAGATGAGGCGACCACCGTGGCGGAGTCCGGCGACGACGGTGTCGATGGCGCGGGCGATTTGCGGCAGGGCGCGGGCGACGGCTGCGGCGATAGTTGCGTCTTCGTGGTTGATGAGGCGGACGATTTCGAGGGAGGACATGCGGTCGAGATCAGCCGCGGCGGGGAGAATTTGTTCGGTGGAGAGAGTCTTCAGAGCAGAGTCCGGAATGCGGGTTCGGGTCAAGTCGTGCGCCTTTCCATTCGAATCGGGGGCTGAATCCCGGTTCATTCTATACGCTCTAACGCGGCGCTAAAGCGCCACTCTTCCACGTTGCTATCGGCTTTCAGTTGGCTGTCGCCATTAGGCGATGGCCTCAACGATCGCATCGTGGAATTTGGGGCGGATTTGTTTGATCGCTTGATTCGCGCAAGCGGGCCAGGTGCGGTTGGTCAATAAGGTGATCGAGAGTTGGCGGTCGGGATCGATCCATAGCGACGTGCCAGTGTAGCCAAGGTGGCCGTAGGAGCGGGGGCCGAAGGATTTTCCGGATTGCGAGGGAACTGAGGGTGTGTCCCAGCCGAGGGCGCGGGATGTTCCGGGGGGCGTGGATTCGGGGCGGGTGAAGAGGGCGACGGTCTCGGGGCGGAGAATGGGGCGGCCTCCGTTGAGCAGGGCGTGAGCGAAGCGGGCCAGGTCTTCGGCGGTGGAGAACAGGCCAGCGTGGCCGGCGACGCCGCCTAGAACGAAAGCGTTTTCGTCTTGTACTTCGCCCTGGATAATTCTTTTGCGGAAGGTGCGCTCGTCGGCTGTGGGTGGGATTAGACCGCGCGACTGCAGTGGCGGATTGAATGTGGTGTTGATCATCCCGAGTGGGCCGAAGATTTCGCGCTGGCAGAAGAGGTCGAGAGATTCTCCGGCGATGCGCTCGAGGGCTGCGCCTAGCACGATGAATCCGATGTCGCTGTACTCGGCGTGGGTGCCGGGATCGGTTGAAAGGGAAGTGGTGAAGGCGGCTCGGAGCAAGTCTTCGCGGGTGTGCGCTTGGAGGAACAGCTTCTCGTAGGCTGGCAGACCCGAAGAGTGGGTCAGGAGCATGCGGAAGGTGACGTCGCGGCGGCGGGGATCGGGCTCGCCGCAGGAGTCGGCCATGAATTCGGGGACTACTCCAACTACCGGAGCTTCGAGTTCGAGTTGACCGCGTTCGTAGAGGAGCATCGCCATTGTGGTGGAGGCGACTGGTTTGGTCAGGGACGCGAGGTCGAAGAGAGTCGTGGGCGCGACGTTTTGTTTCGTACCTTCAAGGTCAACATCCCCACCCTGTCGCAAAGAACGCGACAAGGGTGGGGCACCCTTCGCGGTGTCGAATGTGAAATGGCCGAAGGACTTGAGAGCTACGATCTGATCCCGGTGGGTGACGGCGATGGCGGCGGCGGGGAAGGCGCGGGCTGAAATTGCGGCTTGCAGAACGGCGAAGGCTGACGCGAAGATTTCATCCTGTCTATCGAACGCGGGAACGAGAGTCGGAGCGTTATTCAGGGCTTGGGCTCGCTGCTGAGGACCTGAGCGGGTTATAGCAGAGATGCTGCGATGGGTAAAGATTGTTGAGCGCTCCCGCTGAGTTGTGTAGAGTCAAGAGATCATCCTCAGAATGAAGCCAACTTGGTGCGTTTCCTGCAGTTCCCGCGCTCTCATCGGAGTGCTCGCGCTGGTCGTTATATTTGCCACGATTATTGCGACCGGCATTCCTGCCCTTGGTGAGGCCGGTCATCCTGCGCTGCTTCCCCGTCTCGGTGGGGTCGATTCCGTGATTGAGCAGGCGATTGCGGATGGGAATATTCCCGGGGCGGTGCTGGTGGTGGGGCACGATGGGGCGGTGATTTATCGCAAGGCGTATGGGAATCGCGCGCTGGAGCCGAGGCGCGAGCTTATGACGCTGGATACGGTGTTTGATCTGGCATCGCTGACCAAGGTGGTTGCGACCACGACTGCGATGATGCAACTGATCGAGCAGGGTAAGGTGCGGCTGAATGATCCGGTGGCGAAATATCTGCCGGAGTTTGCGCAGAATGGGAAAGAAGACATCACGGTGCGGCAGTTGCTGACGCACTACTCGGGACTGGCACCTGATATCGATTTGACACCGGCGTTTGATGGGAAGGAGTCGGCGTTTCGGCTGGCGTTTGCGGAAACGCCGGCGCAGGCCCCGGGTTCGGGATTCGTCTACAGCGACACGAATTTTATCGTGCTGGGTGCGCTGGTCGAGAAGGTGTCGGGGGAAACGCTCGATGTTTATACGGAGCGCCATATTTTTGCGCCGTTGAAGATGACGCACACGAGATTTCTGCCCCCGGCGGCGTGGCTGCCGAAAATTGCACCTACGGAATATGACGAGCACGAGCACATGCTGCGCGGGGTGGTGCATGACCCCAGGGCGCGGCGCATGGGCGGCGTGGCGGGGCATGCGGGGCTGTTCTCGATGGGGGACGATCTGGCGAAGTTTGCCCAGGCGCTGCTCGATGGGGGAGACGGAATTCTGTCGGCGGCGGCGGTCGAGAAGATGACGTCGCCGGAGACGCCGCCGGCTGCGCCCGTGCTGCGTGGGTTTGGGTGGGATATTGATTCTCCGTTTTCGTCAAATCGCGGCGATTTGTTTCCGGTGGGATCGTTTGGGCACACGGGGTGGACGGGGACATCGATGTGGATCGATCCGACGACCAAGACCTACATTATTTTGCTGACCAATGCGGTGCATCCGCGCGGGAAAGGGACTGCCATTGCTCTGCGCTCGAAAGTGGCGACGGAAGTGGCGGCGGCTCTGAATTTGACGCCGAGCGAAAAGGAGGCGCTGCGCTGGAAGAGCATTACCGGGTACAACGAGGCGCTGAGCGCGTCGCGGCGCATGAGCACGCGGAATGGGACAGTGAAGAATGGGATCGATGTGCTCGAAGAGCATGGTTTTGATGTGCTGAAGGCGGTGGGCCAGAGTGTCGATGAAAAGGAACCGGGTGCAAAAAAGCGCATTGGGCTGGTGACGAATCAGACGGGAGTCGACAGTCTGGGAGTGCGGACGATTGATGTGCTGGCGAAGGCGCCGGGAATTTCTCTGGATGCGATTTTCAGTCCCGAGCACGGTGTGACGGGAACAGTCGATACGACCGACATTCATAATTCCAAGGACGCGGCGACGGGGGTTCCGGTGTATAGCGTGTACGGGGGGACGGACGCGGCGCGGCGTCCTCCGGCCGAGGTGATGAAGAATCTGGATGCGGTGGTATTTGACATTCAGGATGCGGGGACGCGGTTTTATACCTACGAGACCACGCTGGGATATTTTCTGGAGGCGGCGGCTAAGGCTGGGCTTGAGGCGATTGTGCTGGACCGGCCTGATCCGATTACGGGGTCGTTCGTGCAGGGTCCGGTGGCGGATGCAGGGCGCGAGAGTTTTACGAATTACTGGACTGTGCCGGTGCGGCATGGGATGACCATGGGCGAACTGGCGAAGATGTTTAACGCAGAGCGCGGGATTAACGCGAAATTGACTGTGGTGCCGATGGAGGGATGG
>JBEKRY010000278.1:0-4799 GCA_049517555.1 Candidatus Sulfotelmatobacter sp. | reverse complement strand
GCCGCTCCAGCCCAACCTTATTCATTCCGTACGCATGCGTGTCGCGAGCCGCTGAAGTCATGGAGTACGGCAACACATCCTGCGTAATCGTGGTCCCGCCGCCAATATAGGAATGCGCCCCAATCCGCACAAACTGGTGCACCGGACACAGCGCTCCCACCACCGCCCACTCTTCCACCGTCACGTGCCCGCCCAGCGTCGCGCCGTTCACCAGCATGGCATGATCCCCGATCACGCAATCGTGCCCGATATGCGTATACGCCATAATCAGCAGGTGGCTGCCAACTTTGGTGAGCCCTCCCCCCTTCACGGTCCCGCGATTAATCGTCACGCACTCGCGGATCTCATTGTGATCGCCGATTTCAAGCCGCGTCGGCTCACCCCGATAAGTCACATCCTGCGGCGCCATCCCAATCGCACAAAAAGGGAAGAAGGAATTATCCGCGCCAATTTTCGTCGGCCCCTCAATCGCCACATGCGACCCCAACCGGCACCCCTCGCCCATCTCCACGTCCGCGCCAATCACGCAATAGGCCCCAATCGTGCACGAAGCCGCAACGTTGGCGCGTGGATCAATCAGAGCTGTAGGGTGCACGTTCATGAAAGATGCGTTCGAAGGCGAGTCGGAGGTTGCGAAAGATTCCTCCGCGTCCTATGTGTCCTATGTGTCCTATGTGTCAAACGCTTTTTGAAGTTCTCGATCAGGATCCCGTATCCGCGGAAGCCCGCCCGCGCGCGCTGTCAATCAACTGGCACGAAACCAAAGCCTCGGCCACGCGCTGATCGCCCACGTACGCGTAGCCCTGCATCTTCGCTGCGGTCATGCCAGGAACCGAGCGCCAGCCTCTGACTTCCACTTCCAGCCGCAACTGATCCCCCGGACTCACCGGCTTCCTAAACTTTGCCCGCTCGATCCCGGTAAAAACCATCAGCTTGCCGGTGCGATCCTCCATCTCGGTCAGCAGCAGCGCACCGCCCGCCTGCGCAATGGCTTCCACGATCAGCACGCCGGGCATGATGGGCAGCTCAGGAAAATGCCCCGCGAAAAACGGTTCGTTGATGGTCACGTTCTTGATGGCGACAATACTGTGCCTGCGCTTCAGCTCAAGCACGCGGTCAATCAGCAAAAAAGGATAACGGTGCGGCAGGATCTTCAGAATCTCGTGGATGTCGAGCCCGGTCTTCGCCGAGCCCGGCGAAGATTCCGGCACAGGGTTGCTCTCGTTCATGATCGTCTCAAACTCGTTCTTCTCAAAACGGCTTGAAGATTATACTGTACGACTTGTGCCCGATGATGCTCCGCTCGGCACGCGCCGGAGAGCAGAGGATAAATGCCGACCAAAAGAGCCGCCCGTTCGAAGCGTCCCCGGACCGAATTAGCGGAGCCGGACTCAGTTGCGTGGGGTCCACCGTGGCCCGAGCGCCTGCGCTACTTCGAAGCCAAGCAAGAGAAGATTGTTCAAACCATCCGCGAGTTCGTCGAGATCGAATCCCCCAGCGACCACAAGCCCTCCGCCGACCGCATGGGCGCCTTCCTCGCCGGATATTTCGAAGCCCTCGGCGGACACCTGCAAGTGCACCCCGCCGCCGACTTCGGCGACAGCGTGCAAATCGATTTCCCCGCACGCCAGCCTGCTCAAGAAAAAATCAAACCCGTTCTCCTGCTCGGCCACTTCGACACCGTCTACCCGCTCGGCACCCTCGCAACCATGCCCTGCCACGCAACCGACGGCCGCCTCCACGGCCCCGGCGTGCTCGACATGAAGTCCGGCATCGCGCTCATGCTCTACGCCATCGAGGCGCTGCAAGCCTGGCACGCCGGCCTGCCCCGCCCGGTCACGGTATTTCTGGTTTCCGACGAAGAAGTCGGCAGTTACTCGTCCCGCAAAATCACCGAAGCCTTGGCCAAAGACTCCGCCGCCGTGCTGGTCCTCGAACCCGCCGGCCCCCGCGGCGCAGTAAAGACCGCCCGCAAAGGCGTAGGTGAATACATTCTCCATGTAAGAGGCGTAGCCGCCCACGCCGGCCTCGACCCCGGCAAAGGCCACAGTGCCATCGTCGAACTCTCGCGCCAAATCACCGCCGTCTCCAAGCTGAACGATCTGCCGAGCGGCCTCTCCGTAAACCCCGGCGTGATTCGCGGCGGAACCCGCACCAACGTAGTCGCCGCCGAGGCCACGGTCGAAATCGACGTGCGCATCAAGCTCGCCAAACAGGCCGCCGCCCTCGATCGCAAATTCCGCGCCCTGAAGTCCTTCGACAAACATTGCCACCTCACCATCGAAGGCGGCATCAACCGCATGCCCATGGAGCGCACCCCCGGCGTAGCCGCGCTCTACAAAAAAGCCCAGTCCATCGCCAGGCAGATCGACTGGAACCTCGAAGAAGCCGCCGTCGGCGGAGGCTCCGACGGAAATTTCACCGCCGGCCTGGGCATCCCCACCCTCGACGGCATGGGCGGCGTGGGTCAGGGAGCGCACGCCCTCCACGAACACATCGTCATCTCCGAGTTGTCCCGCCGGGCGTTGCTTCTGGCTGGAATGATCGAGAGCGCCTAAGATCGATCACATGCTCAAGTTCATGGTAGTCGCAGAGGTTCATTACGACTTGTCTGACTTTGACTCCGCCGACGGCGTAGCCTAGACTTTTCTCGGGCCTTCCGCTGCTTCACGCAGCGCTCTCGGAACCGTCCTGATTGGAGGAGTTAATGGGGGAGTTTTCGCTCTGGCATTGGCTGTTGGTGATCGTCATCGCCTTCCTGCTATTTGGCACCAACAAATTGGGCGCCGTCGGCAAGGGTCTGGCCGAGGGCATCCGTAACTTCAAAGCTGGGATGAGAGAACCCGAGGAAGAGAAAAAAGAACCCGCGAAACAGGAAGAGATTAAAAAGGAAGAAACGAAAAACTCCTAACTTACCCTTAGTCGCCCGCGCAGCATCTCGTAAACCATCGCGACCGGCAACCCAACCACATTGCTATAGTCGCCCTCAATGCGCGGAATCCACCGCGAAGCCATCCCTTGAATCGCATACGCGCCCGCCTTATCCATAGGCTCGCCGGTCGCGACGTACTCCCGAATCTCGTCGTCGCACAATTCGATCATCGTCACCAAAGTAGTTTCGGAAGCAGTCAGCGGCGGTTGATCCACAGCCGAATGTTCATCGACTCTTTCCACATAATTCCGCGTCCCTATCCCTGTCCTGCTGGCAACTGGCAACCGATTACTGCCCACTGGCCCAATGACGCACACCCCCGTAATCACGCGATGTACTCGCCCTGAGAGCACCCGCAGCATGCGGGCAGCGTCCTCCGCGTCAGCCGGTTTTCCGAGAATCATTTCATCGATCACAACAATCGTATCCGCACCCAGTACCACATCCTGGAGTGGCGGATCTTGGGGTGGCGCATCTTTGGCCCGCGCCCGCCAAACCGTCAGTGCCTTCTCCCGCGCCAGCCGCTCCGCACACGCGCGCGGCGCTTCGCCCGTCAGTGGGGTCTCGTCAATATCCGCCGGCTGCACAACAAACGAAATCCCCGCATTGCGCAGAAGTTCCTGACGTCGCGGCGATGCCGAAGCGAGTACGAGCATGGACTTTGATTCTACCGAAAGGCGAGTCGACCACCCGCAGATCGCTCCGCTGTCGGGTTTTTCCCTTGGCAGCTTCTCCGTTGATGACATCACCGTGACAGAGCGTCCGTTCAAGAGCCTGCCCTGAGCTTGCCGAAGGGGCCGCGCAAAGTAAACGATGATCTTGTGCTTTAGTCCTCGGAGTTGCGCTCACGCTTCAAGCTCTCCTATGACGCAAAGCCTCATGCAAGTCCCTGCTAGAATTAAAGATCGCCCGCATTCATCATGGATTCCCAGCACATCCGCAACTTCGCGATCATCGCGCACATCGACCACGGCAAATCCACGCTAGCCGACCGCCTCCTCGAACTCACCGGATCGCTCACCGCTCGCGAAATGCAAGCCCAGGTCCTCGATTCCATGGACCTCGAACGCGAGCGCGGTATCACTATCAAAGCCCATGCCGTCCGCATGGCCTACACCGCGCAAGACGGCCAAACCTACCAGCTCAATCTAATTGACACCCCGGGCCACGTAGATTTTTCCTATGAAGTCTCGCGCTCCCTTGCATCCTGCGAAGGCGCACTCTTAGTAGTCGATGCCTCGCAAGGCGTTGAAGCCCAAACGCTAGCGAATTCTTATCTCGCTATTAATCACGGCCTCGAAATCATTCCCGTCATCAACAAGATCGACCTGCAAAGCGCCGACATCCCCCGCACCAAAGAAATGATCGAAAGCGCCGTCGGCCTCGATGCCTCCGACGCCGTACTAATCAGCGCGAAAACCGGCCAGGGCGTCCCCGACGTTCTCGAAGCAATCGTGAAGCGCGTCCCTCCGCCAAAAGGCAGCCCCGACAACCGGCTCCAGGCGCTGGTTTTCGACTCCTGGTTCGACCCGTACCGCGGCGTCATCGTGCTCACCCGTGTATTTCAAGGGACATTAAAGAAAGGTGACCGCATCCGCCTGTGGTGGAACGGCACCACTTTCGACGCCGAAACTCTCGGCGTGCTCACGCCGAAGCCCGTTGAGATCGAGCAACTGGTGGCCGGCGAAGTCGGATTCATCATCGCCAACATCAAAAACGTCGCCGACACCAAAATCGGCGACACCATCACCCACGACGCCGCTCCCGCCCTCGAAGCCCTGCCCGGCTTCGAAGAAATCAAGCCCATGGTTTTCGCCGGACTCTACACCGTCGATTCCCACGAGCACACCCGCCTGCGCGAAGCCCT
>JBEKRY010000277.1:0-4869 GCA_049517555.1 Candidatus Sulfotelmatobacter sp. | reverse complement strand
TTCCGTTTCAATCCCGAGCACACCGCGCAACGCGGACGCCACGGCGAAGGTTCGAACAAGACCGGTCACGACGGCACCGGCATAACTCTGAAAGTTCCGGTCGGCACGATCGTCTACGACGACGAGACCGGCGACAAGCTTTTCGAGTTCTCGAAGCCCGACCAGAGCTTCGTGATCGCGCACGGCGGGCGCGGCGGGCGCGGCAACGCGCGCTTTGCCACCTCGGTGCATCAGGCGCCGCGCGAGCATGAAGCGGGACGCGAGGGCGAGGAACATACTTACCGCCTGGAACTGAAGTTGCTCGCCGATGTGGGCCTCGTGGGATATCCGAACGTGGGTAAGTCGACGCTGATCTCGCGCATTTCCGCGGCGCGGCCCAAGATTGCGGACTATCCCTTCACCACGCTGCAGCCAAATCTCGGTGTGGTCGCGGTGGGCGACGCGAAAAACGAAGTCAGTTTTGTGGTCGCGGACATTCCCGGCTTGATCGAAGGCGCGCATGAGGGCGCCGGACTCGGCACGCAATTCCTCCGGCACATCGAACGCACGCGGCTTCTCGTACATCTGGTTGACGTTTCGGATTCGAGCGGCCGCCCGGATGTCGTGAAGGACGTCGAAGTGATTCTCGGCGAACTCAGCAGCTTCGGAGCGCATCTCGACGAGAAGCCGATGATCATGGCGGCCTCGAAGATCGATGCCGTCAACAAAGACAAACTCGCCGCGCTGAAGCGCTACTGCAAGAAACACAAGCTGAAGCTCTATGAAATCTCCGCCGTGACGGGCAAAGGGATTGAGGAGCTGAAGTACGCGATGGCAGAAGAAGTACAGAAGTTCCGCGAGCGGGAACTCAGCGAAGCGGTTGAGGAAAAGCCGTAGGCGACCAACGATCTAAGCGGATACCCCGTTTCACGCGTCCTTCGCTATAGGCACGAATTGAAGAGCCGGGAGGGTGCGACTTCAGTCGCGCCGCCAAACAGCAATATCCCCACCTTTAGCCGCTGAGGGATGAGCGGTGCATGATCGCTAAGAGCGCGGTGAAAACCGGCGCCGCCAGCCTCATCGTTTCCCACCCTAGCCGCAAAAGGCGCGGCTAGGATGGGGCACCCGCTTTCGTGGTTTTTCCACAGACTTCCACAGCAATAAACCTCAATCCTGTGACGAACAACCTTGACCGAGAATACGAAAAGCTCACAATGATTTCATGCGCCAGAAATCTCGCAACTCGACGGGCAGCGGAAATCCACCGATAACTCCTTACCCCGCAATATTTTACGTGCAAGTCATTTCGGCTCAAGATTTTGCCGGGAATGCCGTCGATACGATTCGCCTAACGCCAATGAAATGAGGATTTTGCAAACCCGTAAGAAAAAAAATCGAGGGCGCCCTGGCTTATGCCCTCGGCAGCGGCCCGTGCTGGAAGTGGTATTGCAGGATGCGCGCAGCTAAGGCGGGGCTCAAGCCGTTTCCTACGTGCTCGACGGTGCGGACGACTTCTCCGCGGCAGACTACTTCTGTCTCCGACAGGCCCGCGATCTCCTGCGGGAGCACGAGGTTGATTTCCAGCTGCGAGCTGGGCTGCAGGAGTTCGTCGGCCTGGAAGAGCATGCCGGAGCGGCTGATATTTTCAGTCGTGCCTTCGTGCCAGGCGTTTTCGCCGAGCCGGCGATAGCGCAGCGGCAGGTGAAGCTGGAATCGTTGCGCGCGCGTGGGCGGGATTTCACGGGCGCGCACGGGACGTGCCATAGCCGATTGTGTGGATATTGTTGCGGACATGTCGACCTCCGGGGAGTTGGGAGTGGCGTCGAGCACTTCGCGGACCTTGCTTTTGAGGTCGCGAAGGTTGAAGGGCTTCTGGAGGAGGCGGATGCCGGCGTCCAGCATGCCGTTGTGTCCGATTACGTTTTCGGTGTAGCCGGACATGTAGAGGATTTTCACGTTGGGGCGAATCTCGGCAATGCGCTGGGCTAGTTCGCGGCCATTCATGCCGGGCATGATGACGTCAGTGAGCAGCAGGTGGATCACTTTTTCGTGAGCTACGGCAATCTGCATGGCGACTGCGCCGTCGGCGGCCTCAATCACCTTGTAGCCCTGCTTTTCCAGATACTGGCGGGCGAGGTAGCGCAGGTTGGCCTCGTCTTCGACCAGCAGGATGGTCTCGGTGCCGGGCTCGACATTATTATTATTATTGCGGACCTCGTTATTGCGACCCTCGCTATCGAGAACGCCGGAGGCGGCGACTTGCGCTGCGGTTTCGCCGGTCGAAGCCACGCGTGGCAAGTAGATCTTGAACGTGGTTCCCCGCCCGACCTCGCTGTAAACCCAGATGTATCCGCCGCTCTGCTTGATGATGCCGTAGACGGTGGACAGGCCGAGGCCGGTGCCTTTCGTTCCTTTGGTGGTGAAGAACGGTTCGAAGATGTGCGACTGCGTGTCGGAGTCCATGCCGGCGCCGGTGTCGCTGATGGCGATCATGACGTAGTCGCCGGGGCGCAAAGGCGCGTGAAAGCGCGCGTAGTCTTCGTCGAGCGAGACGTTGGAGGTCTCAATGGTGAGCTTCCCGCCCGAGGGCATGGCGTCGCGGGCGTTCACGGCCAGGTTCATGATGACCTGCTCGATCTGGCCGGCATCGGCCCGCACCGGCCAAAGATTCGGGCTGGGGACCAGGACGAGGTCGATATCCTCGCCGATCATGCGAGTCAGCATTTTCGAGTTTTCCGTGGCCACCTCGTTCAGGTTGACGATTCTGGGAGCTAGCATCTGCTTGCGGCTGAAGGCCAGCAGTTGGCGAGTCAACGACGAGGCGCGTTCCGCGGCGCGGGCGATCTCCTGAGCCGGACCGCGCAAGTGTGGTTCGGCCCCGAGACGCTCCAGCAGGAATTCCGAGTAGCCCGAAATCACCATCAGAAGGTTGTTAAAGTCGTGCGCGATGCCGCCCGCGAGGCGGCCAACGGCTTCCATCTTCTGCGACTGGCGAAGCTGGTGCTCGAGGGCGCGGCGTTCGGTGACGTCTTCGGCGAAGAGTTCGAATACGACGCCCTCCGGACCGTTGGCGACCGAGCGGCCGGAGATCCTGACCACGGTGGTCGTCTTGTCTTTGCGCTTCCATTCCGCGGCCAGGCCCTTGAAGGGTTCTGAAGATCGCAGAAAATCGGCGAGATCGAACCACTGGTCGTTGTCGGCGTAGAGGCCGAAAATGTGCTGCCCGATTAATTCGGATGAAGTATCCCCGAGCAGTTCGAGGAAGGCGGGATTGGCGTCGAGAATCTTGCCGGTGGAATCGCAGCGGCAAATGCCGTAGGGAGCGTTGGTCACGAGCGAGCGGAAGTTGAGCTCGGAGCGGCGCAGGTTCTCCTGAGCGGCGCGCAAAGCCGCATTCAGCCAGCAGATCAGCATGGCGACGAAGAAGAACAGCGAAAGGCGGAGGATGGCGGTGCGCAGCTGGTCCGGGGTGTGTTCGCCGGCGAGCGTGAAATAAGCGCTCACGGTAAGCGCGAAGGCGGTGGCAACGACTCCGGGCTTCCAACCACCGTACCAGGCGCTCACCATGACGGCGACGCCGAACAGAGCGAGGCGGCTTTCCGACACATCTGCCAGCAGGACCGTGGGGATCAGCGCCAGCGCGGTACTGAGCACGGCGACGCCGTAGCGCAGGATTGGAGCTCGCGCGGGAGGAATGCCGAGTAGGGGGAGGGTTACTCGCATGTAGGGCATCCTAGTTCCAGAAAAGGAAACAAGATAGTTACAGGAGTACATTTGGGCGTGGCGAGCTGGGCTCCGGGGAAGGACGATTGGCCGTGTGGACATCGGCCGGTTGGACATGTTCCGATCGGACATGTTCCGGTCGGACATGTTCCGGTCGGACATGTTGCGGTCGGACAATAGGTGGACAATGGGTCGGCGCTTTTTCGACAGGCTGCGCACTTGCATCGACGGCCCTAAAATCGCGACACTAGCCGGGGCGAATCCATCTCATGAATATTGGACTTTTTGGTGGGACCTTCGATCCAGTGCATCGCGGACATCTGGCTCTGGCTCGGGCCGGGCTGGAGCAGTGCAAACTGCATCGCATTCACTTTGTGCCGGCAAACATTCCGCCGCATAAACAGCGGCAGCCGCTTTCGCCTTTTGTACACCGCTTTGCCATGCTGGCACTGGCGACTGCGGCGGAGAAGGCGTTTGTGCCTTCCTTGCTGGAGGCTCCGGAGGAGGGTGCGGGGCCGGATCGAACCGGCTCTCGAACGAGCTCCCGAAGAACGAAAGACGGTTCGGAAAAGCCGAACTACACCATTGACACTGTGCTCCGGCTGAAGCGGTCTTTCAAGGCCGCCGACAAACTGTTTCTGCTGATTGGGATGGACGCGTTTGCCGACATTGCGAAGTGGCACCAGTGCGAAGCGCTTTTCCGGGAGTGCGAGTTCGTGGTGGCGAGCCGTCCGGGGTATTCGCTGGCCGACGTGGCCAATGCGCTGCCGGAGAGCTTGCGTCCGCGGCCGGAAGTGACGCGCCCATTTCACAAGCAGCCGGCTACGGGAGATCTGGTGCTGCCGGGGGCAGTCATCCACTTGCTTGCGGATTTGCATCAGCCCGCTTCGGCGACGGCGATCCGGCAGGCTGCGGCGGCGGGAAAGCCGCTGGGGCGATTTGTGGATGCGCCGGTGGCGGAGTACATCCGGAAGATGGGGCTTTATAAATAGTGTGCGGGCGAGTCGACTGCGCGAGAATGCCGGCGAGCCGCTTCTGGTTTAAGATCCATTTTGGTTTAAGATCGAAGACTGGCAATCATCTACAACTTACAACTAAGGGCAGGCGTCCCGAACCGCTGATGGAATGAGGAGTGCAGGAATGGCGCAGAATCACTACACCACCAAG
>JBEKRY010000276.1:0-4882 GCA_049517555.1 Candidatus Sulfotelmatobacter sp. | reverse complement strand
ACGCCGGCTCTTAATCCGCCCACCGCGAGCTTCCCGCCCATTACCGCCGCCAGGCGGTTCTCGAGAATTAAAGACGAATCGAAATTCTCGACTTGCAGGAACCACTCGGCAGCTTGCTCCAGAGCTTTCTTCGGGATCAGTCCTACGATCTCGCTCGATACCGGCGTGACGCCGTAGCGGGCCGCTTCGCGCTTCACCATCTCAAAGACGCGGTGGACGGGGGTTTGTTCGAAGTCGGTGAGGTTCATCGAAACCTGGGCCTGACCGCGGACCAGGAATCCAGCGCCTTTCACGAAGCGCATGCCGCCGCTGGAGTAGCGCACTGCTTTGGCAATCTTTTTTGCGATGTCGACGTCTGGGGTGTTGAGGAAAACGTTGTAGGCGATGAGAAATTTGCGCGCGCCCACCACAGTCGCGCCTGCGGTGGGGTGCACGCGAGGCTCGCCGAAGTCGGGACGGCGCGCGGGGTTAGTCGCGATCTCGGCGCGAATGCCTTCGAATTGGCCGCGGCGAATATTTTCCAGGCCCTGGCGTTCGGGAGTGCGGGCGGCGGCCTCGTAGAGGTAGACGGGAATCTGGAAGCGGCTCCATATCTGCTCGCCGACATGGTTCGCCATGGCCACGCAATCTTCAATCGTGGCGCCGTCGATGGGAATGAAGGGGACGACGTCGGCTGCGCCCATGCGGGGATGCGCGCCGGTATGCACGTTCAGGTCGATGAGTTCGGCGGCCTTGCCCACGCCGCGAATCGCCGCCTCTTTAATTGCCTCGCGCTCGCCGACCAGCGTGATGACGCAGCGGTTGTGGTCGGAGTCCATTTCGCGGTCGAGCAGGTAGACGCCGGGGATTTTCATGGCGTCGACGATGGCGTCGACCTTGGATTTATCGCGGCCTTCGGAGAAATTCGGGACACATTCGACGAGCGTGGACATAAGAGGGAAGGATAGCTGGCGGCGGAGCGATGGCGCAAGGTTGGAACGCCATCACAATACAAACGAAACCACAGAGGACACAAAGGACACAGAGGAAATCTCAGGGCTTCTTGCCACTGAAAAATCTTCCAATTCCCAGACGCACCTGCACGGTATTCACTCCCGGATTCAGGTCTGCCAGGCCTGCGTTTGAGATGTGCATGTAACGGAGTTCGACGCTCACATTGTGGTTGGGGCCGAGGATATGCATGCCCAGCGCGGCCTGGTCCATGAAGTTCACGGTGTTGGTGTAGGCTGGGACGTTTTGGTTAGTGAAAAGCACACCGCCGGTGAGTTCGAGGTAGGGGGAGAAGCGGCCGTGGCGTTCGAAATTCCATTTGAGGCCGAGTGGGTCAAAGCCGGCGCCGTAGGCGGTGTTGGCGGGCTGGAAGGCGAGGAATACGGGGACGGCGTCGACCGCATATTCGAAGCGTCCGCGGAGAAAGCTGGGGAGGTGGAGGCCGGAGAGGATCCATCCGTAGCGCAGGCCGGCGTTGAAGACGCCGGTGTCGCCGCGTCCGCCGGCGACGGAGTGGCCGCCGCCGGCCCAGATTTCAATTTCGTGGCCACCTTGCTCGGGGCCGGTCTGGGCGAGGGACAGCGACGATGCGAGGAGCAGAAGCGGGATGAAGAGTAACGACGAGCGCATGCGATTCAGTCGAGGACGGCTGAGCCTCGGAAAGGATCACGATACAGGAAGGGAGTGCAGAGCGCCAAGCGGCAGTCGCGCAAGGTGCAGCGGAAAGCAGGTCCCTCGACTTCGCATTGCGATTGGCAAGGCCAATCGCAATGCTTCGCTCGGGATGACAAGGAAAAAATCGGCGCGAGGTAGGATGCCAAGCTTTCAAGAGGTAGGATGCCAAGCTTTCAAACTGAAGCACGAACTCTTAGTTTTGCTGTGGGCGTTGTGCCATCAGGTGCATCAGGTCGCGGGCTACGCGGGTGGTGTTGTGGCGGGCCACTACGCCCTCGTCCAGATAATCGCCGAGGACGGGAATTACGCCGAGGGCTTCGATGGCATCGAGGTCGTTGACGATCTGGCAGGCGCCTTCGAGGGCGTATTTGGCTTGCAGCTCAGTGGAGGCCGGCGTTCGGTTGATCATGGCGAAGTCGAAAATCTGCTTCTGGGCATGGCGATTGAGGGCGCGGATGTGGTCGGCTGCGGTTAGGCCAAGGCTCTCGTTGGCCTGGGTCATCAGGTTGCAGATGTAGACCTTGGTGGCAGGCGACTCGACAATGGCCTGGGCGATGCCGCGTACCAGCAAGTTCGGGATCAGGCTCGTGAACAGCGAGCCGGGACCAATGGTGATCATGTCAGCGTGGGCGATGGCCTCCAGAGTCTGCGGCATGGGGCCGACGTCGGGAGGAACGAGGAACAGTTCGCGAATGCGGCCTTTGCTGGCGGTAATCTTGGTTTCGCCGCGGACGCGAGTGCCATCTTCCATGAGCGCTTCGAGTTCAATGTTGGACGTGGTCGCGGGATAGATGTGGCCGCGCGTGAGAAGAATCTCGGACGAGAGTCGCACGGCTTCGGAAAAATCCGAAGTGAGGGAAGTGAGCGCCGCAAGAAAAAGGTTGCCGAAACTGTGGCCTTCGAGTCCCGAGCCTTTTTCAAAGCGGTGCCGGAAAAGTTTGGAGAGCAGAGCTTCATCTTCACTGAGGGCAACGATGCAGTTGCGGATGTCGCCCGGCGGCAGCATATTGAGTTCCTTGCGCAGACGGCCACTGGAACCGCCGTCGTCGCTGACGGTGACGACGGCACTCAGATCGCGGATGAACGGTAAATCCGGCCGTGTGGAAAGCTCAGTGGCAGATAGCACGAAGCGTTTGAGTCCCGAGAGCAGAGTGGAGAGGCCGGTGCCGCCGCCGATGGCGACGACGCGAAGACCGCGATCGCGCGCAGTCTGCTGTTTTTCTGGCGCGGGCATTAGCGAGGGCTCTTGCGCGAGGGACTCGGCGGTTTTAGTTTCCATCGAGGCGTCCCCGCCGGCTAGGCAGGCTCTTCTTCACCGGACGAGTCGAGTTCAGCGCCGGGATCGGGATAGAGCAATTCCGTGAACCGCGGATCCTCTGCCAGGTTCTGGAAATCGGAATCGTTGCGCGCCTGGAAACGGAGTTGAGAATTCAGGCGGAGCGCCTCGTCCAGATGCCGCAAAGAGTCTTCGACGTGGCCCGTGAGGCAGTCGAGCGCAGCCAGGCCGTAGACCACATAGTCGGTCTTGGCATTTTGCTTGAGGAGTTTGTCGAGATGCTCACGGGCGGTGACGTAGTCACCGACATTCATCAGCGAGACCGCGTAGTCGAAGTGCTCCTCGGCGGTTTTGAACTGAGTGGCCACGGACCGCTCAAGATGCTGGTTGCAGATGCTGAGATGGATGTTGGCGCGGTCGACCAGTTCTCGGACTGGGCCGGCGATTACCTTTTGAAAATGCGGCTTCGCCTTGTCGAATTTGTGCTCCTGCATGGCACGCAGTCCGGCTTCGTAGCTCTGCAGGGCTTGCGTGTAACGCGGATCTTCCGCCACCGGTTTTTTCGCGGTAGGTTTCTGAGCCATGTGTAAAACTCTTCCTGTGCTCTTGGTGATGGGGAACTCCTTAGGAACGCGCTTTTTAGCTTTGCTTCGTAATTCAACAAGCTAGCCTACGAATAAAGTATCACTCAAAAAGTGGGTAACGGTCCAGTTGGCCCGGGAATACTGAGTACTGAGATGGAATTGAGGTCAGCGTAGCGTCACTAGTTTATGGTCGCGGCTGACGCCAGGTCGATCTGCTTCCATTCTCCTCGGATGATTCCGGCGCGGATTTGTGTGGCGCTCTTGCCTTTCTGGTGTTGCTGGTAGGCGTAATAAAGTTCCTTCAGGCAAGTCGAGCACTCCGCCCCATGGGTTCCCTCAAAACAGCTGTGCAGGCTGTTGTGGCCCATGCGGTCGCAATAGCAGTAACAGGGTTGCTGGTGGAGCACGGTGGGAATCTTTGCCGCGAGCTCGTAGGCGTGAGTCTGGTAGGCGTTCTGCGCGTTCGCTCCCCATAGGTCGGCCTTGGTGAGAAGCGGAGGCAGCTTGGTCCCTTTAGCGGGAGGTCCGGCGTTGTAAGCCGGGATGCCCTCGTCATCGCTGGCGAAAACGCTGGGCGAGGCCCATTGGGACGCCAAGCTAAGAGTTACCAGGAAAAGGAGTGCCGTGGTCAGGCTGCGGCGCACAGTCTTGTTCTGAAAAAGCTTGTTCTGAAAAAGATGGTTCTGAAAAAGGCGCGTCATGCGGTTTCCTCGCGAGCCTTTATTGTAACCCGAGTCCTCGGGTGACCGGAAGATGGCGGCAGTCGGTCGAGTCGTGCCCGCGCAAACTTAGGGTCAAATTCCGGGGGTTAGATTCCAAGTCTCGAATTCTAACCGCTTCCGCCCCGCAAGTTCTGTATACAATGAGGGAACATGCCAGGCACGGCTTCAGACCCGAATTCGGTTGGCCAGACTGCAATCGGCCAAACGGCGGTCGGCCAGACGGGTCCGCCCGCGACGGCGTCCGCGATTTCGGCCGGCACGGCCAGTGTCCGCGTTGGGACCGGGATCGGCGTCTGGGTGCGCGATCTGATCATTTCTCTGGCAATCTCTGCGTTTGTGATTATCTTCCTCTACCAGCCGGTGAAGGTTGAGGGCGTGAGCATGATGCCGTCGCTCGAGGATCAGGAACGGATCTTCGTCAATAAGTTCGTATACCGGCTGGAACCGATTGAGCGCGGAGATATTGTGGTCTTTCGCTATCCGCGCGATCCTTCGAAGAGCTACATCAAGCGGGTGATTGGGATCGCGGGCGACCGCATCCGCATTGACGGCGGGCAGGTATACGTGAACGACGAGGCGCTGGGCGAGGACTACGTGCCACCGGCCTATACCGATTCCCGGTCATACCCTGAGAC
>JBEKRY010000275.1:0-4941 GCA_049517555.1 Candidatus Sulfotelmatobacter sp. | reverse complement strand
GTGATGGGAGCGATGCGGTAGCCACGCTCAACCAGAAACGCTTCGGCCTGGCGACGGGTGAGCAGATCGCGTCCGGTATCGAGATAGGGATGGCGGAAATAGCGCAGCTTCATCTTGCGCTGGGCCAGCAGCATGCGGGTCACGCTCTCGCCCTGGATCACATCGTCTTCCCAGGCCTTCAATCCCACCTGGTTCAGCGAAGCGTGGCTGAAGGTGTGATTGCCCAGTTCAAACCCGTAGTCGAGCCACATCAGCAGAGATTTGATGCGTTCATCGACCTCGCCAGGCACGTAAAGCTTTTTCTCGTTGACGAAGCCAACCACGGGCACTTTCTGATCGCGCAACGTGCCCAGCAGCTTCGCAGTCAGCGCGGTGATGTCGGCCGCGGGCAGCCGGTTGGCCATGCCGCCCGGAAGATCGTCGATGGTGACCGCGACCTGGCGGTCGGGCCTTTGCGGCGTTTGAGCGCTTGCCGAACTAGAGACGAAACAGATCGTAGAGAGAATAGCGAGTTGGAGCGGCAGCAATTTCATAAACGCAACCCTCGGGGTCGGTAATCGGATCGGTTCGATCATCAGAGCTGAACGGAATTGGGTATTAGAACACAGCCAGGCCTAAGTCCTGCTGGGAGATGGACTTGGTCGTTGCGGAAAAAAGTTGCGAATCTTCCGCTGAAATGTATAATCTAACTAACTGGTTAATTAAGTACTTCTAAGACCACCCTTATGGCTCGCCTTTTCCAGCACCGTCAAGTTCTGCACCGCCGCATGGGGTCCCGCGGCCAGCCCGAGGAGAGCCGCGCCGCCATCCTGCAGGCCGCTGCCCAGGAGTTCGCCGAACTCGGCATTGCCGGGGCCCGCACCGACGCTATTGCCCGCGAAGCGGGGGTCAACAAGGCGCTGCTGTATTACTACTTCAAGGACAAAGAGACACTTTACGACGCTGTGCTTGACGACGCGTTTTCCGGCATGAAGACCACTGTCTTCCAGGTGCTCGACAGCGACCTGCCGCCGCGTGAAAAAGTCATGGCCTATGCCGGCGCATATTTCGATTTCCTCGCCGCCAAACCGCTCTATCCGCGGCTGATGCAGCGCGAAATGATGCGGGCGCGCGACGGCCAGTCGCCGCATATCGACAAGCTCGTCCGCAACTATTTCCAGCCGATTTTCGCGCGCATCAGCGACGTGGTTCGCCAGGGAGTCGCGGATGGCGAATTCCGTCCGGTCAACCCCGTGTACTTCGTACCCTCGATGATCGCGATCATCGTTTTCTATTTCAACAGCGCCCCCATGATGCAGAAAATTGTTGGCCACAATCCCCTCACTCCGGAGCGGATCGCGGAGCGGCGGGACGCTGTGCTCGACTTTATTTCCGCGGCCCTCTTTAGTAAGGAAAGCAGAAGTAAGGAAGGCAGCAGCAAAGAAAGTAATCGTCCGAAAAGCGGCCGCGGTGAATACGGCCGTCCGGAACGTGACCGCCCAGAACGCAACGCCACGCAAGGAGCACGCTCATGAGCGCGCGTAACAAATTTATTATTCTTCTCGGCATCATCTTCGTGATCGCCGCGACTTACTACTTTTTTTCCGTCGACCACTCGCGCGACCTGGTGCTGATCGGCACAGTCGACGCCAACCAGGTGATCGTGAGTGCGCAGGTCGAAGGCCGCATCCAGAAGTTGCTGGTCGATGAGGGCACCCCAGTCAAGGCCGGAGACCTGATCGCGGTGCTCGATCCCTCGGAGTTGCAGGCGCAGGAGGCCGCAGCCACTGCGAACATCACCAGCCTGCAGCACAAGGTGGATGAAATGCAGCACACTGAACTATCGACCTCGGGATCAACCACGAGCGACGTGGCGAACGCACAGGCCAAGCTTTCGTCGGCGAAGGCGCAGTTGCTGCAGGCCAAAGCTGCGCTCGATCGCACTGCCAGTGACAGTCGGCGCGCCATCGAACTCGCGAAGGCGGGAATCACGTCCGACCAAGAGCGCGTGCAAGCCGAGACCAATTTACAGGCCGCGCAGGCGACCGTGCAGGCGCAGCAGGAACTGGTACGGGCGGCGGAAGCCGATCTGAACTCGGCGATCGCGCGCACGCAAAATGCGAATGCGGCGAAAAGCACCGTGGCCTCCACCGAGGCTGACGTCAAGAATGCGATTGCGCAGAAAAATCAGGCCGCGGTCCGTCTGGGTTACACCAACGTCTACGCGCCGGTAAGCGGAACAGTCTCGGTGCGCGCCGCGCGCCAGGGAGAGGTCGTCAACATCGGCGCGCCCATTGTCACCATCGTCGACTTGAGCGATACATGGGCGCGTGTCGCGATCCCGGAAACTTACGCCGACCATATTGGTTACGGCGATGTGCTGCGCGTTCGCTTGCCCGGTGGAACTGTTATGAGCGGCAAAGTGTTTTTCAAAGGCGTGGAGGGCGACTTCGCCACGCAGCGCGACGTGAGCCGGCGAAAGCGCGACATTAAAACCATCGTGTTGAAAGTTCGGATGGAAAATCCCAAGGGCGCGTTCGTCCCGGGCATGACGGCCGAAGTCTTGATTTCGCCCGAGCAACTGAAGAGCGGCAACACCGAGAGTGCTGCCGCGGCGGAGCAACAACAGCGATGATGGCCGAATCGAATCCCGGAGTAAATATGTCTGGCACGCCCGGGTCTGCAGGTGCGACTCAGGCAGCCGCTCATAGCGCGACGACCGAGAAGCCGATTTACGATCCTACGGCGCCCTCAGCCATTGAGGTCGACCACATCGTCAAGAAGTATGGCGACTTTACCGCGGTCGACGATGTTTCGTTCAGTGTGAAAGAAGGCGAGATTTTCGGTTTGCTCGGACCGAACGGAGCAGGGAAGTCGACGCTGATCCGCATGATGACCACGCTGATCCCTATCACCGCTGGGCATGCGCGCATCGCCGGCCACGACGTGGCCAAGGAGCCGAACGCGGCGCGGCGCATGATTGGCGTAATTCCGCAGGCCCTGACCAGCGACCTCGACCTGACCGTCGAGGAAAACATGAATATTTATGCCAAGCTCTACGACGTTCCGGCGAAAGAGCGGAAGAAATCGATTGACGAACTTCTGGAATTGGTGGACCTGACGAAATGGCGTGACGCGGCAACCAAGACGCTCTCCGGCGGCATGCGGCGGCGGCTCGAAATTGCGCGTGGCCTGGTGCACCATCCTCGGATATTTTTTCTGGATGAGCCGACCACCGGGCTTGATCCAGTCTCCCGCGTGGCCGTGTGGGAAATGCTGGGCAACATCAAGGAGCATCGCCAGCTCACCATTCTCATCACGACTCACTACATGGACGAAGCTGATCGTCTGTGCGACCGCATCGCTATTGTCGATCACGGCAAGCTGGTGGCACTCGACGCTCCTATGGCGCTCAAGGCCAGCGTGCCCGGATCGAACGTGATCGAAGCGCAGTTTGAAAATGCTCCGGCTGATTGGGAGCAGCGCCTGCACGGGCTCAGCGACGTCACGTCGGTGCAGCACGAAGGTGCCGGCATGTTCCGCGTGCTCACCGGCAATGGCTCCTGCACCACAACTGAAATGGTTGAGATGGCAGTGCACAACAAAGTTCAAGTGAAGTCGCTCTCGGTGCAGAACACGACGCTCGATGACGTATTCGTGCACTACACGGGAAGGCAGCTGCGCGACGAACTGCAGAAGTCCTACGCCTTCGTAATGCCGCAGCGCCCGGGGTTGCAACCATGAATCGAATGATGGCCATTGTCGAGCGCGAAATGCGCAAGTTTTTCCGCTCGCCGGCGCTGATGCTGGCGTCGATGATTTTTCCGCTGGTGCAGTTGATCATCTTGGGCAGCGCGTTCGGGGGGAAAATTCGAGATGCCCGGGTTGCCATTGTCGACCAGGACGGCGGTCCGCAGGCGTTGCGGATTCGTGAAGCCTTCGACTCGGTACGCGTGAACATTCGCACCTTCGTTCCCATCACCTACGACAGCGACAAGCAGGCCATGGAGGACGTGCGGAATGGCAAGCTGGAAGGTGCGGTGATTATTCCGCCGCAGTTTTCGCGGCGCGTGTACGAGGAGAATCATCCGCGCATCGCATTGGTGGTCGATAACAGCGACAACTTCATGAGTTCGGCGGTCGAGTCGGAATTGTCGGACCTCACCAACTCACTCAACCAGCCCACGGTCTCGCCCCGCATTCTGCAGCAGACGGCGCTCGATGTCGTCGAACTTTATCCCTACATCGAATACATGAAATTTCTGTTGCCGGGCTCGCTGGCGCTGGCCATGTTTGTGTCGGTCATGATCGGGGGCGGCATGCTTTACATCGACGACAAAGCCCGCGGCGTGCACGAAGGGTACCTGGTCACACCCATCACCAAGCTGGAACTCGTGCTGGGCTTGAACCTCGCCGGAGCGATCAAGGCGGTGATGACCGGCATCATCATCGTGATCATCGGTTCCATGATCGCCGGGGTGGGAACGATTTTCAATCCTATAACTGACGTTGGGCTGCTGATCATGATCGTGCTGACTTCTCTGGCTTTCAACACGATGATGTTTCTGCTCATGGTACGCATCGAAGATCCGCTGGTGCCGCGGGCCATGTTCGGCATTCTGAACACGCTGCTGTTCTTTCCGAGCGGCGCGGTCTACCCCATTCAGGCGTTTCCTCCATGGCTGAAGGTCATTGCGAGGTGCGACCCGTTCGCCTATGCAGTCGACGGCTTCAAATGCCTGCTGCTCAAGGAAACAAGCCTCTCCGCGGTTTGGGGAGACATGCTCTTCCTTTCCGTTTTTTCCGCAGTCACTCTGGGCATCGCGATTCCATTGTTCAAGCGAACCCTGTAAGGGTATTCACCGCAGAGATCGCCGAGGACGCTGAGAAAATCAAGAGATCGAAGTTGCGTACTCGGCGTACCTGGCGATTTCGGCCCTAGATGTTTTTGGGAACTTTTGC
>JBEKRY010000274.1:0-4971 GCA_049517555.1 Candidatus Sulfotelmatobacter sp. | reverse complement strand
TTGGGGACAAATTATCTTGCAATTGTGAATCCGGCGGCAGGAGGCGGGCGGAGCCGCAAACTGCTGGATCCGGCACTGGATCGCCTGCGGGCCGGCGGCATGGAAGTGAAACTTGCGGAAACCCGCGCTCCGGGCGATGCTACGGCGATTGCGCGAGAAGCTTATGGATCGGGTGTCCGGAATTTTATTGCCGTTGGCGGTGACGGGACTTCGTATGAAATCGTGAATGGACTCTACCCGCAGGCCCTTGGGGGCGAGCGGCCGACGTTGGCGTTCCTCCCATTGGGTACGGGAAATTCTTTCCTGCGTGATTTCAGTCATCAGGGCGTGGAGTACGGCATCGAATCTCTGCTCGCGCAGCGGCGCCGGGCGTGTGACGTAATGCGGCTGAGGCATCGCGGTGGGACGATCTATTACATCAATTTGCTCAGCATGGGCTTTTCGGCGGACGTGGCCACACTGCGTGCCCGGCGCTTCAGCGCGTGGGGCGAGGTTGGGTATCAAGCCTCTATATTTCTGACTCTCGCTCGATTCAACCGTCGGCCATTTCCGGTTCGAGTCGACGGCGCTGAAGATTTCGACAACCGGCGTTGTTTGTTCCTGACGTTTAACAACAGCAAGTTTACCGGCGGGACCATGATGATCGCGCCCCAGGCTGAGATCGACGACGGCCTGGTGGAATACGTGCGTTGGGGGCCGATTGGGCGGTTGGGACTGATCCGCAATCTGCCGGGCCTCTATGACGGGACGCATATTGAACATCCGCTGGCCGAGCGCAAGGCAGTGCGGCGCGTCGAGTTCAACCTGGATGGACCAATCGACATCATGGTGGACGGGGAAGTGCTGACGCTGCATTGCGAGGAATTGGATGTGCTCCCTGGAGCGCTTAACGTCGTCGCGTAATGATGTTATTTAGGCTGTTCTCTGGGCCGTCTTTAACGAATTTGCGTGATATAAGGTGAGTTATGTCTGAAGAACGGCGGAAACGGCAACAGGAACGCGATTCTGGGACCAGTGATGGGCGAACGAAGAGATATCTCACGTATGGGGGCGTGCTGATCCTGTTGGCGGGGGCATTCATCGCGGGCCGGCACTACAGGAATCACAAGTATGATGCTTTCGCGCAGTGCCTGGCGGCGAAACAGGCCAAGATGTATGGACTTTCCTGGTGTCCGCACTGCGTTGACCAGAAGGAAATGTTTGGCGACGCGTTTCATTATGTGCCGTATGTGGAGTGCGGTATCGCGGCCACCAAGGATGAGACACCGGAATGCAAGGCAGGGGGACTGAAATTGTTTCCGAGTTGGCAGTTTGGGACGGCGCCGCCGAAGGAAGGAGTTTTGTCGCTCGAGGCTCTGAGTGACAAGACCGGGTGCAGCCTGCCGTGACGGCTGTGGTGCCGAGTGCATCTTCTGCGGGGGCAGTTTCGAGGAATCGAGTTCTGTTTGCAATGATCGCGGTGCTGTCGCTGGCGGGTGTGATCGTGTCGTCGGTGTCGCTGGAGCGTCACTATGCAAAGTCGGCGACTGCTTTCTGCGATTTCAGTCAGAAATTCAGTTGCGACATCGTGAACCGCAGCGAATATTCGACGGTCGAAGGTATTCCTGTCGCTGGGATCGGAGTAGCTGGCTACGGTCTATTGTTAGTTCTGGCCACATTCTGGAAGTCGCGTGCGGAAACGCCAAACCGCGTGCTGGGCGCGGCAGTTGGGGGATTGGCCTTTGCCCTGTACCTCACCTACATCGAGGCCTACCAACTGACGACCTGGTGCATTCTGTGTCTGATTTCGCTGTCGCTGATTTTTCTCATCAGCCTGATCGCGGTCGCCGTGAAAGTAAGAGGAGTGACAGCGTAAAGCGGGCGCTCCGTTATATTCTGATAGTGCTTTTGGCCTGATGGAAGAAATCCAACAAAATGAAAACTATGGCTCGGGAGCTGCGGGCGGGGTAATCCGCGCGCAGTCGGCGACCGGAGATTTACGGCTGCACGAATTTCGCAGCCGGATTTTTCGAAATACGCGATTCCTGCGAGTGTGGCTGCCGCCGGGCTACGACGACCTCGAGAACGCTGGCCGGCATTATCCCGTCCTCTATCTGAATGACGGTCAGAATTTGTTCGAGGGCGCGACCTCGTTCAACGGAGTGGAGTGGCAGGTGGATGAGACCGGCGACCGGTTGATCCGCGAAGGCGTCGTGCCGCCGATGATTATTGTTGGCATGGACAATATGGGCAGAGAACGCATTCGTGAATACATGCCGCATCGCTCGCTGCATCCGATGATTCTGCGCGTGTACGGAACGCGCTATCCGGCTTTTCTATTCAAAGAAGTTGTTCCCTTCATCGCGCGCACTTACCGTGTGGCGAGCGGGCCAGAGAATACTGGTTTAGGCGGATCGTCATTGGGAGCGCTGATTGCGCTTTACACCGCTGCGGTACGTCCGGGAGTGATTGGACGATTACTACTGGAGAGTCCGTCGCTGTGGGCTTCGAACCGGCAGCTGATCCGGCAGAGCCGTGGAGTCAAGCGCTGGCCGGAGCTAGTCTACCTGGCGACTGGAACGGACGAAGCGGGGCGGAGAGACAAAGATCAGAGCATGGTCGACGACGTGCGGGAACTGGCCGCGATTATGCGACGTGCGGGATTGGACGAGACACATCTGAAGTTGGTCATCGACGAGGGCGCGGGACACAACGAGGCGGCTTGGGCGCGACGGTTTCCGGAGGCGCTGGCATCTCTGTTTGGGAAGCAGGAATAGCGTCTCCAGGGCGTGAATCTCTTACGGAGATTCCACACTTCTGGGTCTGCCGGCGTCGGCGGCGAGTGAGTTGCGTGCGAAAGAGATGTTCCAGATCAAGTACAACGTTGCCGCCATGGCGATCACCGAGAGTTGAATGTGCGTCCATCGACTGAAAGGGCCGAGCAATGGAAGCATGTACGTCAGATATAGAAGAGTTCCCAACCACCAGGCTGAACGCGTGGAGTTCTGACTGATTAGCCAGTCGGCCAGCAGAATGAATGCAGGCGCCAAAATCACCAGGTCGTAAACCGTGAGATGCGGCGCCACCAGGACGCTCGCGAGAAGCAGCGCTGAATACCGCAGAGACAGCGGGACGGTTGGAACGCGCTTCCAGCAAGCGATCGTCAGACCGAGGACGGCTGCTGCGCTTAGAACATAGAGTGCGAACGCAAGATGAGGCCATGGGACCAGCATCGACCAGAAAGTCCGCAAGGAATGAGTCTGATAGGGCTTGGGTTCGAGCAGAGGCAAGACAGCCCGCACGTTTCGCAACATGTGCAACCAGGTCCGCAGGGGTTGTGCGCCGTAATAGAGGACTCCCACGGAAAGTTGTCCCGCGGCCGAAAGAGCGGCTCCAGCCACGATTTTCCAGGCGCCGAGCGATGCGAAGAGGATGGCAGCAGCCAATCCCAACTGGGGCTTGAAGATCAGAGAGCCGAGGACCAGGCCGGCCAGGAATTCGCGGCGGGCGCGCAGCAGGAAAAATATTCCCGTGAAGCAGGCCAGCGCAGCGGCAGAAGTCTGACCCCAGGCGATCATGTGAAAGAAAGCTGGAAACGCCACGGCCAGAAGAATGACAGTTGTGCCGAGGCCACGCAGGTTTGGGCAGACGCGCCATAGGCTGTAGCAGCAGATGGCGTATAAGGTTGCGCTGCAAGTCCACCATAAGATCAGCGCCCAGCCGTAGGAGAAATGAGCTAGCGGCGCGAAGAAAATTGACACCTGAGGCGGATACAGAGGCAGGTAGCGAATGCCCGCAGCTTCCGGAACGCGCTGTGCAGCGAGCGCCGCTTGGGCATTGATGTCATACAAATCGGATCCACGATGAGCGGCTGCGAGCGAGCCCAGAGTATACAAGTGCAGGAAGTCGGTTCCCTTCAGGTTGCCGTTGCGGTCGCGCAGGCCGGGAGTCGCGATGGTCCAGACGTAGAGCGACCACAGGCATAGGGCAACAATCGAGCCATGAGCGCGCAAGCGCCGGGAGTTGAGCCAATGGATGGAACCTGAGGACATGGGTACCTGGAAGGTCAGCCTATAATAACTGCCTCTTGCGGTCTGACGGTCGAAAGCTGCGCCGCCAGTCCCGGAGTAGCCAATCGTGATGCCTGTGCCTCCAGTGAACGGACGGATGAAGCGGTTGCAGGCATTCTTACGAAGACCTACTTGTTTGTTTCTGGTTGCTGCCGGCTTGCGACTCGCCGTGATGGGAGTGTTTCTCGCGCACAACCCTGTGTCGTGGGGTGTCAACGAACCCTCTTGCATCGCGCGTGAAATGGTACTCGGCCGTGGTTTTTCTTCACCATTTCATGACGCTGTGGGCCCGACAGCCTGGTTGGCGCCCGTGTATCCCAGTTTGCTGGCTGTTCTCTTTCTTCTGATGGGAGTTCAAACCGTGGCGTCTGCCTGGACCGCGGTCTTTGCGAATGTGATTTTTTCATCGTTCACGGCGGTCGTGGTTCTAGAGTTGGGCAGAGAGCACTTTGGCGAGGCCGCTGGCTTGGCGGCGGGATGGGCATGGGCGGTTTCGCCTCCACTTGTTGTGATGCCATGGCTGTTGTGGGAGACGTGCCTATCGGCTCTGGTGATGAGCATTGCTCTGTGGCTGACCCTGCGACTCAACCAGGATTCGCGCATCCGCCAGTGGGCGCTCTGCGGTTGCATCTGGAGTTTCGCGGCGCTGCTCAATCCCGCGCTTCTGGCTCCGCTACCGGCGCTTGCGGTCATAGCTGCCTGGAAGACACGCCGCCCGAAGGGCCCTGCCGTGATGATACTCGTCTGCGTCCTGGGTATCACACCTTGGACGATACGCAATGCAATCAGCCTTCACTGCTTTATCCCAGTGCGCAGCAATTTCTGGCCCGAAGCTTTTTTTGGCAACGTAACCTTTTCTCTGCACCCTACCGGAGACAGCATGGTTTACCAGCGGGAAGGAGAGATCGAGTTTGCGGCCGAT
>JBEKRY010000273.1:0-4977 GCA_049517555.1 Candidatus Sulfotelmatobacter sp. | reverse complement strand
TTTTACAAAACTCATGATTATAAAAGATTGCTCCGGGCCAGCAGCAGATTATTCTGGTTTCCTTCGAGGACTGTCCAAAGCGGCCCCTGTGGAATTGCCTGCCTGTGCCATAATTCCTGTGATAAGAATTCTTCTGCCGAACCCGGAGCTGCCTTAGGGAGATTTTTATGACCTACTCTTTCCGCCCTCTACGATGGCTGCTTGCGAGCCTGCTGTTTTGCGTTGCTGTTTCAGGCTCCGCGTTGGCCTCCGGGAGTCACGATCGGACGCAGGTTGGCAGCAGCATCACGATCCGTCCCGGTGAAGAAGTTGAGGACGCGACCTGCTTTGGCTGCAGCATTCGAGTGCGCGGGCACGTTTCGAGCGACGCAACTGCGTTCGGTGGCAGCGTCATCGTTGAGGACGACGGGCGAGTCGACGGTGACGTTACGACGTTTGGCGGCGGCATTCGCCTGGGCAAGGAAGTGAACGTTAAGGGGGATGTCACCGTATTTGGAGGCAGAATTCAGCGCGACCCTGGCGCCACGGTTGGCGGCGACGTCACTACGATGGGCGGGCCGGGCTGGATGGTTCTGATCTTCCTAAGTCCGTTCATTTTCCTGGGCGTGTTCATCGCGCTGATCGTATGGATCGTCCGGCGATTGCTCCAGCCGGCGGCGCCCGTCGCGGCATAGTCGCGGCTTGCTCTACCCGAACTACCATCTTCGTGTGCCCATCGTCTTTCGAACGCCCACGGTTACGTAGCGTCCCCAAGGCCCGTTGGTGCCCAGGTCGGCGGGGCCCAGGTACTTGTCGCGCGCGCCCAGGCGGTCGAACAGGAAGTGCTGTGTGACGCGAAACTCGAATCCCTTGTCGAGATAGATTCCCACCCCCCATGAGTGTTCAACGCCGATCGCATCCGGCGACCAGGTGTAGAGAGTCTTTGGTATGGTTTTGCCGAACAGAAATGCGGGTGCGCCGTACACCATGAAGCGGCGCAGCGGCGTGCGGCCAAAAGGACGCACTTCAAGAATTCCCGACAACATATAGCGTGCAAACAAACTGCAGGGGTCGTTGATGCCGCCGTTGGCCGCGGCATCACCCGAGCATTGATTGGGATCAATTTCGTTGTGCGGCGGCGCCAGGTCGAGCTGCGCCCAGCCCCAGAACGTATCGCGGGGGAAAAACATCCGCTCCCCGGGAGCCGAGCTTGTCCAAGTGCCACGAGAGCTCTCCGACGCCGTAGCCGAAACCTGAGCTCCCGCGAACGAGATCAGCACCGGAACAGTCAACAACCACGCCAACTTTTTCATGTCGCCTCCGAGATGAAGTTCAGACTCGCAATTAAACTTGCTGGATTCCTGATCTGCGCCAAAGGACCGATGTAAAGGCTTTTGCTGGCAGGCTGACTCTTCGACGCGACCGAAATCCTGCTGAGCAGAGCGCCACATTGTAACCTGCATACGGCTTGGGGCCGGTGGCGGACTGGATTCCGAGGTCGATCTACTCGAGAATGGGGTGAGTTCGGGGAGGTTGCCAGCGCTCGGGTCGAGTTCCCTGTTGTATGTTCTTCTGAACCATGTTTCTGTTATTTTGAAGCAGATCTCTGTGAGTTCGCAGGGACTGCTGACCAAGTCGGGCTCCCGAACACCTTCCAGAATTCATATTTCATAAGCGGATTTATTCCATTCATAGTACGTTCACAATCGGAAACGGCGTTAAACCCCGCTAAGACCGGGGTAAGGGTTTGGTTGGCGGATTGCACCATGATCTAGTTCCGCAACAGACCAGGAACCCTATGCCGCAAGAGATATCCGTGTCGTACCAGGCGATCAAGAGCAAGGTTTACCGCTTGATCGATTCGCTCGTAGTGGGTGAGAAGACTGAGGCTGAGGTGCAGGAGTCGATCCGGCGCTGGTGGGCCCTGATCCATCCAGCGGACCGTCCTATCGCCCAGAAATATCTCTTACTGGTGCTGGGGCGCTCTGCGTCTGCCTTGGACTCGATGGGAGATGCGTTCCTCTCTGCCAGCACTTGTGAAGTGACGCGGCCGCATATGAGCGAAGTCGCTCTCCCCGGCAAGCGCATGCGTCTGCTAGAACGCATGGTGAAGGAAAGCTCGGTTCGTAGCGTGGTTTAGTCCGCTTCCACGGGCCGCGAGACACAGAATTTACATTTCCCCTGTTGCTTTTTGCGGCGCCTGCCTCGTATCTTCGGATTGTAACTTCAGATCGCAACTTCAGATGGCAACTTCAAGGCATGACTCCAACCGGTAACTTCAAGTCGAATCTTCAGGCTCAATCCCTGCAGATCGCGCATAATTACGAGCGAAATCGGCAAGAATCAGCAACTGAGGAGTGAAGCATGAGACCGTTATCGTTAACGCAATCCACTTCTAAACAATCCGCCGCCATCCAATCTTTTACGAAGCAATCCAGCAAGCGGGGGAAACTGGGAATCTATCTTACGTTCGGAGCACTTCTGATCATGGCCACATCGTTGTTTGCAGCCTCAGGTGTCTACAGTTTCACTCTGAACTCGATCGACGGCAAGCCGGCGCCGCTGGCCGACTACAAGGGCAAGGTCGTCCTGCTGGTGAACGTGGCCAGCCAGTGCGGATACACGCCGCAATACAGTGCGCTCGAAGCCATCTACGAAAAATACAAAGACCAGGGATTCGTGATTCTCGGCTTCCCTGCGAACAACTTCGGTGCGCAGGAACCTGGGACGAACGAAGAGATCAAGACGTTCTGCACCCGCAAGTACAGCGTGACCTTCCCCATGTATTCGAAGATTTCGGTGAAGGGTGACGACCAGGCGCCGTTGTACGCGTATCTGACGAAGGAAACGGGCGCGGGCATCGCCGGAGAGATCAAGTGGAACTTCACCAAGTTCCTGGTCGATCGTGATGGGAAGGTGATCCAGCGCTTCGAGCCCGCGGTTACGCCGGATTCGAAGGAAGTGACGGCGGCGATTGAGAAGCAGTTGAAGTAGTGGCCGCTCCAATTTCTCGAGGGTGGGAATTTTGATTCTCGCTGGACTCGGATCGGAACGGGGTGAGAAGGAGAACGGCGTGGCCTGAACGTCAACTTCCCCACCCTGTCGCAAAGGACGCGACAAGGATGGGTCACCCTCGTTATCGTGCCTATTCTGCTCCCAGTTTCTTTAGCGCTGCCACGCCGTTTTCATTAGTCGGCTTCAGTTCGACGGACTTCTGATAGTTCTTTATCGCGAGTGCCTTTTGGCCGTTCGTCATGTAGGCTTCGCCGAGGCTGTCATAGGCATTCCATGAGTTGGGATGAAGCTCGACATTCTTGCTGAACACCAGAATCGCGTCGCCGATCTTCTTGCTTCCCATGAGCGTATATCCAGTCTGATTCACGGTGCCTTCTGTGATGGTCCCGTTCGCCAACTCCCGTGAAAATTGCTCAAGCGCCGCCGCGGCGCCTTGGGCGAAAGCCTCCCGAGTGAACAACAGCCCCGGGGCATCGTAGTTATCGTACTTGAGCCAATCAAAGGCCGGCTGCTCGCCGCCTAGAGTCTCTGCCAAAATCTGTCGCGCGATCGAGAGACCGTTCTCGCTGTTGGTCATGTAAACCACGCCCGACTTGGTTGCGGGCCGCACAACGAAAAAGGCTTTGAATACGCCATTGTCGCCCCAGTGCCAGAGCGACTCACCCTCCGCCGTCTGCTCGATCCCGAATCCCAGTCCCCAGAAGATCGTCGTGGACAGCTTGCCCGACGGAGTGCCCTCGACACAGTTCGAGCACGCGGGGTCAACGGCGATCTGCTGGGCTTCCATTTCGCGCAGCGTCGAAGACTGCAGCCCTTTTCCGTTTAGAACGGCGTTCAGAAAGTTCGCATAGTCTTCCGCAGTAGTCGATAGACTCGCGGCCGCGTTGGCTTGATCCGCCTTGAACAGATCCACCGGAGTTCCGGCTACGTTGTGCCCGATGGCGACCTCACTTTCGAACGCCGGATTCCACACGTAGCTGCTGTGCTTCATGCCAAGCGGCGTGAAGACGACCTCCTGTAAGTAGTCGTTGAGCGGCCTGCCGGTGATCTTCTCCACCGCTTTCTGCAGGAACACCATGCCGGCCCCGGAATAGCTGAAACGTTCCCCCGGAGTAAAGTGGATGACGAGCGGCTGACCGTCTCCCGGCCAGTTGGGGAATCCGGTGCGATGACTGAGCACAATCCGCGCTGTAATTTGCTTGAACCGCGGGTCGCCCTCTGTCATTTCTTTCGGCAGATACGGCGCCAAAGGCTCGTCGAGTTTCAGCTTGCCCGCGTCGACCAGCTTCAGCACGCCATAAGCAAATACGGGCTTGCTCAGCGAGCCCACGTTGAAGCGCGTATCTCTGGTCACCGGCTTTTTAGTCTTTTCATCCTGGACGCCGAAACTATCGGTCCATACGGCCTTGCCGCCTCGGATGACAGCAATCGAGAGCCCCGGCACACCCGCTTTTTCCATAAGGAGAGGAATATCTTTCTTCAGGCCCGCTTCGGTTGTGGCATTCATCAGAGTGGGCGCGGCAGACTGTTGAGCGGCACATAGCGCTCCGTTGAGCAGGAGAAACGGTGCGAGACGGCGGAAGATCAAGATGGGGCTCCTGTGGATCAAGAAAATCTATGTATTTAGACTCGGGCGGGCGATGTTGGTGAGCCCTGGGAATCGGCAGATCTCAGCGGCTAAAGCCTACAGCAGACGGGCATTCATTGGCCCGACTGGAAGTCGGGTCCTTCCCGATTTCGGTACCCTATATGTCGTAATACAGCGCGAACTCATACGGATGCGGCCTTTGTTTTATCGCGTCCACTTCTTTCGAGCGCTTGTAGTCAACGTAGGTCCGTAACAACTCCTCGGTAAACACATCGCCTTTGAGTAAGAACGCATGGTCGCGCTCCAGCGCATCTAGCGCGTCTTCGAGCGAGCCGGGCATGGACGGGATATTCGACAGCGCCTCGGGGTCGAGGTCGTAGATGTCTTTGTCGAGC
>JBEKRY010000272.1:0-5142 GCA_049517555.1 Candidatus Sulfotelmatobacter sp. | reverse complement strand
CCAGTTGTTCGCACCGAATACTGAGCGCGTGCCGTCCAGAGTGCTTGCCCAGCACCAGCTTCGAATCGGGCACGCCCACCGACTTCGGCGTCATGATTTCGTAGGTCAGCGCGTTCTTCAGCATTCCATCCTGGTGAATCCCGGCTTCGTGCGCGAATGCATTGCGCCCCGTGATGGCTTTATTCGGCTGCACCGGCACACCCGTAATCTCGCTCAGCATCTGGCTGGCGGCAAAAATCTGGTCGCCCACCACTCCCGTTTCGTAAGCGAACTTATCCGGCCGAACCCGCATCGCCATCACAATCTCTTCCAGCGATGCATTCCCCGCCCGCTCTCCAATGCCGTTGATCGTGCACTCCACCTGCCGCGCTCCCGCCGACACCGCCGCCAGCGCATTGGCGACAGCCATGCCCAGATCGTTGTGGCAGTGCGCCGAAATCGTCACGTTCTCGATTCCCTTCACCCGCTGCCGGATGGTCGTGATCAGATTCCCAAACTCGCTCGGGATCGTATACCCAACCGTGTCCGGAATGTTCAGCGTGGTTGCTCCCGCTTCAACGACCGCATCGAGCACGCGACACAGAAAATCAGGATCGGTGCGAGTCGCATCTTCCGGCGAGAACTCCACATCCTCACAAAGCGATTTCGCAAAGCGGATCGCTTCCCGCGCCTGCGCCACGCACTCATCGCGCGTGATGCGCAGCTTGTATTGCAAATGAATATCGGAAGTCGCCAGAAACACGTGAATCCGCGGACGCGCCGCGTCTTTCAAAGCCTCCCACGCGCGCTCAATATCCGGCCGGCAGGCGCGCGCCAATCCCGCAATAATCGGCCGCCGTATCACCGCGGCAATCGCCTTCACCGACTCGAAATCTCCATCGGACGCGATGGGAAACCCAGCCTCGATCACATCCACTCCCAGCCGGTCGAGCTGATGAGCCAGGCGCAGCTTTTCCTGCTGATTCATGCTGCAGCCCGGCGACTGCTCACCGTCGCGAAGCGTGGTATCGAAAACCGTAATGCGGGTTCGCTCTGCGCTCATTGCTCTCGACTCCGATCTCCCTCAAAACCAGAATTAAACTCTATCGTAAAGGCCGCAAGCCATAGAAGCGAAACTTATAATTCTTCAGCAATCATTAGCGCAACTTGTATAATAAGTATTACTAATAGACTTTCAATAATTGATTAAGGAGCCACATTCGTGGAACTTGCCCAGCTCGAAGTATTTCTGGCCGTGGCCCGCGAGCGCCGCTTTTCCCGCGCCGCCGAGAAACTCTTCCGCACCCAGTCCGCGGTCAGCCAGACCATCCGCAAACTCGAGGACGAACTCGGCGAAGCCCTCTTCGACCGCTCTTCCCGCGAAGGCGTCCTCACCGACGCCGGAAAAGTCCTGCTCGAATACGCCGAAAAGCTGATCAACCTGCGCACCGAAGCCGCGGAATCCCTCACCGAATTGCGCGAACTGCAAAAAGGCAAGCTGGTCATCGCAGCCAACGAATTCACCGTGCTCTACCTGCTGCCCATCCTGGCAGAATTTCGCCGCCTGCATCCCATGATCCGGATCACCGTCGAGCGCACCCTGGGCAGTCACATTCCCGACGATGTCTTGCGCTACAACGCCGAATTCGGCGTCCTGTCCTATGAGCCCCAGGAAACCAGTCTGCATTCCGTGGTCGTCTATCTCGACGAACTCGTGTTCGTCGTTCCCCGCACCCATCCGCTGGCGTCGGCCCAGAGGGTCAGCATCCGGCAGCTGGGGGCCGAATCGTTCGTCGCTCACATCGTTTCGTCGCCCTACCGTGAGAAAGTCATCCAGCTATTCAAGACGCACAAAACCCCGCTCCACATGGACCTGGAACTGCCCACGCTCCAGGCCATCAAGCAATTCGTCGCGATGGGAAATGGCGTAGCTCTAATCCCCGAGATCAGCGTCGAAACCGAAATCGCACGCGGCGAGCTGGTGCGCATTCCAGTGCGCGAGCTGCAGCTGAAACGGAAACTCCGCCTCATCTACCGTAAAGATGCGAATCTCTCCCACGCCGCCCGCGCATTTCTAAAAGTAGCCGAAGCCGTGGCGCTCGATCGCAAAGGCCGCTACCGCTTCCAGCGCGAAAACTAACTCTTTCCCGCGCTTCTTGGGAGACTGATGCACCGTGAACCCACGCGACTGAAGCCGCAGAGCGGCGGCAGAATACGGCCCACGGCGCAAGCCGAGGTAAGCAAACAAAATAGAGCCGAGTCCCGGAGGGACGACAGAAACCCGCACGTCCGCAAATCAAACCATGAATTCTACAAAATAGAAAAGGAGCAAGGCGAACCTTGCTCCTCGTTAAGAACTTATCCTGACGCTCAACAATCCGCGCAAACCTGCTCTGCCCCCACGTTCTCCTCGCGGAACGACTCGGCCGCCGCATCCACCGAAGGATACACTTCCAGCACCGAATCCAGATTCGTCAGCTGAAGCAACTCACCGACCAGTGGACTCACTCCCGCCAGCTTCAAGTTTCCGTTCCCTTCCTGCGCCCAACTCTGCAGCAGGGCCAGTTCTCCAATGCCGGCGCTGTCGATCGAATTCACTCCACTCAGGTCGAGCACCAGCTTCCGCCCTTGCTGCAGGACTTCGCCCGCAACCCGCGCCAGCGTGGCCGCCTCGTCGCGATAGACGATCCGCCCCTGGCAGCGCACAATAATAACTTCGCCGCGATTGCGCATTTCCAAACTGAGTTTCACCTTCGACTCCTTGTAATTTTCAAACGCAGCCCGAGCTCCCGGCTCCTCGTCCATTTGCCAATTCATGTCCCTTGGTTGCATCCTAGTAGATAGACGCAGAGGCCTTGGTTTTGGAACCATGAAAATCAAGTAAATTTTCGCCCACCTGCGAGCCCGCAAGCCCGGCGTGGCCGGGTCAAATTTTGTCGACTGGGACATCTGGGGCATCCAGTACACTGCATCTAACAGATTTCGTTGCCTAAATTGCACTTTTTGCCGGCGCGCCCGCCGGGGAGGAATAATTCGTGTCGAAGACTGCTGCCGTGGTGCTGGCGTTTGTTGGGTTCATCGTGTTTTCGCTTCCGATGTCGGCACAATTTAGCAAACTTCTTCCCAATGGCAACGTCTACGGCGGCGTTTCCTACGCCCAACTCACCGACGTCATCAACCGCCAAAGTTATCGCGGCTTTGACGGCTCGTTCGAGGCGCTTCCCTTCGACCGCTATCCGCGCCTCGGCCTGGTGGCCGACGCCAGCGGTTTCTATCGCCACGGCGACTATCCGGTTACGCAATACAATTTTGTCGCCGGTCCGCGCTACTCCTTCAATTTCGGAAAATGGCGCCCCTTCGTGCACGCGATGGCCGGCATCCGGCACGTTAACTCGGATGGTTTCATCTATAACCCACTTTCCATCGACATCGGCGGCGGCGTTGACTACAAGCTTGCCTTCAAGAAGAATTTTTCCTGGCGCGTGCAAGGCGACTACATGCACGGCCACTACGCCAGCGCCAACCAGGACGACTACCGCGCCTCCACCGGAATCGTCTGGCGCTTCTAAGCCGTCGCTGCCCCAGTCTCTTTTCCATCAAACCAATTGGCTGATTTCCGAATCTGTTGTTAAACAGGTTGTTAAAACAGGTTGTTAAAACGGAATCTTCACGCAGGAACTTTTTCCTCTTGCACGGGTTGATAGCCCAAGACGGGTTGATACCCAAGAAGTGTCCGGAGGAAAATCATGCGCAATGCTCTTCTCGTTGCCTTCATGCTTACCGCGTTTGCTGGTCTCTCGGCGGCCCAGTCGGGCAACGTATTCTTCGGCTACTCCTACTACAACGCCAATCTGCCTTCCTTGGCGGCCAATAACGTCAACATGAATGGTTGGGAAGCAACGCTCGAAGGCCGGGTAGTGCCCCACCTCGGCTTCGTTGCCGACTTCAGCAGCCACTACGGCTCGCAGACTGTTGTCCCATTTCCGTGTCCCGGTCCACTCGTCTGTACGCAGCTCCCATATACTTCCGTCAATCTAGCGGTGTACAACGTCCTGTTCGGTCCCCGCGTGTACGCATCATTCGGTCGATTTCGACCTTTTGCCGAAGCCATGTTTGGCGTCGGCCACGTCAATGCCAATGCCGCCGGCTCAGATAGTTCGTTCTCCACCGCGCTCGGAGGCGGCCTCGATTACCGCATCATTCGCCCCGTAGCCTGGCGGTTCCAAGGCGACTACGTCCGGACCAACTTCTTCGGCTCCACACAAAACAACGTACGCCTGTCGACCGGCATCGTCTTGCGCTTCTGACTCGCGAAATCTCGCAAGCCTCCCAAACAAAAGCAGGATTCAGCTGGTTGGCTGAATCCTGTTTTCTTGTGGCCGGCAAAACTTTGTTGGAAGAAGCCGCACCCACCCCGAACCTTGTCATTCCGACCGAAGCCGGAGCGCCAGCGACGGCGCAGTGGAGGAACCTGCTGTTCGCATCCGCCGCATGAGTACCACCGCCCCGAACCTACGCCCGCGGCACGGTGTCCGCCTCGTGCGCCCAATACTTGTGATCGCGCAAAAAAAATCTTTCGTTCCAGAAATTCATCATGGTCCACAGAAACAACCACCCCACCCGCAAGTGTCCCATCCTCTGGAACCGCCGGTTGGTGGTGTAAACCCCGCCACGCACAATCGAAAAACGCTTGCGCTCAACCTGCTGGCTCAGGCAATAGTCTTCTGCGAACAATATCTGTTCGTGAAATCCACCCAGCTCCCAGAATTTCTTCCGATCAAAAAACATAAACATCCCCGTCGCAAACGGACGGTGCAGGTACGACAGATATTGAAAGAAGTCGTTGCCTACGTAAATCGCCTTGTCGAGCCAGCCGCCTTGATTGCACACAATGTTCGTGGTCACGCAATGCAGTTGCTTGGCCTGCGCCTTCTCCACACAGCGCCGGATCAGCGTCCGGTCGGCCAACTCAATGTCCGCATCCAGAAAAAGTATGTACGGCGTATCCGCCTGCGCCGCCCCCTGGTTGCGCCCCACCGAGGGCATCCCGCCGCGAATCACGCTCACATTCAGCCGGTCACGGAAACTCATCACGATCTCCGGCGTCCCGTCCGTCGAATTCGCGTCAGCGACCAACACTCTCGTACTCGACATCTTCGAGTA
>JBEKRY010000271.1:0-5256 GCA_049517555.1 Candidatus Sulfotelmatobacter sp. | reverse complement strand
GTGCATCGACGGACCGTGCATGAACATGACGAACCTGCACTTTCACGGCCTTCATGTCTCGCCAACCGCCCCTCAGGATGACGTGATCACCATGATGGCGATGCCGGGGCAGTCCCTCCGATACGTTGTGAATATCCCGCTGGATCAACCGCCCGGCCTCTACTGGTATCACACGCACCCTCATGGGGAAAGCTATCAACAGAGTCTGGATGGCATGTCGGGAGCGATCGTGATCGAAGGCATTGATCGCTACGTTCCCGAGCTTCAACATATGCGTGAACGGATTTTGGTATTGCGTGACGAGGTAGTCGGCATTGACGACCCCGCCGCCGGAGAATTGAGGAGCAGAGTTGGAATTTCAATGAATGCTTGCAGCACTTCGAAGGATGTACCGGAGCGTATCTTCACGGTCAATGGCACGGTTCGTCCGCAGATCACAATCTCTCCCGGCGAGCGTCAATTCTGGCGTATCGTGAATGCTTCGCCCGACCTCTACGCAGACTTGCAGGTCGACGAGGAACAACTTGAGATCGTTGCACTCGATGGGATGCCCCTCGCCTTCCACAATCCAGTGCATCCGGTTGAATTTGCATCTCACATTCTTGTTCCTCCCGCGGGGAGAGTAGAAGCAATCGTCACCGGGCCCAGGCAGGGGGCTCGAGTGTCCCTTCGATCCCTCTGCTTTGATACGGGCAGTGATGGAGACCCCAACCCGGCGATGGTGCTCGCGGACTTGGTAAGCGTCACACAGCCCAGCGCCGCACACCGCACACTGCCAGCCGGAGCCAGGCCACCGATTTACAAGCCGTTGTCGCCAACTATGATCGCGGAGATAGAGGGTAGTTCCCCGGACTTTGTCGTCAACTTCACCGAGGACAAGAATGGCTTCTACATTAACGGCAGGAAGTTCATGCTGTCGGATCCACCCATCACAACCGTGTCGATTGGAGCCTTTCATCACTGGCGAGTCACGAATGGCACGAACGAGGTTCACCCTTTCCACATTCATCAGGTTCACTTTCTCATTTACGCGCAAAACGGAGTTCGACTCGAACACCCGGAATGGTTGGATACAGTGAATGTCCCTGTTGAGGGAAGTGTTGATCTCGTGATGGATTTCACTGATCCCATCATTCGGGGCGTATCGCTCTTCCACTGTCATTTGCTGAGTCATGAGGACAAGGGCATGATGGCCAAAATCCTCTTTAAGTAAGACATCTTTGAGTCCGTCGTGAAATATTGAACGCAGCGCAGTCTCCGGCGCAAGATCTGTGGGGTGAAGAGACTGAAGCGATGCCTTTCAAAGGAGAAAATCACCTTGAGCGATTCCCTCTCTCTCGCACCTCCTCACTCGTCCGACGACTCCACGTCGCAGACGTCCGTCGAGAAAGTTACCGGGCGGACATCGCGAAAGGTGCTGGACCAGCTCGCGACTGAGGAACCGCTCGAGATTCAAATTGCCTATGGACCCCGGAACTCGCGGGAAACGAAATCGATCTCCATCACGATGCGTACCCCAGGCAACGACTTCGACCTGGCTGCAGGCTTTCTCATGACCGAAGGAGTGGTCCAAAACGCTAACGACATCGAGCAGATTTCCTACGCAGCACATCCCGTCACTGGGTCGGCGCACTTCCCGCTCATCGGGGACGCAACCAAACCCGATTCCAAACAGAACATCGTCCGAGTGAACCTCGCCACCCACGTAACGGTGAGCCTGTCCAGCCTCCAACGCAATTTCTATACAACATCGAGTTGCGGCATTTGTGGCAAAGCGTCCCTCCTTTCCCTGCGCACCGTCTGCCCACCCCGTGCGACGAATAACTTCAGAGTTGACGCGCAAATGCTTTACAGCCTCCCGGGCCGCCTCCGTTCTTCGCAAGGAGCCTTTGATCGCACGGGCGGCTTGCACGGGGCCGGGCTCTTCGATTCGACTGGAAATTTATTGGCGCTTCGCGAAGATGTAGGCCGTCACAACGCAGTGGATAAGCTGATTGGCTCTGAGTTCCTTGCCGGCCGCACACCTTTGCAAGAATGCGTGCTTTTGCTATCCGGGCGCGCAAGCTTCGAGCTTCTGCAGAAAGCGTTAATGGGTGGGATTCCGTTGGTTGCTGCTGTTGGAGCTCCATCGAGCCTTGCGGTAGACGTAGCCAAAGAATTCGACATTACGCTCGTAGGGTTCCTGCGCGACAGTCACTTCAATATCTATCACGGCCGCGAGCGTATCGACGGGTATACATCGACGGCCGCGGGAGCGGAAGAATGAAGCTGCGAATCAAGGGAAACTCCATGCGACTAAGAATATCGCGCTCTGAGGTCACCAGACTTCTGGAGGGCGACTGCCTGGAGGAGACTATTCATTTTGCGCCAGATGCGTCAGCAAAGTTCACCTTTACCTTGCAACAGGATCATTCGGTCGGCAGGCCGGCCGTTCAATATACGGAGAACAGAGTGGCAGTTTTGATACCCGCGGATCAAGCGAATGCGTGGGGCATCACCAATCAGGTCGGGATCGCCGAAGATATCAGTTTAGGAAACCTCGGGACACTTGTGCTCCTGATTGAGAAGGATTTTGCCTGCCTCGATGGAAGCGAGGAAGACAATGAGGACGCCTTCCCAAATCCAAATGCCGGCGCAACATGCTAGAGTTCGCCAGTTCCCAAAGTTGGCGATTCGCCCTCGACCGACCGAGTTCACCGATCAGCAGAATCGTTTCCGGCGGCGACGTCAGTCACGGCGGATGCTTTCGCGCGTAATCTCGGCGAACCTCTGTTCAATCTGATTCAGCCGCGACGAGTTGGTGGGAGTGAAGTGGTAGTAGCAAAGGCTCGTCGCCAGTCATAACTGTCGGAAAATCGACGCACCGTCGGAATTTAGACAGGAATTGGCTTTCCAAACCGCGGCTAGCTGCTGAATTCGTCTTACTCTCACCAACAATTCCGAGATTCACAACTCCTCGAGGGTGGCGAACCGCGTGCATACAGCCACATCGACAGTGTCTCGACGTCTTCAGTCATCGAATTGAGCTAGGGGAGGAAGTTGTGATCGATCGAATCGTCAGGAAGCTAGCAATCCCTGTGGCGCTCGCTGCGTGTGTCGGCGCCCTAGCGATTGCCCGGGCGCATTTGGATGTGCTTGTATACGCTGGTGGAGTGCCCGGCAAATTCTGTACCAGTGAAAATGGGACAAACTGGTATGGAAGGAGCCCTAAATGGGACGCGGAAAAAAGCATACGCCTGAGCAGATCGTGAATGTTCTGCGGCAGGTCGAAGTGGCGATGGCAAACGGCAAGACGACGCCGCTAGCCTGCAAAGAGGCCGCAATTACGGAACAGACTTTCTACCGCTGGCGCAAGGAGTACGGCGGTCTGAAGGTGGACCAGGCCAAGCGGTTGAAGGAACTTGAGCAGGAGAACGGCAAGCTGAAACGTCTGGTTGCCGAGTTGAGTCTGGACAAGCAGATTCTTCAGGACATCGCACGGGGAAACTTCTAAGCCCGGAGCGGCGGCGTACCGCTGTGGAACATGCACAGCAGTGCGGAGCGAGTGAGCGACATGCGTGCCAACTGGTTCATCAACCGCGCGGCACGCAGCGCTACCAGCCCACACAGCGGAACGACGAAGATACGCTGACCCGGGCCATCATCACGCTGGCCAGTCAATATGGACGATATGGCTATCGCCGTATCACGATCAAACTGCATGAGGCCGGATGGAACGTAGGCAAGGATCGGGTGGAGCGGATCTGGCACCGCGAAGGGCTGAAGGTTCCTCAAAAGCAAAAGCCGTGCGGACGGCTGTGGCTGAACGACGGCTCGTGTGTGCGGCTGAGGCCGGAGCACCCGAATCACGTCTGGTCGTATGACTTCGTTAGTACGTTCACCCACGACGGAAGGACAGTGCGCATGCTCAACCTGATCGATGAATACACACGCGAGTGCCTGGCGATCCATGTACGACGCAGGATCAACAGCTCGAATCTAATCGAAGTGCTAGCCGACGCCATGATCGAGCACGGTATCCCAGAGTACATTCGTTCCGACAACGGACCCGAGTTCGTTGCTGTGGAGCTGCGTAAATGGCTGGCACGTACCGGTACCAGCACGCTCTATATCGAACCCGGATCTCCGTGGGAGAACGGCTACTGCGAGAGCTTCAACTCCAGGCTGCGCGATGAGTTCCTCAACGGAGAGATCTTCTACTCACTGAAGGAGGCGCAGGTTCTGGCTGAACGATGGCGGATCTACTACAACACCGAAAGGCCACACTCTTCTCTGGGATATCGGCCTCCAGCACCGACGGTGTGGCAACCTGAGGCATCCCTGGGGCATGGAAAAGTGGAAAGCAAACGGCGCTTCCCACTTTTCCACGCCCCCGACTGCGGCGACGGTCAGAGTATCAACCCCGCCGCGCTACACTAACTCTCTCGCTGGTACAAATTATCGGGCAGCCCAGCGCCGATCCGCGGAATTGGGCATGTTCTTGCCAATCCCGTTTTCTGCTGGTTCGCCGGTACCACTTGTGTGATCGTTTGGCACATCCCCGGCCCCTTCGATATGTGTATGCGATCCAGCGCCTGGCATCACTTTGAGCAGATTAGCTTCTTCGCTGCCTGGCTTTTTTTCTGGTCGCCCGTCGTCCAACCCTGGCCAAGTATCGCGGGCCGGGAGCGGTGGTCAATCCCCGTTTATCTCTTCCTGGCTACGATACCGTGCGATGCTCTTTCGGCTTTCCTCGCTTTTTGCGGTCGTGTTGTTTATCCCATGTATGCATCGAGTAACCAGCTCTTCAATAACTCGGCTCTGAGAGACCAGGAACTCGCAGGCGCCATGATGTGGACGTGGGTGACCTTCGCCTATCTCATTCCGGCCGTCTTCATCACAATGCTGATACTTGCTCCCGCGAATACGCCCACGAAACGCCTTCCGCGTGCAGCGTGGCCTGCGCCTGAAGCGCGTCCCCTCAATAACAGAGTGGCGGAGGAACTCTAAGTCATGGAAGCCGAGCCCGTCCTGTTAATCGCCAGTCCGCCTGCAGCCGCCTTCGACTGCCAAAGGCACTCCGACGTTGCGCGGCATGTCTCGCTATCTGACTATTGGGCGCTCACCAAACCGGAAGTGAATTTCCTGATTGTCCTCGCGACCTTCACCGGGTTCTATCTGGGTTATCCTGGCCCACTCGATCAATTTGCCTTGTGGCGGCTACTTCACACTCTCTTGGGCACGCTGCTGGTCGCGAGCGGCACTGGCGCGCTGAAT
>JBEKRY010000270.1:0-5256 GCA_049517555.1 Candidatus Sulfotelmatobacter sp. | reverse complement strand
AACGCTGAATCACCTCGATGCAGTGGTCGCGGAGATGCAAGCGCAGCCGGCGTAATTTTTCGATGTCATCCTGAGCGCAGTAACCGGTGCGCGAGCGCGGCGGTTACGGAGTCGAAGGATCCCTACTCTACCGCAACCCAATCTGCCATCAAAGGGCATTCCAGCGAGGGTACTGTTTCAGTTTGAATTTAGTTTGAAAGTTCGGAGACCTTATACAAGAAGTATCCGACGAACCAAACACCAACGAAATAATAGAGTGCGATTTCCCACCAAAACCACCCCGGTTCTTTAGCGCGGTAGACCCAGCCATGAAAACGGACCCACGCTTTGCCCGTGCACGTAAATACCACCGCCACTAAAATCGAGGCGGTGCCGAGTATCAAAAACAAATACGGAGGCCTCATGCTGTCGCCCGCGCTCCCCTAATGTGCCAGCAGCCGACCAATTCCTCAAGTGACCAAACGATTTCAACCTGTAACAGTACCCGGCGAGGCCCTTCTACGCCGACGCTAAATCACGACCGCTTCCTTGTACTCCCCAAACACCCGCCGCATCGCGTCGGAAATTTCTCCCACAGTCGCCGAAGCCTCGACCGCAGCCAGAATCCGCGGCATGACGTTGGCGCCCGACCGCGCCGCGTCTTCTACGCCCACCAGCGTCGCCTTCCACGGACCGGCGTCCCGCCTGGCCCGCAGCGCCCGCAGGCGTTCCACTTGCCGGGGTTCGAGCGCGGGATCGATGCGCTGAATCGGGATCGGTTTTTCTTCCTCGACTTCGAAGCGGTTCACGCCGACGACGATCGCTTCTTCGTTATCAACTCTCTGCTGATATTCATACGCGGCATTCTGAATTTCCTGCTGCACGAAGCCGCGTTCAATCGCCTTCAGCATCCCACCGAGCACTTCGATCCTCCCCAAGTATTCCGCCGCCCGCTTTTCAATCTCATTGGTTAAAGATTCCACATAGTAAGATCCTGCCAGCGGATCGATCGTTTGCGGAGCACCCGACTCGTAGGCAATTACCTGCTGGGTACGCAGCGCTATGCGCGCCGCTTGCTCGGTGGGTAGGGCCAGCGCCTCGTCGTAAGAATTGGTGTGCAGCGACTGTGTTCCACCTAGCACTGCCGCCAGTGCCTGAATGGCGGTGCGCACAATATTGTTTTCGGGCTGCTGCGCGGTGAGCGTGGAGCCGGCCGTTTGGGTGTGAAAGCGCAGCATCCACGATTTCGGATTCCTGGCCTTGAAATGTTCGCGCATAATGCGCGCCCACATGCGCCGCGCGGCGCGGAACTTCGCCACTTCTTCGAGGAAGTTGCTGTGGGCATTGAAGAAAAAGGAAATTCGCGGCGCGAACTGATCCACATCGAGACCGGCCTTGATCGCCGCCTCCACGTAGGCCATTCCGTTGCCCAGCGTGAATGCCACTTCCTGCACCGCGGTCGATCCGGCCTCGCGCATGTGATAGCCGGAAATCGAAATCGTGTTCCACTCAGGAACGTTCTCGCGAGTCCAGGCAAACATATCGGTGATGACGCGCAGGGCCTGCTGCGGCGGATAAATGTAGGTTCCACGCGCGATGTATTCCTTGAGCACGTCGTTCTGCACTGTGCCGGAAAGTTTGCCGACGTCCACGCCCTGGCGCCGCGCCACGGCGACGTACAATGCCAAGAGAATCGACCCCGTAGCATTGATGGTCATCGATGTAGAAATCTTGGTCAGGTCGATGCCGTCAAACAGCCGCTGCATGTCCTCGATCGAATCGATGGCCACGCCCACCTTGCCCACTTCGCCCGCGGCCAGCGGATGATCGGAATCCAGCCCAATCTGCGTCGGCAAATCGAAAGCCACGGAAAGCCCGGTCGTCCCATTGGCCAACAGATATTTGTAGCGGCGGTTCGATTCCTCGGCGTCGCCCATGCCCGCGTATTGGCGCATGGTCCACAGGCGGCCGCGGTACATGGTGGCCTGCACCCCGCGCGTGAAGGGATATTCGCCGGGATAGCTAATTTCACCTTCGTAATCCGTACCTTTGAGATCGGCGGGCGTGTAGAGCGGATTGACTCGAATATGCGAGGAGGTTTCAATTTCTGCGGCAGGATCGGGGCGCGTCTTCAGCTTTTCGGTCATCATTTTTTCGGTCATCATTCTTTACCCAAAATCCTCACCTAAACTCCAGGGGCTCAAGGCCGCGAACCCTTCCTCCGCGCCCTCCAGAACGAACTCAGACCGAACCAGGCGAAGGTCAACGTGACGCAGATTGCGATTGTGAGGCGACCCGACCCCGTCTGTCCCGCATGATATTTCCCGTACTCCTTCACCGTTGCGCCGGCAAAGCTGAGCGCCATGATGAGGAAAAAGAGCCCCATAACCTCGAGCCACAACTGGTGGGCCGCGCTCGCGAAAGACCGCGCAGTGGTGCGGACTGCGCCCATCAGCGCCCGCAGCGTACGATTGCGTCCGGCCTGCTTGCCGGCAACTCTGGCCGCCGCTCCGAGCTTTCGCAAGGCAGAAACTTTATTCACGGCCTCGATTTTAACAGCCTCCGGCGCTACAATGACGCAACGCGTGGCTGTGGCGATCCGTTTCGCGGCCGACGGCATCTAAGGTATTCAGGTTGGCAAATCGTCCCAGGGGGACCAGTGGATCAACAACTTAAACAACTCATGAAGGAGCTGGGCGACGCCATCAACGAATCTCTTTCCGACTCCGAGCAGATCTCTGAAGTTGTCTCCCGCATTAAAGAAGGTGGATACGATATTTTTCTGGTGCTTGAGGCCACGATTGGCGTCAGCAAACAGGGCGAGAAGTCGCCCGACAAGACTTCGCTCGTGACCACGCTGTCGACCAATCCTGAGTTCAAGATTAATGATCAGGATTTGAAATTTCTGCGATCGCTGCGCATCAAGATCGACGAAGAGAAGCAGGATAAAGACAAGATCGAGAAAGATAAGCACGACAAAGACAGCTAGTCGTCTGCCTCCGATTTACCTGAGATCCTTCGCTTCGCCTGAAGAGCGGCTCCGCTCAGGATGACGCCAGTTCGTTATTTGCTCCACCAGCGTTTACTCCGCCAACACCCAATCCAGCAACTGCTCCACGGCTCGGTCGGCCTCGATAATCGAAGATTTGTGATCGGGGGTACCGGAAAGATCGGTATTCGCGAACGTGATTCTGCCAAATGGGGCTGCCCGCAGAACGTCTCCGGGCGCGGGTTTGCCGTCTTTGCCGAAGTAGAATCCCGGCGCGGGGCTGGCGTAGGCGTGACCCCAGCGGTTCAGGATAATGCCGGCAAGGTCACGCGATGCATCGAAACCGGAGCGCGCGAACATGTCGGTAAACTGCTGACGAATCTGCCGCTCGTACTCGCGAAACGGAGTGGAAATCATTTCCGCGCGGCCCATGTGGCCTTGCTGCTCGGCGCTCTTGCCCGGATACGAGTACAAAACTTTGATGGTCAGCACGACCGGCGAATCGGGGCTGATGGTCGGAGAATCCGCCCCGCAGAGAGCCAACTTGCGGACCTGCATGTAATTCCCGAGGCCCTCAAACCACTGGCAACCGGAAATCCCCATCTTGTAAAGAAATCTCCAGTTGCGTACGGCAACGTTCGCGACCATGCAAGGGGAACGGTAGAACTGCGCGTAAGCATCCTTGCGATCTTCGGGAAGGTCGCGGACAATGTGCCTCGTCGTCCAGCTTCCTCCGGCCATCACCACGGAACGCGCTTTCACTTTGTACGCCTTCCCGCCGCGAGTGTAGGCAACGGTCACGGACTCTGATTTCGCGGGATCGCCATCGTGCTTGACCCATACCGCAGTCGAATCCAGGCGAATGCGGGCGGCGGTTCCCGCGCGATCGAGCGCGGCAAAATTCACCGGCTTACGACAGACATCTTCCAGCGACGGTGAGCCGGCAATGGATTCCGGAATCAAAGTCTTGGCGATGAGTCGCGCGATGCCGCTATTGCCGTCGGGAAACATTTCTGTTCCGTCCTCGGGGATCGGGCCGAGCTCATCGAAGGCGTATGCGGTATAGCCGGAAAGTGCATCCGGGCCGAGACCGAAGCCTCCGCCCTCGTCGGAGGAAAAGGTGCGGATGGTTTCGCGGCTCATGCCGGATCTTTCCATCATGTGGTCTTCGAGGGTGATGGTGTCGAGGCGGCGGGAGATGGCGTCGCCGCGGTACTGCGGCTTTTGCGCGGAGGCCGAGTCCGCCGACTGATACTTCAATAATTCCTCGCGAGCTTTTGCGGAAATCGGTGCTCCTTCCAATTTCGCGCGTCCCGTGTCGGAGACCCAGACTCCCTGGGGCTGGCCGAATTTCGCACCGAAATATAGGCCGTAGGGTGCCGAGTCGAGATAGGGCGTCCGCATCAGCGGTATCTCGGGCACGGGGCCGGCCCACTTCTGATATTCCAGGCGCGGCGTCTTCAGGCCGATCGAGTCGTAGAAGCGCGCGATAAAGCTGTGCGGATACGGCGGCCAAAAAAGTGCTGAACCCTGGTGCGCAGTCAGCCGGTGACCGTCGACCAGAAACTCGTTGCGTTTGGCTTCGCCGCCGAAGATGGGATGATTGTCGATGACCAGGCACGTCTTGCCGTCGCCAGCCTTGCGTTGAAAGACAAGCCCCGCCGCCAGCCCGCTGATGCCGCCGCCGACCACCACGCAGTCGTAAGTCTCGCCAGTGTCGATAACGCTGGCGGGTAAGGTCTCAAACGCGCCATCGCGAATCTGGTGCCCGGCTTCAAACACTGCAGCGGTGTTGCCGTTGGAGTTCGCGTAATCCCCTACGCCACCGTAGCCGGTCCAGTCGTTGTCTGGATTCGTGTCTGCCGGAGTCGCCGCGCCCCGCGCCAGCAGTTGCTGGGGCAAGGCCGAGCTGAGCAACACAGCACCGGAGCCGGCCAGCGCCCCATTCAAAAAGTCTCGCCGCGTAATGTCGCGATTCATGGGACGCATTATAAGCACCGGGCAGGCGCTCAATTTCAAGATTATTGGGCCGATGTCATCCTGAGTGCGGCGAAAAGCCGGGCGAGGGACCTTACGACAGGCGACACAGTCGATGCTGTCGATGGGAGTACCCGCGCTTCACGCAGTGCAGGCGATCCTCTTACTCGTACGACCGATGTCCGGGTTTCGTCAGGTCCCTCCGGAGCGCTAGGCGCGCTCCTGCGGGATGACATCGGACTGGGGAGTCGGTTCATGCTCAATTTCAAAATGAGCAACCACTACCTTCCGGCGGCCCGCACCTTACGAAT
>JBEKRY010000269.1:0-5264 GCA_049517555.1 Candidatus Sulfotelmatobacter sp. | reverse complement strand
AGAATCAGATGTCGATGGTTGACTACAGCTACCGTCTGCGCTACTTCGACAAAGTGGGTGAACGCTATGCCATCAAGAAGCCGCTGAAAGAAATGGTGCACTTCGACTTTCACAACTTGAAAACGGAGTACCTGCCGCAGCGCAACGACGTGATCTTCTGCCGCAACGTGATGATGTACTTCGATGAGGCCGAGCAGAAACGCCTGGTCGAGAAGTTCTACCGCTGCCTGAATGCCGGCGGCTATCTGTTCGTGGGCCATGCGGAAAGCCTGCTGGGACTGACCGAGAAGTTCCAGATGTTCCACAAAGACAGTGGCACAGCCTACCAGCGGGTTGAGGTGAGAGATTAGCGCATGACGAATTCCCCCGATGAACGTGGCCTGGAACTGCGCGAGCTCTTTTTTGAAACCTCGCAGGAACTGTTGCAGGCCCTGAACGAGGAAGCGCTGAAGCTGGAAAAAACGCCCGGCGACGAGGAAATCGTCCGTGGCATCCGGCGCACGGTGCATACCTTGAAAGGCGATTCAGCGGCCTGCGGGATGCGGGAGCTGAGTGAACTGGCGCACCAGTTCGAGGATGCCTTGTCGCTTGAAGGCAGCGCCACGCAAACTGCCGTGGCGGAAATCGCCTTTGCCGCCGCCGACGTCTTTACCGAGATGATTGCGGCCTACCGCACCGGCGGCAAGCTGCCCTCGATCAAGGCTCTGAGCAAGAAGATCGAAGATTTGACCGCTGCGCCCGCCTTGGAAAGAGCCCCGCGGATCAGCAAAGCGACGGCGAGGAAATCCGCGCACACGGAATCGACGGGTAGAAAGTCGGCTCGTAAGACTTCGGCTGGCACGAAATTGGCGGGCACGAAATCGGCAAGCAGGAAATCAGCGAGGAGTTTGGCCAAGATTTCGAGCAAGCGCTCCGCGAAGACTTCTGTTAAGACTTCCGTCAAGAAGACGGCGAAGAGCGTGGCCAGCCGCTCGGCCAAAAGGTCTGCCGGCAAAACTTCTGCCGTGAATCGTTCCGCTGCCAAGGCGACGACGCCCGCCGCGAAAGTGGCCTCGCTCTGGACCGAATACGAAAAACTGGCTATGACGAAGGCCCAGGCGAGCGGCCTGTCGGTCTACCACGTGGTGGTTAAGATTGATCCGCACTGCGCCATGCCGATTGCCGGGCGGCAACTGATTCACAACGCTCTGGGCTCGATCGGTCAAGTGCTTGCCGTGCTTCCCGATGCGAAGTCCCCGGCGGCTTCAAAGCATGTCGAGTTCGTGCTGGCCAGCGCGCAGACGGTCGCACAGATATCGGCCAAGGGCCGCATTCCCACGATCGCGGAAGAAGTCGCGGTCGAGTTGCTGCTGGCGCCGAGTGCGGCTCCGCAAAAAGCCGCCAGCGCCCCCGATTCCGAGTCCGAAGCTGCAGCCGATGACAGTTTTTCCGAGCCCGCACTGAGCGCATCCGAGATTCCCGCTGCTGCTCCGGGATCGGCAGTGGCCGCGACCCCGGAGAACCTGCTGCGGGTCGAAGCCGGTCGCATCGACAGCGTGCTCAACCTGGTCGGCGAGCTGATTATTGGGAAGTCGATGTTGCAGCAGGCGCTCAGCGAGTTCTCCAAGCGCTATCCAAAAGAACTCTTGCGCGGCAAGTTTGCCGACGCCATGGCCTTCCAGGCGCGAGTGCTCAACGATCTGCAGCGCTCGGTGATGAAGATTCGCATGGTACCGGTTGATCAGTTGTTTCGCCGCTTTCCCCGCATGGTGCGCGACGTCTCGCGGCAATGCGGGCGCGAAGTCGAACTCGATATCAGCGGACAGGACACCGATCTCGACAAGGGAATTCTGGATTCCATCGCCGAGCCGCTCACTCACCTCGTCCGTAATGCGGTGAGCCATGGCATTGAGACTCCCGAAGAGCGTCGCAAGCTGGGTAAGGCGCCGCGCGGGACCGTCCGGTTGAATGCCTACCACCACGGCAACCAGGTGGTGGTCGAAGTGACCGACGACGGCCGCGGCATCGACGCGCAAAAGATTCGCGCCAAAGCCATCGAACTGGGCATGACCACGGCCGAGGAATGCGCGCGTCTGAGTGAAGCGGAGATTCTCGAATTCATTTTTCGGCCCGGCTTCTCGACTGCCGAGCAGGTCACCGAAGTCTCTGGACGCGGCGTCGGCATGGACGTGGTGCAGAGTGTGCTGCACCGCCTGAAGGCTTCGATCAGCGTGGAGACGCATCTTGGACAGGGCACAACGTTCCGCCTGAATCTGCCGCTGACTCTCGCGATTATCAAAGCGCTGTTGTTCTGGGTGGAGCAGCGGCTCTATGCCATTCCGCTGAACGCGGTGCTCGAGATAGCGCGGACGTTTGAGACTGAGGTTCACCAGGTCGACAACTATGAAGTTCTGCAGCTGCGCAACCAGGTGTTGCCGCTGCTGCGGCTGGGGCGTCCGGTCAACACGGTCGAGCGCAAGGCCAAGCTGTTCGTTCTCGTTATCACGGTGGGGGAGAGGAAGTACGGATTGATTGTCGATTTACTGGAAGGCGAAGAAGAATTGGTGATCAAGGCGTTGGATGACCACACCTTTCAGACCGATCTGGTTTCCGGCGCTTCCATTCTGGGCGACGGGCGCGTGGTGCTGATTCTGAATCTGCCCGCGGTGGTGGAACATGTGTCCCGCGCCCGGCCAACCGAACTGGGTCAATGCAATTCCGGGCTGTTGCTGTCACACACCGACCGCGTGCGGCTGGCGATGAATCCCATGACCTCGGCCGTGGGAGGTGAGGCATGAGGACGCCTCCGGTGCGCGTGCTGGTCGTCGACGATTCGGCGCTGATGCGTAAGCTGATCCCGCAGATGCTGGCGGGCGATGAATCCATTGCCGTAGTAGGAACCGCGATGGATGGCAACTTCTGCCTGAAAAAGATTGAAGAGCTGAAGCCCGACGTGGTTACGCTCGATCTCGAAATGCCGGGCATGAACGGCATCGACACGCTGAAAGAGATCATGCGGCGGAACCCGGTGCCGGTGATTGTCTTCAGCTCGCACAGCACCGAAGGCGCGTCGGTGACCATGAAGGCGCTGGGGCTGGGTGCTTTCGACTTCGTCACCAAGCCCAAAGATGCCACGGCGCACATGGCCGAGACCGCCCGCGAACTGATTGCCAAAGTAAAGGCGGCGTCGGAGTGCAAACTGAAGCCGCGGATGCTGCCCGGAGTTCGGCCCAAGCCCGAGAAACTGCCGGTTTCCTCGGCTTCTCCGAATAAGGTCGTCGCCATCGGCGTTTCCACCGGAGGTCCGCAGGCGCTCGAATACGTTCTGTCGCACCTGCCGGGAGATTTTCCGGGAGCCATCACGGTGGTGCAGCACATGCCGGATGGATTCACTGACATGTTCGCGCGGCGGCTGGACGAAGTTTGCCCGCTGCGCGTGAAAGAAGCGCAATCAGGTGACATACTGCAGCCGGGGCGGGTGCTGATCTCGCCGGGAAACCGCCATATGAAAGTAAAACGGCTGCCGCTGGGGGACGTGGTGGTTCTCTGCGACGAGGCGCGCGTCAATGGGCACCGGCCGAGCGCCGACGTGCTGTTGCGCAGCGTGGCGGAGGAATTCAAGTCGCAGGCGATCGGCGTGTTGATGACCGGGATGGGTGACGACGGCGCCGAAGGCTTGGGAGCCGTCAAGAAAGAAGGGGGCATGACCATCGCGCAGAGCGAAGAGTCCTGTGTGGTATACGGCATGCCCAAGGCGGCGATCGAACGAGGTTACGCCATTCGTGTGGTGGGTTTGGATGCAATGGGGACGACGCTGCAGGCTCTTTGCGGACGGAATACCGGGTCCGAAGCGGGCCGGGCAGTGCGCGTCGGAAACTAGAAACTGGAAACTAGAAGCTAAAGATCGAGTCCGGCAAAGGACCCGTGACCACAGTCATCTGGTGCCAGATTAGCCGGGCATGATATGCAGTAGATAGGGGAGGTGTGTATGGAGCAGTTTGCACCCGTAAAACGCAGCAAGGACGGGCAGCCGGTCCGCTACTTAATCGTGGACGACTCGGTGTTTGCCCGCAAGAATCTGGCCCGCATGATCGAAACGTTCGGCGGGCAGGTGGCAGCTGAGGCCGGCGACGGCTTGACTGCCATCAGCGAGTTCGACCGCACCCATCCTGACATCGTGCTCATGGATATCACCATGCCGCAGATGGAAGGGATTGAGGCAGCCGAACGGATTGTCCAACAGCATCCGGAAGCGCGCATCGTCATGGTTTCCTCGGTGGGTTACCAGGAAAACATTGTCGCGGCGCTGCAACGGGGCGCACGTCACTTCGTGCAGAAGCCGGTTAAGCCGGAAGTGCTGTACGAGGTCATCAAGTACGTCATGGGTGAAGACGGATCCGTGGCAAACGCAGCAGGGGCGGGAGTCTAAACGCGATGAAGATGGAACTGATCCAGCCTTTCATCAACGCGGCGGACGCCGTGTTGTCACAAGGACTGCAGGGTTCGACCAAGGTGGGCAACCTCACCATGGAAGAGGACGCCTATCGCCGTAAAGGCGTAGCCGGCATGATTGCGCTGACGGGTGACATCGAGGGGCGGATTGTACTCGACCTCGAACCCGCGACCGCCGTCAAGGTGGCCAGCCACTATGCGGGGGCCGAATTGCCCGAGTCGGACGCGCTGATCAAGGAAACCATCTTCGAACTCGCCAATCAGGTTGTGGGCAACGCCATTTCGGCGCTCAACGACCAGGGCTTTCATTTCCGCGTGCATCCCCCGCTCCTTCTTACTGCTCAGGAGGGCGACAAGACCAGTGAAGACACCGAAGCTCTGATGATTTCCTTCGAGACCTCCCTTGGTTACGTCTTCATGAATGTTGCCCTGCGCTACAACAAGCGCCGGATGGCCGATCACGCGGCGTTGGGAGCGTAAACCCAGTGGCCGGTGGTCAGTGGCTAGTGATCAGTGATCAGTGGTCAGTGGTCAGTGATTAGTGATTGTTCATCGGCGGCCAGTCATCGGCGATCCTGAAGCTGACCAGAGCCGCCGACTCAGCGACAAGATCCGCCAACTCGAGATGAGACCTCATTAGCTACGCCAGAAGCGGGAGCTGCGGTCCCGCGGCCTCGGACGAATCCTCCAACGGATCGGCGAATCTTCTCAATTCCGGATATTTCTGCACGAGCGTGGGCGGAGCGAGCACGCGCTTGCCAGTCACCATCGCTTTTAGCTCCAGCGCGTTCACACCAGCCTTGCTCTCGAAGTGGTTATTGGTGATGACGTAG
>JBEKRY010000268.1:0-5316 GCA_049517555.1 Candidatus Sulfotelmatobacter sp. | reverse complement strand
CGGCCCCTTCCGCAGCGCCGCCCGCAACGGCTCCCACAGGGCTTCCTGCGGGGCTTCCTCCGGTACAACCTCTATCGCAAGCGGCGGTGAACGCATCGGGAGTGGCGCAGGCCAAGGCGGGTGATGCGGCGCAAGAATCCACCGACCAGCCGACCGAGGTCAAGCTGGGTCCGGGAGATCTGATTGAAGTGAACGTGTACAACGTTCCGGAACTGACGAGCAAGACGCGAGTCAGCCTCGCGGGAGACGTATATCTTCCCCTCGTCGATTACGTCCACGTCGACGGCCTGACGCTGGAGGAAGCTCAGTCGGTGATCGAGAAACGGCTGACGGATGGCGGGTTCGTGCGCAGCCCACACGTAACCATCTTCGTGGACGAAGCCGCATCGCAAGGCGTGACTGTGCTGGGCGAGGTGATGAAGCCTGGCATCTACCCGGATGTTTCCGATCACAAACTCTACGAGGTCATCTCGCTGGCGGGCGGCTTCACTGCGTCCGCTTCGCGGAAGATTGCGGTCATCCGCAGGGGCTTGCCGGAGCCGATTCGCATTGATCTGCCTCGCAACCTGGCCGACGAGCTGAGCGGCAACATCGAGATTCTGCCGGGCGATACCATCACCATCCCGCGCGCGCCCATCATCTACGTGGTGGGGGACGTAGCCCGTCCCAGCGGCTTGCTAGTGGACAATGGCACGCTCACCGTGCTGCAGGCGATCGCGCTGGCGGGAGGGACAAACCATACGGCAAGACTGAGTGGTTCCCGCATCCTGCATAAGACGCCCGCAGGAGTGATCGAGACAAAGATCGAAATCAAGAAAATGCTGGAGGCCAAGGCTCCAGACGTTGCTCTACAGGCGGACGATATTCTTTTCATTCCGGTCAGCGGAGCCAAGGTCTTGGCAGGCAAGACTTTTGATGTTGCAATGGCGGCGGCCACGGCGGCTTCGATTTACTCGATCCATTAGCGGGACGGTCGAGGGCTTCGAGCGTCATCGATTGTCCGCAACTTCTACGTGCTTTTTCCTACCAGGCTCCGAAGCACTGCAATATATTTTTTGGCTGTGTGTTCGCGAGAGAAACTCTGCAGGATGTATTCCCTTCCTTTTTCCCCAAAGGTTTCGCCCAGTTCGCGATTGGCGGATAGCCGGTTGAATGCGCTTGCGAGCTCCTGGGCTTTCAGAGGAACCAGGCAGGCGTCGGATGCGGAAATGAAGGCAGGGATTTTTTCTCGGGGCTGCTGGTCGAGAAAACGCAGGGAGGATCTAACGAGACCCGCGTCTCACACATTCAGGCTGAGGAGCTTACGGTCTATTGGGAATCTTCTTGACACTCAGTCGAATTCGGAGGAGCATACCCCGGTCCGTCAAGGAGACCTTATGAAGACCTTGTTCGGCCCCTGCCAGGCAGTTCCCACGCATCCCGAGTCAGTACGCCGGAGCCTAAACAGATTTGCGATCGCGGCAATCTTAGCCGGAGCCAGCTGGCTGGCTCTGGCATCCCCAGCGGAAGCCAAGATCGTTTACGTGACTGACAACGTCACAATCACGGGAGACGGCGTTATTACACTCCTCAAGAATGGACCGGTCGAGTTCACTATCCAGGCGGCCTACAGCTCGGGCTCTTGCGGCATCCTTGGCCTTGGCGTTTACCATGATGCCTCAGTTTCAGCGACGGCAACGACGGGCAGTGGCGTAGAGGCCGGCGCGCTAAGCAATGGCGATCCGATTGGTCCTACCCAGAGTTTCAACAAAGGTGAGTCGCTCATGGCTTCGGAAACGCTCGGAACCGCCGGATGCAATAACATTTCCTATGGTTACTGGTGCAACGGGACTGCAACCTTTCAGAAAGGTAATCAAAAGCCCTGTTTCACAGTTGACGGCTACCTTGGATTGGAATTCGAGCTCGAGGGTAGCACCTACTACGGGTGGGCGCACATCGTCGTTGCTCCGGATCATAAAGCCCTTGCCGAGTTTACGGTTCAGTTGACCGGCTACGCTTATGAAACCGTCCCCGGTATGTCAATCAACGCTGGTCAGACCGCCGACGCCGACGATTCTTCTGCGGCACACCCCGGCCCATTGAATCGGGACGATTCCGGCCTCGGTGCTGTGCCCACCGATCCCGCGCATGCCGTTTCGCTCGACACGTTTGCTCTTGGTGCTCAAAACGCCCCGCTGTTGCGGAGGAAGGAATCCGCAGGTGCGTTGCCCGAAAACAGGTAGTGGCCCAGACCCTTAGTCGGACGATCGAGCGTCGAGCTTTCGAGCGTCAAAGAAGGGTTGTCGGTTCTAGCGGGCTCTCGCCTACCAGACTTCGAAGAAGGTCAATGTATTTTTCGGCCGTGTGATCGCGAGAGAAGTTCCGCAGAATGTATTCCCTTCCCTTTCGACCCCGCGCAAAACCCAGTTCGCGATTGGCGGAGAGCCGGTTGATTGCGTTTACGAGCTCCGGGACATTTTCCGGCTCGATGAAGACGCCGGCGCCGGCTTCTTCGAGGATCTGTCGCGCTTGACCATCCACGCCAAGAATCACTGGGCGGGCACAGGACATGAACTCCAGCATCTTGGTCGGGATGACAGTTTTGAAGACGTCAGTCTTTTTCAGGAGAACCAGGCAGGCGTCGGATGCAGAAATGAAGGCAGGGATTTTTTCTCGGGGCTGCTGGTCGAGAAAACGCAGGTTCGTCAGTCCGCGGGATTGGGCCAAAGTCTTGATGCGTTCTTTCTCGGCGCCTTCGCCGACCAGCAGAAATTGTGCGATTGAATTCTGGCGCTGAAGTTGGTGGGCGGCATCGAGCAGAGTTTCGAGGCCGTGCGCCATTCCCATGGTGCCGATGTAACAGACCAGGAACTTGCCTTCGGCGGCGAGGTCTCGCCGCAACGCATGGTTGGCCGCTGATGGAGCGGGCGTGAAGAGGTCGGTCTCGACTCCGTTTTCGACGACTGCAATTTTTTCCGCGGGCACACGCCAGTGTTGCATCAGGTGTGGCTTGAACGCGGGCGTCACAACGACGATGCGGTCCGATCGCTGGTAGAGAAACTTTGCTACCGCGGCAAGCGTGCGGTGAAGCAGCGAATTTTCATCGCCCACGCCCACGGCGGTTAACGATTCGGGCCAGAGGTCGCGCACTTCGAAGACGAACGGGACCTGACGCGCGAAAGCCAGCCACCAGCCGGAGAGTCCTACCAGGAGTTGCGGCGATGAAGCGATGATCACGTCCGGCCGGGGGATTGTCAGGCCGTGCAGAGCAGCAGAGACGCAGAAAGAAGCGTAGTTGCGCATGCGCTCGTGCGCTTTGCGATTGGGCAGGGGCCAGAGCCAGGTGCGATAGACATCAACGCCTGCGCCGTTTCCCTGATCGATCCGTTCGTGGTAAGTCAGGTGGCGCAAGCGGCTGCGCCATTCGGGGGGAACTACTCCGGTGGGGTGATTGGGAAATCCGGTCAGCACCGATACGTTGTGGCCGGCCCGCGCCCAATGCTGGGCGAGTTCGGAGGCACGGGCGGCGGGCGCGCCCATCTCCGGTGGAAAATATTGTGAGACGTAGAGGATCTTCACGCGAGTCTAGGAAGATCTTTTACCACGAAGGACACGAAGGTACACGAAGGAAACAGATTCGCAGCGAGATCCTTCGTGATTCTCCGTGTCCTTCGTGGTCGACGCTCTTCTCTTTACCATCAACGGGGGCCGGAAGGAATTAGATCGTGGTACTATGCCGCCTTGCTTAGAGCCTGTAAGTTCGCGGCCTGTATCCTCTTTCTTGCGGGATTGGCCTTCGCCTGCTATCGCTCACCGGTTGATAATCTTGATCGCTACATTTACGAAGCGATTGTCCGGGGGAAATCGCAGCCGGTCGAGGCGGTGTATGCGGTGGTCAAGCATGCCAGTCCGCGCGCCGAACAAAGCTCGATTCTGGATAGTCCACAACACCTGCAAGAGTTGGAGCCCATGTATGCGATTCGGCCGGTCTATCTGGCGGTGATTTCAGGGCTGAGCCGAGGGGTTCCGATACAGAGCGCGATCAGCCTGATTTCAGCGGCGTCGCTGTTTGGAATCGGGCTGGTGGTTCTTTTTTGGACCCAGCGGCCGCTGCTGGCGGGCTTGCTGATGGCGGCGATTCCAATCTTGGTCCTGGGCAGATTGGGAGGGCCGGATGCGCTGGCGGCGGTGCTGGTCATCTCTGCGCTGTGGCTGGTGGATTCGAACATAATCGTGGCGCTGGGACTTTTGTTCCTGTCGCTCGGCGCGCGAACGGACGACATTTTAATTCTTTTCGCGGTATTGGTATGGCTCGCTTGGGACAGAAGACTGCCGCGACTGGTGGCGGGAGCGCTTGCGGTTGCGGCGCTGGGAATCGTTCTCGGAATTAATCATTGGGCGGGGAATTATGGATGGGTCGTTCTTTTTCGCTTTAGCTTCGTCGGCGGCCGCTACCCGGCGCAGATTCCGCATGTACTGACGGCGGGAGAGTATGTCCGCGGCCTGTGGAGGGGGACTTATGCCATCGCAGACCAGGTTGCGATTTGGGTGCTGTTGGGGATTTTGGCCTGGAGACGCAGCCGGGATCCTTTGCTGATTGTCGCGGGCTGTGCGGTGCTGGCACATTTTCTGCTGTATCCGTCGGGCGAAGACCGGTATCTGATTTGGGCTTACGTGGTTGCGGGAGTGAGCCTGATACGTGCATTGGATGGGGATCAGGCGCCCAAACTGACGAAAAATTCAGCGATCTCTATCTGACCCTCGGCTATCCAAGGTAATCCTAAACATTGTAAAAGTGCTGCTGCGTGACCCAATGGTCGCCTATAGTTGCATCGAGATTGCTAACATTGCGGCAACGACCCTGGCGAACGACGCATCACACGGAATTCTGGCCGCGCAGGCAATTGTTTGAAAAAGGAAGTTCTAAACCGGAAATCGCGGGCGCGCTTTTCTTCTACGACCGGCTGCATGAAGCGTGAGAAGGATTAAAGTCAAAGACATTGATGGCCCTCCAGTTCAAACCGAGACTCGCAGTTTTGGCGTTGGCCACGCTGGGCTGGGCATCGTTCTGTTTAGGACAGACGCCGCAGCCAGCGCCTGTGGTCGTCGCGCCGGGAAGTAGCGTGCAAGGAGTCATCGTGACCGGCAATATCAGCGGCACGGTGGTCGATCAAAGTGGGGCGGTCGTCGCGGGGGCTCGCGCGAAGCTTACGGGTGAAGATCCTACCGTCAGCCGGGAGGCGCTCTCGGACACCGACGGGAATTTCTCTTTTGCCAATGTCGCTGCTGGGCCTTTTCAGTTGATGATTGCGGCGGAGGGATTCGCGCCGCAAACTT
>JBEKRY010000267.1:0-5333 GCA_049517555.1 Candidatus Sulfotelmatobacter sp. | reverse complement strand
GCCGCCGAACCGGCCCGCCCGCGTTCCGCGCAGGGTGGTCTGTTTCGGCCTCCCTCGCCGGAACCGGAAAAACTGGAACTCACCCTCGCCCGCATCGCCGGCATGGTCGGCGAAAACAAAGTTGGAGCGCTGGAGTTGCTCGACACGCATCATCCCGAAGGCTTTCGCATGCAGCGCTTCGTGGCCGAAGCCCCGCGAAACAATGAGCGAGAAAAAGCTCCCACGCCTACAGAAGAAAAATCGGCAGTCACAGCTTTGCGACGATTCCGCCCCCCGCTGCGCGCCCATGTGACTTTGGAAAACGGCCAGCCTACGCATTTGTTTTGCAGAAACAACATTCAGGGCGGTGTGCTCTGGAAGGCCGGCCCCTGGCGCTTCTCCGGCGACTGGTGGGAGCACGAAGCCTGGTCGCGCGACGAGTGGGACATTGCTTTGCGAAACATTGCTCTTCAGAACAACGCTTTGCGAAACGGCGACACCCTCTCTTTCCACCGCCTCGTGCACGACCTGCTCAGTGGTGGCTGGTTCGTGGAAGGCACGTATGACTGAAAGGATTAAATCATTGAGTGATTGAATCATTGATTCATTGTCCCCAATCACTCATTGATTCAATGATTCAACGAGTCAATGTACGTCGAACTCCACGCCCGCTCTGCATTCAGTTTTCTCGAAGGCGCGTCTCTGCCCGAGGAACTGGCCGCCGTCTGCGCCCAGCTCAACCTACCCGCCATGGCGCTGCTCGATACCGACGGCGTATACGGCGCTCCCCGCTTTCACCTGGCCGCGCAAAAAGCAAAAATCAAGGCACACATCGGAGCCGAAGTCGCGTGCGCATCTCTACACCCAATCATCCCATGCGCTCCCTTTCCTTCTGTCATCCTGAGCGGAGCAGGTGTTTCACGAAGTGAAGCACCTGCGCAGTCGAAGGACCCCTATTTCCTGAAAGCCGCACAGAGGATAGCGATTCCTCGCTCCGCTCGGAATGACAAGTCTTCCATTCGAAATGACAATCCCTTCCGTCTTCCTCTTCTCGTCTCGTCCCGCGCTGGCTACCAGAACCTCTGCCGTCTGATCACCAAAATGAAGTTGCGCGCCAACAAAGGGGAAGGCGCAGTCCGCCCAGAAGAACTCGAAGAGCACGCCCACGGCCTGATCTGCCTCACTGGCGGCGCCGAAGGCCCGCTCGCCGCAGCCCTGCAGCAAGGCGGTATCGACGAAGCCCGCCGCCAAGTTGATCGACTCATCGGCACCTTCGGCCACAAAAACGTCTACGTCGAACTACAACGCCACTTCCAACGCGAAGAAGAATCCCGCAACCGTGCCGCCATCGACATCGCGCGATCATTCAATCTCCCGCTGCTCGCCACCAACGGAGTCTCCTACGCCACCGCAAAAGCCCGCGAACTATGCGACGCCTTCACCGCGATCAGCCACCATCACACGCTCTCGACCGCCGGACGCCTGCTGGCGCGCAATTCAGAATGCTTTCTGAAGTCCGCGCCAGAAATGCAAGAACTCTTTGCCGACCTGCCCGAAGCCATCGCCAACACGCTCGAACTTTCTTCGCGCCTCGAATTTTCGCTCAATAATCTCGGCTACGAATTTCCGCGCTATCCCGTGCCCGAAGGCGAAACCATAAATTCGTTTTTGTACCAGCGCGCGTGGGAAGGCTTTCACACGCGGTATGGGCACGCCAAGCCTGAGTTGCAACTTCGCGCGCGCGCCCAGATTGAAAAAGAACTCAAGCTCATCGAAAAACTCAAGCTCGCCGGATATTTCCTCATCGTCTGGGACATCATTCGCTTTTGCGCCAAAGAAAACATTCTGATTCAAGGCCGTGGATCGGCCGCCAACAGCGCTGTCTGCTATGCGCTCGGCATCACTGCAGTCGATGCCGTCAGCATGGAGCTTCTTTTCGAGCGCTTTCTTTCTGAAGAGCGCGGCGAGTGGCCCGACATCGACCTCGACCTGCCCAGCGGCGACGAGCGGGAAAAGGTAATTCAGCACGTTTACCAAAAATACGGGGAACGCGGCGCCGCCATGACCGCAAACGTCATTACGTATCGCAACAAAATGGCCGCGCGTGAGATGGGCAAGGCGCTGGGCTTCGATCCGGAAACGCTCACGAAAATTTCCGCGGCTGTCGCCACCTGGGAATTTCGTGACGAGAACGACGCGCTCGACCGCCGCTTTCGCGACGCTGGACTCGACCTCAACCATCCCCGCCTGCGCAAATATTACGAACTCTGCCTCGCCGTGCAGGACATGCCACGCCATCTCGGCCAGCACTCCGGCGGCATGGTCATTTGCCAGGGACAACTCGATTCCGTCGTGCCGCTCGAGCCCGCCTCCATGCCCGGCCGCGTCGTCGTGCAATGGGACAAAGAAGATTGCGCCGACATGGGCATCATCAAAGTCGATCTGCTCGGACTCGGCATGATGGCCGTGCTCAAGGATTCCATCGAACTCATTCGTGACCACTATCACGAAGAGGTAGACCTGGCCCACCTTCCGCAAGATGATCCGCCGGTATATTCCGCGCTGCAGCAGGCCGACACCATCGGCTTGTTTCAGGTCGAAAGCCGCGCGCAAATGGCGTCTCTGCCGCGCCTGCGTCCGCTGCGCTTCTATGACATTGTGGTACAGGTCGCGATCATCCGCCCCGGACCGATCGTCGGCAAGATGGTGAATCCTTTTATTCTTCGTCGCCAGGGACGCGAAGATGTCACCTATCCTCATCCCTCGCTCGAACCCGTGCTGAAACGCACTCTCGGCGTTCCGCTGTTTCAGGAACAACTGCTGCGGCTGGCCATGATCGCCGCCAACTTTACCGGAGGCGAAGCCGAGGAACTGCGTCGCGCCATGGGATTCAAGCGCTCGCTGGCCCGCATGAAAGAAATCGAAGCCCGACTGCGTTCCGGCATGACCCAAAATAAAATCCCCGCGAAAGCGCAGGAAGAAATTATTCTCTCCATCACTTCGTTCGCGCTCTACGGATTCCCCGAATCGCACGCCGCCAGCTTCGCGCTCATCGCCTACGCCAGCGCCTTCTTGAAATGCCACTACCTGGCCGCCTTCACCGCCGCCCTGCTCAACAACCAGCCCATGGGATTTTATTCTCCCGCCACGATCGTCAAAGATGCACAACGCCACGGATTAAGAATGCTGCCCGTGGATGTGACGTGTTCAGAGTGGAACTGCACGCTGGAAGCTGTAGATAAGCTGGTCGCTGGTCGTCAGTCGTTGGTCGTTGGCCCAAGAATCATGGACGAAGGAGATGTCCACACGGCAGCCGCGGAGCGGCGACAGAATGCAGCCCACGGCGTAAGCCGTGGGTCAGACGCCGGAAATGAAGAAGCCCCGGAGGGGCGAAAGAATATTGCATTGCGCATGGGCCTGCGCTATATCCGCGGACTGCGGGAAGAGGCCGCCCAAGCCCTGCTTCGCGAGCGCGAGCGCGCTCCTTTCACTTCCATTCACGACCTCACGCGCCGCGTTCCCGAACTGCGCAAAGACGAACTCACCACCCTCGCCGAGATCGGCGCGTTGAATTCAATCTCAAAATCCCTTGTCATTCCGGCCTCCGAGCGAACGCGAGGGGCGGAGGAATCTCGGTACTCGGCTGCCGCTACGCGCAACTCGATCCACCGCCGCGACGCTCTCTGGCAAGTCGAGCGCGCCGTCCGCGGCTCAGGCCCGCTGCTCGAACAACAGCCCGAACCCGACTCTCCCTCGCCGCTTCAACCCATGAATCATGAAGAGCGCCTGGTCGCCGACTTCCACGGCACCGGACTCACCGTCGGCCCGCACCCGATGGCTTATCGCCGCGCCTGGCTCACCGCCATGGGCATCCGCCGCGCCAGCGACCTGCGCGATCTTCCCAGCGGCAAGCGCCTCCGCATTGGAGGCTGCGTCATCGTCCGCCAGCGTCCCGGCACCGCCAAAGGTTTTGTGTTTGTCAGCCTGGAAGATGAAACCGGCGTGGCCAACGCCATCATCACGCCCGACCTGTTTCATCAGAATCGCCTGCTGCTGGCCAGCGAGCGCTTCCTCGCCATCGAAGGAATTCTGCAAAATCAGGACAACGTCATTTCAGTCAAAGCCGAGCGCGTGCTGCCGTTGTTCGTCACGAAAGCGGAAACCGTCTCGCACGACTTCCACTAAGAAATCACACACCCATCTGCCGTAAACATTGTCATCCTGAGGAGGGCGAAGCCGTCCGAGGGACCGTACAAAAAAATCGTGACCCAGCAGCGCAGCCGCCGAGAGCCACCGCGACGGACGGGCCGAAGTCATTCCCTATCAAATTATCGAAGCTTCCTGCCGGCGTACGGTCCTTCACGCCGGCTTCGCCGCCACTCAGGATGACAAGCGAGATGTTGATCTCTCACTTCCCGGTATAACTCACTCTCCAAATCGAGCCCGACCCGTCGTCGCTCACCAGCAGCGAGCCGTCGGGCGCCACCGTGATCCCCACCGGACGCCCCCAAACATGCCCATCCGGCAGCACGAATCCGGTCAGAAAATCCTGATACTCGCCAGTGGCGTGCCCCGTCTGATGCAGCGGCACGCGGATCACTTCATATCCGGTGCGCGCCGCCCGGTTCCACGACCCATGCTCCGAGGCAAAAATCTCGCCGCTGTATTCCTCCGGAAACTGTTTGCCCTCATAGAACGTCAACTCCAGCGACGCATTGTGAGGCTGCAGCAGCACGTCGGGAACAATCACCTTATCTTTCAATTCCGGATGTTTGCCCGCATGCCGCGGATCCTGATTCGCCCCGATATACCACCATGGCCAGCCATAGAATCCGCCCTCCTGCACGTGCGTGATGTAGTCGGGCACGAGGTTATCGCCGAGCGCATCGCGTTCGTTCGTCGAGCACCACAACTCGCCCGTCTGCGGATTCACCGCGATCCCGCCTCCAGCATTGCGAATGCCGTAGGCGTACACCTTCAACTGACAATTCGCCGGATCGCACCACAGAATGTCGGCGCGATTTTTCTCGCCAGGATGAGTGTCAGTGTCGTCCACGTTCGAAGCCGAGCCCACAGCCACAAACATCTTCTTGCCGTCGGGCGTAAACTCGACCGCCCGCGTCCAATGGCCGCCCCCGCTCGGCAGGTCTGCGATATGCATCGACGCGCCGCTCGCCTTCATATCCCCGTTGTGATACGGGAAGCGAATCACTTCGTTCGTATTGCCGATAAAAATCCACTGCGGGTCGGGCCCCGGCGGATAAAACGCGATGCCATACGGGTGCTTCAATCCGCTGGCGAAAACTTGCATCTGTTCCGGCTTGCCGTCGCTGCTCATTCCCCGGAATACGCGA
>JBEKRY010000266.1:0-5339 GCA_049517555.1 Candidatus Sulfotelmatobacter sp. | reverse complement strand
CGCGAAAAAATCCCTTTCGCCCAAATCCCGGCCGTGCAGTCTGCGATCGATTCCGCCGAGCGCGACCTCAACGGCAACGGCCGCGTGGTCGTCCGCTACTCCGGCACCGAAGCCTTGGCGCGAGTCATGATCGAAGCCGAATCCGAAGAAAAAATGCGCACCCTAACCGCCGCCATCGCCGCCGAAATTCAAAAAGCCCTCGGAGTCTAACCAGCACGAAGTTTGGCTCTAATGCGGCCTTGTCATCCTGAGCGTAGCCGTCCTTCAGGCGTAGCGAAGGATCTCCCGCTTAACCGGCCTGACACGCAAGCCGAACTGCACCAGTAGCCAGCACCACGAGGCCGACGAAAGGGCTGAAGGACGGTCGGTCGCATCGTGTCACGCAATCTAAGATTTCTTCTTCCGCTTGCGCTCTTTCCCTTTCGCCCGCACCGGCTCTTCCTCCACCACCGCAAACTGAATCTTCTTCTCCACCGGATCGATCCGGTCCACCAGCACCCGAATCCTCTGTCCCAAACTATAAATCTTCCGCGACCGCTGCCCAATAATCTCCCGCGTGTTCTCGTGATACGTATACCGGTCGTCATTCAAGGTATTCAGCGGCACCAGCCCCTCAATAAATAAATCAGTCAGCTCCACAAAAAATCCAAACTTGGTCACGCTGGTGATGAGCCCATCAAACTCCTCACCCACCCGATCCTGCATGAACTTAACTTTCTTCCCCTCGATCAACTCCCGCTCCGCATCCGCCGCCCGCCGCTCCGCCCGGCTCGATTCCTCCGCGATCTCATGCAACTCCTCCACCCCAATCGGCCCGCCCAATGCCCCTTGTGGGGCGGACACTCCTGTCCGCCGCTTTGACCAAGGCGAAGGTGCATTATCATCGTGCGGGTGCCCCACCCTTGTCGCGTTCTTTGCGACAGGGTGGGGAGTTTGACTCAAGTGTTGACCCGGATCCTTCCGCAGCACATCCTTCAACACCCGATGCACAATCAAATCCGGATATCTCCGGATCGGCGAAGTAAAATGCGTATACGAAGTCGCCGCCAGCGCAAAGTGCCCCAGATTCTCCTCCGAATACCGCGCTTGCTTCAGTGACCGCAGCATCAGATAGCTCAGAATCCTCTCCTCCGGCTTCCCCGCAATCTTCTCCGTCAGCTTCTGATACATCCGCGGCGTAATGTGCACGTCCTGCGGCACTTCAATCTCGCGTACTCGCTTACCCGTGCCATAAGACGCTCGCCGGTCAGTCTTCGTCTGCACTCGATGAATCGGCAGCGCCCCCACGCCCAGCGAATATCCAAACGTAGCCGCAATCACCTCAAAGTCATAAACCCGCTTCGCGTCCGGCTTCTCGTGAACGCGATATAACGACCCCACATGCCGCGATTCCAGATCTTGTGCCACACACTCGTTGGCCGACAACATGAACTCTTCAATCAGCCGGTTGGCAATGTTCCGCTCCGACCGCCCAATACTCTTCATCAAGCCCAACTCGTCGAACTCGATGACCGGCTCCGGCAAATCGAAATCAATCGACCCCCGCCGCTGCCGCTTACGATTCAGAATCAACGCCAGCTCGCGCATCAGCTCAAATGTCGGCACCAACGGCGCATAGCGCTCTCGCGCGGCCGCATCGCCTTCCAACACCGCATTCACCGCCGTATACGTCATCCGCTCCACCGACCGGATGACGCCCTCGCTCAACTCATAACTCACAATTTCGCCGCGATGATCCATCTCCATCACGCACGACAGCACCAGCCGCTCCACCTGCGGCCGCAAACTGCAAATGTCGGTCGAAAGTTCCAGCGGCAGCATGGGCACCGCGCGGTCCGGAAAATAAACGCTCGTCCCCCGCAGCCGCGCTTCCTGATCCAGCGCAGAGCCTGGCGTCACATACTGCGCCACATCGGCAATATGCGCCTGCAACTCAAAATTCCCGTTCGCCAGCATGTGTACGTACACGGCATCGTCGAAGTCGCGCGCCGTCTCACCATCAATCGTCACAATCGGCAGCCCACGAAAATCGCGCCGCCTCTCGATTTCCTGCGCCGGAATAACCGCCAACGTATCTTGCGCCTCCTCCAGTGCCGCCGCCGGAAAATGATGCGGCAGATGAAACTTGCGAATCGTGATCTCGACATCAACCCCGAAATCATCCTCCCGCCCCAGAATCTCGACAACACGCCCCCGCGGATTCTGCGTCGGAGAAGGCCAGTCCGTGATCTCCACATCCACCACGAGCCCCTCAAGATCATCCCACTGAGTTGCCCGTGCCGCCTCATCCCCCAACACCCGATCGACAGACCGCCTGTTCGCGGCCCGGTGACTGCCCACCCCCTTCTTGGCGTCATCCCGAAGCCCCGCGTTTTTTCCAGCGGGGCGAGGGATCTCGCGCGCAGCAGCATTGTCCTCGTCCTCCTCGGCACCCCGATCCGGCCTCTCCATCCCCGCCGGAATCAGAATCTCCTGCGTAATCTTCGAGTCGATCGGCCGCACATATCCGCCACGGCTCCCATAATGAAAAATCCCCACGACCGTCGGATGCGCCCGCATCACCGGCCGCACAATGCGCCCCTCGGCGCGTCCATCCGGCCGCACATTGCTGATGTCGACCAGCACCAGGTCCCCGTGCATGGCATTGCCAATCAAATGTGGCGCAATAAAGATATCGCCCGTTAGCCGGGCCCGGAGCGCCAACGAAAGCGACTTCGAATCAGGAATGACAAACCCAAATCCGTCGCGATGCATAGTAAGCCGCCCCGCAACCAGATTCTTATCGGCAGCCGCCTGCGGCAAAGAGTAACGGTCAGAATCAACAAGCAGCGTCCCGCGCGCCACCATCTTTTGCAGCAGCGAATCAAGTTCGCGACGTTCATCCCCGTGCAGCCCCAGTTCGCGCACGAGTTGCTTAAACCCCGCAGCCCGCTTCGGCTGCCGCGCAATATGTTTAAGAATTGTCGAATCAGAAAGCATGGAGGAAGCTGTCAGCGATCAGCCGTCAGCTCTCAGCATAAATCATGAAGAATGTTTTCCTGGTGCCTTGTCATCCTGAGCGAGGATTTTGCTTCCCGCGGGTGAGGCAAAACCGCAGTCGAAGAGCCTGCCCTGAGCTTGCCGAACGGACCCCTTTGAGTGACCGAGCATCATCGGACTTAGAAAGGAGTTCTAACATCAACTGCAGAGTGAGAGCCCTACCACGAATCCCCGCCCCCACGCGGGGGCCAAGCTCCCAGCGCCCGCCGCATCATCGCAATCTGCCCCACGTGATAGCTCGTGTGCGCCACCATCTGCCACAACACGGCTTCAAGCGTGCCCGCAACATTCTTGTCGCCTTCATACACGCTCCCGATTTCGCGCTGCAATTCCTGAGCAGAAGACTTGGCCAGCTCGGCAAACTCGCCCAGCAACTCTGTCATTCGCACGCGCAATCGATCCCACTCCCGCTCATCGGCGGACGCGACTGCTGGAAAGCTCTCCGAGTTATGCTCCGGATAGACCGGCCTAAGCCCGCGAATCCGCCGCAACTCATACTCCATCCAGTAATTGATATGAAAAACAAGTTGCCCGATGGAGTGAGGAAATCCCGCAACCTGCCGCGCCGCCAGCTCAGCAGAAATATCTTCCACACACGCGATGGGATCGGCGTGCGCCCCCTTACCGCGAAGCAATTCCGTGAGTGCGCGCTGAGACATGAAAGAAAAAAATCGTTGTCATCCCGAGCAACGCGAGGGACCTGGGTGTTTGCCGGCGCCAGCGGTGGCGCTCGGGCGAGCAAAAACCCAGGTCCCTCGCGTTGCTCGGGATGACATTATCACTCAGATAAAAAGAACGATCCGCGAATCATTCTTCATCGCGCGAATCGGCGTTCATTGCGCGAATCAGCGGCGCAGAAGTATCCCCTACCGCCCAGCGAAGTACTTCTCCTCCAGAATCCTACGATGATGCAACTCATGCCCCGCCGTAATATAAGCCAGCGCCCGCACACTCACTTCATTCTTATTGGCCACGCCGCGCCGCACCCACGCCACCTCATCCAGATTGCGCAGCAGCGTGAGCGTCGCCCGCCGCACTGCAATGTAGTCCTCAATAACCTCTGCCAGCGGCGCCCTCGCGAACGGACCATTCTTCACATAATCATCCTGCTCAAAGCCCGACAAAGGCGTCTGGTCTCCGCGCGCAATCCGCAGCGCCCGATACGCAAACACGCGCTCCGTGTCGCAGACATGTCCCAGCACTTCCTTCGCATTCCACTTATCGGGCGCATAGCGGATGTCTCCATCACTCTCATCGCGTCCGCAGAGCATCGTCATCATCTGCCGCCTCTGCGCGTCGAGCGTCCCCAGAATGTCGGTTCCGGCGATCAACGAAATGTAGCGGTCATAATAAGGCGCATACTCGCCGGGCTCCGGCCGCGCGATCATCAACGTTGCTGGCGACACCACGGATGTTTCTAACATGCTTGGCTCCCATATCGAATGAATTCCAAGGCTTAACTGAGACGCTGGACTCCGAACAATTAGACTCCCCATCCCGGTTTCCGTTTTCGATAAATCTTCGACCCCGTAAGCATAACGCTCCACTCCCATGAAAGGGTACGCTCCAGCCAACTTTTCCGGAAATCATTACACGACCAGGCAGAAAGTATCTGGCTCGCGCGCGCTCACCCTGCCCCCGGAAACCTCCTCCCGAAAGCATCATCGCAGTTACTCTCAGTTGAAAATAAAGGCTTTTCCACAGTGCTCACCTTGAGACGCGGGAGTACAATCGGCTTTGGTCACGAAAGTGCGGCCAGTGACCCCTTAATCCCAACCAGGAAGGAATTTTTACGCCATGTGGAAGCCGACCAATCAGCCTCAAACTCCTGCGCAGCCTGCCGCGCCGGAGCGTCCCACTATGCCTGCCCCCAGCGCGACCGCAATGGGTTCGACTTCCGCTGAACCAGTCGCTCCCCGGCCCATCACCACTACCACCGCCGACCAGGCCACCATCGGCAAGTCGCTCGTCATCAAAGGCGAAGTCACCGGTTCCGAGTCGCTCTACATCGACGGTCGCGTGGAGGGTTCCATCAACCTCGCCGGCAATCGCGTCACCATCGGACGCAATGGCGTCGTCGCCGCCAACATCAACGCCCGTGAGATCGTTGTGTTGGGCAAAGTCCGCGGCAATCTCACTGCCAGCGATCGCGTCGACATCCGCAGTGACGGCTCCCTCACCGGCGACGTCATCGCCGCCCGCATCTCCATCGAAGACGGCGCCTTCTTCAAAGGCGGCATCGACATCCGCAAAGGCGGTCAGCCCAACCAAGCGAAGCCCAACGGCGAAGACAAGTCCAT
>JBEKRY010000265.1:0-5388 GCA_049517555.1 Candidatus Sulfotelmatobacter sp. | reverse complement strand
CTTCGGGAACTTCGGGGACAGTCCGCTATGGTTCGAGTTTTCAAAACGGTTCGATGGCGCCAAGAGGCGCGCTTTAAGCTTGTATTTTCGCTATATTTTGCGGGCGGTTTACGGGATTTCTCACTTCGTACCATAGCTGACTGTCCCGGAGGTGACCGAGGAATCTTGGACGGCCGCGCCTTGCCACGCTCGGTGACTAGTCTTCTGTTTCTGAAGCTCATATTGCGACGCGCGTAGGGCGGACGCCCTCGTCCGCGCCGACCCCCTGGTTCGGCTGCGCCGACGCACTCGAAATAGTACGCTAGCGGGCCGTTGTTGGAATAAATTCCGCAGAGCTTCGCCGCGAAACACAGCGCAGCAGCGCATCTCGCAAATGAACGAGATCCAATGGCTTGGTCAGATAGTCATCCATGCCTGCCTCCAGGCACGTCTGTTCGGCGCCCTGGAGTACGTTCGCGGTAAGAGCGATCAGACGCGGCCGCTTCGCCGCATCCACTTCGGATGTGATTCTTCGCGATGCTTCCAAACCATCCATTTCCGGCATCTGCACGTCCATCAAAACCACGTCGTAGCGTTGCCGATGCACGGCGTCCAATGCTTCCAGGCCGTTCGAAGCCACATCCGGACGATATCCCATGCGTTCCAACAGGCGAACCGCGACCTTCTGATTGACCACGTTGTCCTCCGCCAGCAGGATCCGCAAAGGCCGCTGGGCGGCGAGCGACGTATCGATTCCGCCACTACTACTGCGAGCCGGCGCGGGTGCTCCGCCGAGTAAACGCGCCATGACGTCCTTCAGTTGATCGGATCTTATGGGTTTCGTCAGAAAAGCATCGAATGGATTGTTTTCTGTGTCGCCCAACATTTCGCGCTGGGAAATACCGGAGGAGCTGCAAAGGACCATTCTCGTTCCGGAAATGAGGCCGAGTTCCTTCAACCGCCGGGCTAACTCTACTCCATTCATTGCGGGCATCTCGAAGTCGACTAACGCCAGGTCGACGCGTTCCCGCCATAACAGATGGATGGCCTCATCGGGCGTAGCGGCCGAAAGCGGCTGTAGCTCCCACTTCAGAAGCTGCGTTGTGAGGATCCGGCGGTTCGTCGCATTGTCGTCCACCACCAAAATCCTCTTGCCGGACCAACTTACCCCAACGGCGGACGCTCCTTCCTCCGGTGCCGCCACCTTTTGGGGAATCGTAAACTGGAACACCGATCCCTTTCCAATCTCGCTCTGGACCCAGATACTTCCACTCATCATTTCCGTCAACCGTTTGCTGATCGCCAGGCCCAAGCCGGTGCCGCCGTAGTTCCTCGTCGTGGACGTATCGATCTGGCTGAATGAATGGAACAGCCGGTCTAAACGATCCGCGGGAATGCCGCAGCCTGTGTCGCGGACCGCGAAGTGAATGCGCGGTTCCTGGGTACCGTTCAAATAGGGCTGCACCGTGAGCACGACTTCGCCGGCCGCCGTGAATTTTACCGCGTTGCTGACTAGGTTAACCAGAATCTGCCGCAGCCGCGTGACGTCGCCAAAGATCCAGCGCGGGACCGATGGATGCACGTCGACCACCAGCTCCAATCCTTTCTCGGCCGCGCGCCTGCTCAGTAAGTCCACCGCGTCTTCGGCGCACTTGACCAGGTCCAGCGGCTGACTTTCGAATTCGAGCTTGCCCGATTCAATCTTGGAGAAATCCAGGACGTCATTAATGATGGCCAGCAGCGAGTCGGATGCACCGCGAATGGTTTCCACATAGTCCACCGATTCGGCGTCCAGATCCCGGTCGAGCAGCAGGCTGGTCATTCCGATGATCGCGTTCATCGGCGTGCGTATCTCATGGCTCATGTTGGCGAGAAATGCGCTCTTGGCCCGATTCGCGCCATCGGCGGCGTCTTTGGCCATCGCCAGTTCCTGCTCGTGCTGCTTGCGCTTGGTGGTTTCACGAATCAGCGTGACGAAGCCGGTCGGTTGCCCGTTCTCGCCCCGCTTGAGGGAAACTGTCGTTTCACAGAACCGGCCTGGCGCATATTCGTACTCGAAGGCGGTTACCGGTTCGCCGGTCTGATAGACCTTCTTATACAATTCGCGGATGTTGACCGAAACGGGCCGATGCGTGATTTTTTGATAGCTGGGGTCGAGTACCTCCTCACGCTTTCGATTGAAGATCCGGCAAAAGGCATCGTTCACCCATTGATGATTGCCTTGCAAATCGAGTTCGGCGTAGCCGTCCTCGATGAAATTCAGAATGGCTCTGTCGTTGTCGCGTTCTGCCAGCAGATTTCGCAGTTGTTCCTGGCTGGTGAGATCGCGCACGAAAATGGTGACGCCGTGATCGGCTCCAGACGTTCGCGGACAAAGAAACAGCTCGGTCGAAAATGTGCGGCCGTCCCGATGAAGCGCTCGCGTCGGTAGCGGCTCTTTAGGCGCTGCCGCCAGGCTGGACAGGAAAGCTTCCCGGTGCCGCGGCGAAACGATCAGCTCCACCTGCTTCCCAACCACTTCGCCGCGCGCCCACCCGAACATCCCCTCGGCGCCTGGATTCCAACCGGTGATGAGGAACTTGGAATCCACTTCCAGACAACCATCAAACGCCATTTCGAGAATCGCCGCCGGATAAGGCGCTTGGATGGTGCTGCGTTCGACGATTTTGTGATCGGCCATGAAGGGGCGGTTAACTTATCGTCAGAATGAGCTCACTCCTACAGTTAGATGCCCATCCCCGCCCCTGATCCGTACAATACTGCCATATAAGGACTTGCAGCCCGCATCTTCCCCGGCCTTCGGGCCGTTTATTGCAAGCCCACTTCAACCGCCGGTTTGGCCGCGGCACGCTCGACTGCCCCACGCGGAGTCTTCACAACCAGGAATTGAAGCGCCACGCCCATCCCTCGGGCTTCGAAGCTCTGGAGCGCGTACGTACCGCCCGCATCCACCAGGATCATCCTGGCCTTTTCAGATCCCGGCTGGAGGTCGTAGCCGGCGGCGAGAATGGAAGCTTTCCCTTTGTCGCCGGTGATTCGAATTCCTCTCGCTCCTTCTAACGTCGAAACCGTGTAGCTGCCCGGCTGCAAGACAACGTTGCCGAAGCGCGCTTCAAAGGGTAGCTGGAACGTGCCGCGGTAGCGCTGCGACTGCGCGCTTGCTGCGACCGATGCTGCCAACATCACGACACTCAGTGTCCACTTCATATTCAACATGGGTATTTCTCCTTATCCTCGGGTTCATTACGAACCGTTCGGCGTTTTTCTTCGTCAATCAGAGAGACGAAACATGAAGCGGATCGAACCCTCAGCAGGAGATCAATTTGTTGTCAGGATCTAAATTGAACACCCAAGACGAGTTAAGCAATGGTGTGATTTCCATGCGGGTTCAGTTCGGCGTTTTCGAAGTCAACCTGCGGGAACGGGAGCTGCGTAAATTCGGAGTGCGCGTTAAACTGCAACAAAAACCGTTTCAAATTCTCCATCGTTTGCTCAAAACCCCAGGGGAGTTTGTGAGCAGAGAGGAACTCGCACGGGTTCTGTGGCCGGATCTCCATGTGCTCTTTGACCGGAGCCTGAATACCGCGGTGAACGCACTGCGGCGCGCGCTGGGCGATGCGGGGAGAAACCCGCGCTTCATCGAATCCCGGCAGGGTTTAGGATATAAATTCATTGCGCAAGTCGAACATATTCAGACCGGACGCTCACAGCGCCGCGGCACCGAGGCGCATCGGGATTATCTCAAAGGCCGGTATTTTTCGAACAAGCTAACCGCGGAGGATCTCCACAAGAGTGTCGCCCACTTCAAATCGGCCCTGGCGCGCGATCCGGGTTTTGCGCTGGCCTACACTGGGCTGGCCGATACGTATATCCAGTTCGCGTTTCAGGGAATGCTGCCGGCTCAAGAATCTTTTGCGCAGGCGAAGAAGTTTGCCGAAGCTGCATTGCGAATCGATGACCACCTGGCGGAGGTCCACACTTCGATGGCCGGAGTTAAGCGCTATTGCGACTGGGACTGGACTGGCGCCGAGGCCGCCTATCGTCGGGCGCTGGAGTTGAATACGAACGACCCGCATGCGCATCGCCTCTATGCCGATTACCTTTCCACCATGGGGCGCTCCGAGGAAGCTCTGAGAGAAATCAGGGCTGCGCAAGAGCTGGATCCGCTTTCCCTGGTCATCAACATGGAGATGGCCTGGATTCTTTATATCGCGCGCGATTTTCAGGAATCCGCCGAACAGTCCTGGAAGACTTTGGCTATGGAGCCGCGGTTTGCGCCGGCGCAGAACACGCTCGGACTCGCGTATCAGCAACTGGGGATGATTGAGGAAGCCATTGTGGAGTTGGATAACGCGCGCGCGTGTTCGGGAGAGCATCCCGCGGCGCAGGCGGCGCTGGCGCATGCTCTGGCGATCGCCGGGAAACGAGCCGAAGCCGGAATATTGATGCAGCAGCTCGAAGGAATGTCACGCACGCGTAACGCGGCCTGGTATTGGCTCGCCATCGTAAATACCGCGCTTGGCGCGGGTGACGCGGCCTTCGAGTCGCTTCACCGGGCATACGAGAACCGCGAGGCGTGGCTCGTCTGGCTCAAAGTCGAGCCGCGTTACGACCCCTTGCGCGAAGACGACCGGTTCGACCATTTGTTGCGCCGGATCGGCCTCGAATAAACTGTCTCCATTATTTGCGGCGAAGGCTTCCAGGGCCCGACTTTCGCGGGCGCGTGAGTGGTTCTGTCATCGCCCATGTGGCGCACGCACTCCTGTCGACGCCGCGAGTCGCCCGCGTGCAAAAAAAGGATAACTTCCGAGTACGCCGTCACCCGGGCCTGATTCCACTTATGGATGGGTTGTGGAAATCACTGAAAAGACGCAGTTTCCCGGTTTCCGATTTCCGGCAAAAGAAGGTTCCGGAAAAAACTGCGATTCGGGGCACCAAGCCTTGCGGGTTTGTGATACGCTGTCATGGGGTTTTTGACCAAAGACCAGTCGAGGTTAAGGGGAAGGTACACTACGAATGTCTAAGAACACCATTGGGGTTGGAGTGCTGCTGACCCTCATTGCAACGCTCTCCACGCCATCCGCCGAGGCAGGCTCAATCACCTTGAATATCGGCGGGGCCGATACAGGAAGCATCACTCTCACGGAAACAGGCAATGACACCCCCATCACTAATGTAACCGGAACTTGGGACGGGTCTACGATTGCGGGACTAACCACAGGTTTGGGCAACGACAATTTATTTTTCACCGCATCCCCCTACTTTGACACTGAAGGAATGGCATTTACATTGGAGACAGTGGACACAAACAACGACCTGGTCGTAATCCTTTATAGCTCCCTGTCCGGATCCCTCGACACATATGCATGTAATGTAATCGTTGGGAATGAATGCACCAGCCAGTTCACT
>JBEKRY010000264.1:0-5396 GCA_049517555.1 Candidatus Sulfotelmatobacter sp. | reverse complement strand
GCTCCGCAGTCCATCTACGAAGTCCACCTCGGCTCCTGGATGCGCGTTCCCGAGGAGCACAATCGTCCGCTCACCTACCGCGAAACCGCGCCGCGTCTAGCCGAATATGTGGAACGCATGGGCTTTACCCACGTCGAATTCCTGCCGGTGATGGAACATCCTTTCTACGGCTCCTGGGGATATCAGACAACTGGCTATTTCGCTCCCACGTCGCGCTACGGCACGCCGCAGGATTTCATGTATCTGGTCGACTACCTGCACCAGCACGGCATCGCCGTCATCCTGGATTGGGTGCCTTCGCACTTCCCTTCCGACGCCCACGGCCTGGCGTACTTCGATGGCACGCATCTGTACGAGCACGCGGATTCACGGCAAGGTTTCCATCCAGACTGGAAGACGCACATTTTCAACTACGGACGCACCGAAGTACGCAGCTTTCTCATGTCGAGCGCCATGTTCTGGCTCGACAAATATCACATCGACGGCTTGCGCGTGGATGCGGTGGCGTCCATGCTCTACCTCGACTACTCGCGCAAGCAGGGCGAATGGATCCCCAACAAGTACGGCGGACGCGAGAATCTAGAAGCCATCGACTTCCTGCGCCGCTTCAATCAGGAAGCTTACGGGCAGCATCCCGAGATTCAAACCACTGCCGAGGAATCCACTTCCTGGCCCATGGTCTCAAAGCCCGTCTATATCGGCGGTCTCGGCTTCGGCCTGAAGTGGGACATGGGATGGATGCACGACACACTCCGCTACTTTCAAAACGACCCCATCCACCGCAAGTATCACCACAACGATCTGACCTTCCGCATGCTGTATTCGTTTCAGGAGAATTTCGTGCTGCCGCTGTCGCACGACGAAGTGGTCCACGGCAAAGGCTCGCTGATCGGCAAGATGCCCGGCGACGAATGGCAGCGCTTCGCCAACCTGCGCCTGCTGTTCGCCTACATGTATGCCCAGTCCGGCAAGAAGCTGATGTTCATGGGCTGCGAATTCGGCCAGGTGCGCGAGTGGGCCCACGACTCCAGCCTCGATTGGGACGTCGTGCAATATCCGGTCCATCGCGGTGTGCAGGCCTGGATGGAACAGTTGAACCGCTTCTACCGCAGCGAGCCGGCCATGCATGTGCTCGATAACGATCCCGCCGGATTCGAGTGGGTCGACGCCAACGACAACGCCACCAGCACAATCTCGCTGCTACGAAAAAGCGAGTCCCCGCAAGACACAGTGCTTGTCGTCTGCAACTTCACGCCCGTGCCCCGCATGGGCTACCGCGTCGGCGTCCCCCACGGCGGCTACTGGCGCGAAATGCTCAACAGCGACGCCCGCGAATACGCGGGCAGCGGCCTGGGCAATCTCGGCGGAGTGCAGGCGGAAGAAATCCCCTCCCATGGCCGCCCGTTCTCGCTAAAGCTAACCCTGCCCCCGCTGGCCGCGCTGTTCTTCAAAGCTCAATAACAGCCACAGCCCATGTGGCAATGACCATGCGCCACAGGCCATATGGCGACGGGCGCCTTGGCCCGTCTCGCGACAGCCTGCCCTGAGCCTGTCGAAGGGGCGAAGCCGAGCGACCCTCGAATCAACTTCAAAGGCTAAACCGCCCGCTCGGCCCTCAGACTGTACCCTACTTGAGCATTTCCCAAACAACCGCCCGCTTCCCGAAGCCATCAAAGGTTCGTCCTTTTTTCCTGAAGGTCCTCGGAGGTCAATTTCTTGACTTGCCATCGTGTTCTCGCCGCCATCCTGTTCGCAACTTTTCTTCCCGGCATCGACCTGGCAGCCCAGCAACCGGCCTCGCCGCAGACTACTTATCACCTGACGGTCAAATTAACAGGCACTTCCACGGGAACTGTCACCAGCACTCCCCCCGGCATTAGTTGCCCATCCACGTGTACAGCCTCCTTCAGTTCCGGAACCAGTGTGAAACTTACCGCAGCTCCCGCCACAGGAGCCTCCTTCGCCGGATGGTCCGGCGCCTGCAAAGGCACCGGAAGCTGCACGCTGACCATGAATGCAAATCAGTCAGCCGCCGCCGCATTCAACGTGGGTCAGACGGTCAACGTTCTCAACCACATTATCTTCATGGCGCAGGAGAACCGCAGCCTCGATCACTACTTCGGTGCACTGCGCTCCTATTGGAAAAATAATGGCTTCGCCGATCGTTCCTTCGACGGCCTGCCCCAATTCAATCCCACCTCAGGCCTCGCTCCGCTGTACGGACCGCCGCCCACCAACCTGGGTTGCGATCCGGCTGACCCGCCGCCCAGCGGGTGCACCGAAGACAGCTCCAGCCCAACAATCACCTCGTACCCCCTGGTCACGCAGTGCATTGAGAACCCCAGTCCTTCCTGGAACGAAAGCCACGTGGATTGGGATCTCACCAATCCCATTTCCACAACAGCAACTCTGAATGGCTTTGTCTGGACCAGCGCAACCGACGCGCGCAACAACGATCCGCCTTTCTATGACACCAACGGTATTCGCGCCATGGGCTACTACGATGATACTGACCTGAATTACTACTACTTCATGGCCTCGGAGTTCAGCACCTCGGACCGCTGGTTTTCCCCCATCATGACGCGCACCCAACCGAATCGTGAATATCTGATTGCCGCGACGTCCCAGGGGTACGTATATCCCATTGGCACCGATCGTGGAGACGCGTTTTTGCTCACCGCCACGACAATATTTCAGGAGTTGCAGAACGCGGGAATCACCTGGAAGATTTACATCAATACCGACAACACTCCCTGCGCGACCGATCAGACGCCGCAATGCCTGCTGACGCTAAGTTACGTTCAGAATTTTGAGTGGGGACAGACCATCCCCACCGACTACCCGAATAACCTGGCCAGCATGACGCAGTTCTTTACCGATGTGCAGAACGGCACTCTGCCTCAAGTCGCTCAGATCGAACCCGCATCAGACGCAGGGCTCGATGAGCACGGCTCCGATTCCGACGACTATCCCATCAACATCCAACTCGGAGCGCAGTATGTTTCGTCGATCATTAACTCCCTGATGACGAGTTCTTCGTGGGACGACTCCGCCTTCATTTTCACCTACGATGAGTTCGGAGGCCTCTACGATCACGTGGCTCCGCAAGCCGCGGTGAGCCCGGACGGCATCGCGCCGAGAGACTTGTTGCCCGGCGACGTCTGCACCGCCGTGACTGGACCCAATTGCAATTTCGTCTACACCGGCTACCGCGTGCCCCTGATCGTCGTGTCGCCTTACGCGAAAAAACACTACGTTTCGCACACCGTGATGGACACGACGGCAATCCTGAACCTGATTGAACAGCGCTTCGGCGTGGCCGCCCTGACCAAACGCGACGCAGCCCAAAAAAGCATGACTGAGTTCTTCGACTTCAATGCGCCCCCGTGGATGACGCCGCCGACTCCGCCGGTGCAAATCACCAGTGGCGCCTGTTACGTGAATCAATTGCCGTAGGAAAGAAAGCCGGGTGCCCCATTTCTCGCGTACTCAGCGAGAAGTGGGGACTTTGAAAGTTTGGTCCTACCCGTAACCCTGATACTGCTTCCAGAACTCCGGCCAAGGCAACCGCGGCCGACCGCACACAAAAATATCCGGATGATCTTCGCTCTCTTCATTCTTTACACCGAGCGAATTCCCGTTGTGCCCGGCCAGACGGCATGAAGTGTACATGCGATCCGCATCCTCCCGTGATGTCCCCAGCACAATCAGCACCGACGGCGGCGTCGCCGGGTATCCCCGCAGCCACCCCGAATTAATTCCGCTGATCGGCGGCGGCAGATGGTACGCCGGTCCAAGGATTTCGATCGCTCCCTGCTCGCCGTAGTTCCTCACCATCACGCCCACATTCTGCTGCTGCTCCGGCGGCAACGTATCCCGAATTCCTGCCACCGTCTTGACCAGTTCGTCCCAGCCAATCTCCTCCCGCAGATCGCCGTTATTCTCCAGCGCAAATTTCATCAGCGCGCCGCTCGACGCCCAAGGTAGGATCATCGCGCTCATAAACAGTCCCCACGCCACCAGTCCCGTGAGGAACACAGCTTCCACCGCTCGCCGCGGAATCATCGTCAGCGATGTAACCCAGCGCTCACCCCAGACCGCGCCCATCGCCATCAGCATCGGATACGCGCCGCCCAGGTAATACCCTCGTCCCTTGCCCACGGCAAACAGCCCCAGCGGGATCAAATACATCCACGCCAGCATTCGATACCGCCGGTCCCGCAAATAGCCCAACACCCCCGCAATCCACAGCGGCGCAGCCACCAGATTCGTGCAAACCCAAAATTGATCGCGCCAAAATCCATTCGCCCGCCCCTGCCTCACGTCGCGCGCATGAATGTGCTGCAGAAAATGCAGCGAAATAAATCCGTGCTGCGCCTGCCAGATTAAGTTCGGTAAACAGATCACAAACCCCAACGCCATTCCGCCCCAGAACCATCCACTTCCCAGATAGCGCCGGGCGCGCGTGAGCAGAACGCCACCCATAATTCCGCAGAGAAAAAATCCCATCGTGTACTTGGTCTGAAACCCCAAGCCCATGGTCGCCCCAATCGCCAGCCACCACCGCGGATTCTCCGTCTTCAGCAACCGGATCACGAAGTAGGCAATCAGCACCCACCACAAGTTATCGAACGTCGTATATTGAAACTCCGTCCCCTCGAACAGCGGCAGAGTCGAAAGCGCGACCGCCAGCGCCGCAGTAACCTGCGCCAGTCTCCCTCCGCCCAGCTCCCGCGCCATGAGCCCCGCAACGACCACCAGAATCGCCTGCGCGATAACCGAAAACAACCGCAATCCCACCATCGACAGGCCAAATATCGACATGGAAATCCGCTCGACAAAAGGCGTCAGCGGCGGATACGGCACGAATCCCCAGTCCAAGTGCCGGGCATCGCTCAAAACCTGCAGTTCATCGCGATGAAATCCATACCGCCCGTTCGTCAGGACATGCGCCAGGGCCACGATCGCCGCAATCCCCACCAGCGCCAACGTATCTCCGCGCCTGTCGTTCTCCAAATCGTTCTCACCGATCATTCCAATGCCTCTCGAATCCATACGCATTCACCGAGTGTCAGGTTCCGCAAATCGGCAGACATAAAAGATCGCGCAGCCACGGACCATGTGGGGACGGGCGCCTTCGTCCGTCCCGGGAAGGCGAAGGCGAAGCCGAGCCTCCAGCGCCACCGACCCCGAAGCCACCCCCTGCCGAAGCCGCCAGGCCACCCTATGCTATCCTCGCCTTAACGCGCCTCCATGCGGATTCTGACCCGCTATATCCTCCGCGAAGTCACGGCCCACGCCCTGATCGGCGTGGCCATCTTCACCTTCGTCCTGTTCACTCGCGACCTGGGACGCATTCTCGAACTAGTCGTGCGCGCCAGCGCCCCGCTGCCCAG
>JBEKRY010000263.1:0-5432 GCA_049517555.1 Candidatus Sulfotelmatobacter sp. | reverse complement strand
GCGCCGGCGGTGTTGGTCAAAGCAAAGTTGACCGAAGCCAATCCGGTCGACGAGGCCACGACGTTGTAAGGTCCGCCGGCCGTCGTGTTGGCCGTGCACGTTACGGACGCGGTACCGTTGGCGACGGTGGTGGCAGCCGGGGCGGAAAGCACGCAACTCGCGCCCGATGCTGGAGCGGCGAATGCCACCGAAACTCCACTCACGGGATTGCCGTGAGCGTCGGTGACTGTCGCTACCAATGGGAGGGTAAACAGAGTGCTGATCGCCGCGCTCTGTCCTCCTCCGCTGGTGGCGTTAAGGTTTGCCGCCGCACCCGCCGTGTTGGTCTCGGCGAAGTTGACTGGCGTCAACGTTCCAGACGAGGCTACCACGTTGTAGGGGCCGCCAGCCGTCGAATTGGCCGTGAAGATGTGCGAGGTAGCCTGGCCGTTCGCGCCAGTGACCTCGGTATCGATGGCTGATGCAGGCGTGGTCGCGAATGTACCGCTCGCGCCCGATCCTGGTGCCGTAAAGGTCACCGAAACACCGCTGACGGGATTGCCACCGTTCGTGACTGTCGCAACCAATGGACCGGCAAACGCGGTCGTGACTATCGCGCTCTGTCCTCCGCCGCTGGTTGCCGTGATCACCATGGCCGGCGGAACGACCGCTGTGTTCGTCAAAGCGAAACTAGCTGGGGTGGTCGCGCCGGAGGTCGTGGCGGTTACCGAATACGATCCAGTTGTCGAGTTGGCAGTGAATATCTGCGAGGTGGCGACGCCGCTGGCGTTGGTCGTCTCGGTATCCGTGGCTCCGGGTGTCGTGGTTGCGAAAGTGCCGCTAGCGCCCGACGCGGGAGCAGTGAAAATTACCGACACACCAACCGCCGGCGTTCCGTTGGAAGTAACCGTCGCTGAAAGTGCGCTGAACGGGCTGCCGACAACAGCGGTCGTTGTGTATCCGCTGACGGGCGTGATCAAGATGGTCGGTGGCGGCGCAGCCGTGTTCGTCAAAGCGAAACTAGCGGTCGCGGTCGCTCCCGAAGTCGAGGCAGTCACGTTGTAAGGTCCGCCAGCCGTCGTATTGGCCGTGCACGTGACGGATGCGTTGCCGCTGGAGTCGGTAGTGGCAGAAGTCGCCGAAAGCGCGCAGCTCGCGCCTGAGGACGACGCAGGCGCGGCAAAGGTCACCGTTGCGCCGCTTAGCGCGGTTCCGTTAGAGGTTACATTCGCTACCAGGGGCGCGGCGAAAGCCGTGCTAACCTGTGCGCTTTGAGGCGATCCACTACCCGCCGTGATGTTGATGATTGTCTTTGGCGCTATGTTCGAGCCCGACGAACCGCAACTGGCCAGCAAACCCATGGTCAGGCACACCAGGACAAAACCGGAAATGCGGGTGAAGATATTCAAGTAAGTTTTGCGGTTCATAGCGACTCCCCTGCCTTGGCGGCGTTCTGGCTAACGCGTTCCCGCGACTGCGGCGAGCTGGGGACGCCGTACTGGTTGCGAATCGTATAAACCTGACCATTCGCTTTTACCGTGCGGACAATGAAGACCTGCTTCTCATTCATCGTCTTCATGACGCCGGTTACTTCCACCGGTTCTCCCGCGGCAATCGACAGGGCGCCTTTACCTTGCAGTCCCCATTTTCCGAGACTGGCATCCACCGGGCCGAATTTCGTGTCGAGCATCAGGTGAGAACCGAAAAGCATTCCCGCGGCGGGTTTGGCGAGCACACTCGACACCGTCCCAGTAAGGGTAACTTCCTTGGAGATGTCATACATCGGACGGGATTCGCGTTCGGTTTGGGCAACGAGTGGAACAGCCAGGATCGTCAACAGCAGGCCGGCCAGTAGCCCCGCGATCAGTCGAGTGGATTGCATGCCGCGATTACTCATAATGGTTTTTGCTCCTCGGTTTCACCGAAAGTTTGAGGGGAGTTACACGCAGCACCGAGCGCTGCCTTGCGGGGGACCCACAGAGTAATGTGTCCAAGTTAAAAATGCAACCCCTCACTAGGACATTTAAAATATTTCTTTGATGATTCATCAGCACCGCAAGCGCAAATGTTGCAACTACTTGCAATAGTTTTCTGCGCGTGCATTTTGTTGCAGCGGTCAGCGATTTCCAGGTGCGTGAGACTGAACGGGAAAGCGGCGATCTAAGTCGCCGACGGATTAGAGAGATGCGGAACGAAAAGAGTTATCAGCCGAAGTAGCTGAATTGGCCGAGGAAGGAACTGATTGGAGGTGCTGCCCTGATTTAGTTTTTCACCACAGAGTCACTGAGACACAGAGAAAACCAAATGCGTAGTAACCCCTTTCGGTTTTACAGGTTCAAGGTTTTCTCTGTGACTCTGTGATGAAAAACGACAAATGGCGTGGCCCTGCCGTACTGCAATTGGCAGGATCGAGGTAACCAGGTGTTGTTTTCGAGAGTAGTCCGCCAGCCCTAGGCCCGCCAACCCTAGGAATGAGCAGAGGCCGCACTGCTCGCCATCGGGGAGGGCGTCGCTCGCTGCTTCTGCAGCACGTCGCGGAACTGTTCCGCCGTGAGCGCATCGCCATAAAACAGGTGGAGTAGCGGATCATCCGTTTCCGTCGGCGGTTTGCCCGCGTTAGGTTCAGATTCCAGCCCTTCCGGTTCCACCAGCAACTCCGGCGTGAGCCCGCGATTTTCGTTGAGCACGCCCAGAAATTTCTCCACCGCAGCGCGATGTTCCGGCGTCGTTTGGGTAAATTCTACGCCCATGCCTTTGTCCGGATGCATAATCCGTACCGCGCCCTGCGCCCGTACTTCCACCTCGCCGGCGCGCATCGACAGCATCACTCGACTCCCCGCCGGAAACGGCGAAGCCATCTCCAGGTAGCATCCACCCAAACTCAGATCAGTCAGCTGGCAGCGAATCGGCGGATCATCCTGCTCCGCTTCAGGAGAATTCTGTTTCAACCACTCCCGCAACTGCTGCGTCGCTTCCGGCGGAATTTGCTGGAAGCGCAGTCCCGCCTGCTCCTTCTCGCCTTCCCAGGCGAACTCCGCGGGCAATTCCAGTGAGATTTCGGTTCCCGGCAGGGTAAACACCGCTTGCCAGCGCCCCGTCGGACGCCGACGCTTCGGAATGTTCACCGCCATCCCGCCTTCGCTCAGGTCGACGGTCGTGACCTTCATGTTGCCGCCCGCCTCCGGGCTCCGCATCACGACCGGAATTTCCACCGCAACCCGCGCATTGCGCCGCCGCTCGCTCTTCATCAACGCCCGCGCCGCCCGGAAACTCGACTTCGCCCGTTCACTCGACACCGGTTTATAGAGCACGAAGTGCGCGCCCAGCCCGAACACCGCCTTCAATCCAATAATGGGATCCACAATAGCGACCGCCACCGCCTGTCGGTTACACGGAGCGGTGCGCGCACTGCGCAGCACATCCGAAGCGCCGTCGTCAGTGACATCGACAATGATCGCCTCGAACCGCTGCCGCGTCAGCTTGCGCAAAGCGCTGTCGGAGTCCACACACAACTCGACTCCTATATCCAGATCGCCAAGCACGCGACGCAAGACTCGTACGATTTTTTCGTCAGCACACAGCACCAACGATTTCAGACTCATGCCGGACCTATTCCTGCCCACGCACTCGGGAATCCGATTGCCAGAAAACATTCTCCCGAAGAGGCCTGGAGCCAAACCGGATATCGCATTGACACCACACTGAGCTCTAGGAGGAGCCACGAAGGAGACTCCATGTCAGCACTCTATGTCTATCGACGCGTCGATTCAACGTCCCAAGCGACCCAACAGGTTACGCCCGTAATCTGCAAGTTCCTGCAAACTCACGTTTTCTCGGCTCAGTCTGAGTCTCCGGCCCTTGCGTCATCCCGAACCGTGGTGTATTTCAGACACGAGAGAGCCTACTCGCTCGAAAAGCGGCTCCGCCTCGGGATGACGCCACGCGTTAAGGTTCCAACTGAGCCATCCGCCATAAGTACCTTAATTTACATGTGCTTAAGTGGAGATTTAAGACTTAACCCGAAGCAGAAATTACGTTGACTTTCAGGCGAAATTGACTGTAGGATGTTGAGTCTCCGATCAGCTTTTGAGTAGCTGTCAGTAACAGGTTCTAGCTTTGCCTGGAATCGGACTGCGTTCTCGTCTGAAGCTGAATCCTGAAGACGGCTCGGAGAATCATATAGTTAGGCGATTTTAGTTCGACGAGTTTGCAGTTTCATCCCCTGGAGTGGAAAGGCATCTTTCATGGCCAAGCGACGCGGAAATCCGAACTGGGGCAAGCCCGAGCCGATCGGACCGATCACCCCCACCATCACTGAATTCGAACAAGTTGTACGCGAGTACAAGCTTTCCCCCGACCAGTACCTGCGGTCGACGCGCCTGCGCGAGTGGGCCCGCCGCAACAAGAACTCGAAGTACATCCCTGAGCCTCTTCTCGAAGCCTGGGGATTCGAGATCGAATCCACCCTGTAAACCTAGTAGTCTGAGGGCTGCTCCTTAACGAAACTCGGGAGCGGCCTTTTTGTTTGTGGTGCTGGCCCACGACCCAGTGCTCAACGTCCTGCAAATCCCGCTCGCGGAACTGTTCGCACTGCTGGCCGCGATCGGCTTCGCCGCCGGACTGAATCTCTATGCTACCGTCGCCGTCCTCGGCCTGCTGGCGCATTTCGCCCATCTACCGCTGCCCTCGGGCTTGCAACTACTCGACACCTGGCCTGTAATCGCCGCCAGCGTTGCCCTGTTCGTGATCGAATTCTTCGCCGACAAGATCCCTGCCTTCGACTTGGTCTGGAACGCCCTGCACACTTTCGTTCGCGTCCCCGCCGCCGCACTCCTGGCCTATCAGGCTACCCGCCAGCTTTCACCCGAGCATCAACTGCTGGCCACACTGTTGGGCGCCGCCGTGTCTCTGATCGCCCACAGCGGCAAAACCGCCGCCCGCGCTGCAATCACGCCCTCGCCCGAACCGTTCTCCAACATCACGCTGAGCCTCGCTGAAGACGCCGTCGCTATCGCCCTCACCTGGCTCGCCACGCGGCATCCATATGTAGCGGGCACTCTGGCCATGATCTTCGTCGTAATCATCCTGCTTCTCACGCACTGGGTGATCCGCGCCATGCGAGCCCTGTTCCGCGACGCGGAAGAAGAACTGGCCGGATAAAAATGAGTCCGGCAATACTACAAAAAAATGGCCAAAACGGTCCCAATGTGACTCCGAACCGGGCTACTTGCTTTGCTACAATCGCCTCAATATGAGCCCCCAGCACCCCTTCACCGATGTCCCCGACGCCATCGAGGAAATCCGCGCCGGCCGCATGATCGTGGTCGTCGACGACGAAGACCGCGAGAACGAAGGCGACCTCAACATGGCCGCCGAGAAGATCACGCCCGACGCCATCAACTTCATGGCCAAGTACGGCCGCGGCCTGGTCTGCCTCGCCATGACCGAAGAGC
>JBEKRY010000262.1:0-5550 GCA_049517555.1 Candidatus Sulfotelmatobacter sp. | reverse complement strand
AATGCCGGCAACGAACATGAGGCGGATGAAGCGCCACAGATTTCGTCCGCAGGCGCGGAAGAAGTCCTCGCGTGGCAGGCGGTAGGTCGATGCGTAGCCCTGAAAGACTCCGGGAAGAAACAGAGCGGTGAAGAGTAAAAACAGAAAAGCAAAATATCCGGCCGCCCTCCCCAGCGCCGGCATGGATCCAAACTCCGGCCGCGCGAACAGGCCGACCATCACTGCGAGGTCGAAGCCGCGCAGCAGTCGATCGGCGGCCATGCTGTGATCGAGTATCGCGTGAGCGCTCATACTGAACGGCACCGTGCCAAACCAGGCCAGGGTCAGGTTCAGCAGCCAGAACCAGACAATGTAACGTTTGTTGCGGGTGACCATGCCCCAGCCGCTGCTCAGTAAACCTTTTTTGTCGTTCATTCGTTTCTATCCTTGATCCCCTTGAGTTCGTTCGCAAGTGCTGCACGCCGCGTGTTTAAACGGCCCACCAGGCCAAAGCCTGGCTGACCCACTGCGTCGCGAAAAGCCAGTAGGTCGAGAGTTTGTTGGTTGGTTTGGGATTGGCCTCGACTACGAAGCTGTTGTTGAAATCGTTGTGGTCGATCTGGATGGTGTGGTCGGGGTCTAGCTCCGCCGACACGATTTTCGCTTTTTTCTGGTAACTGAATCGTACCCAGCGACTCTTTCCATCCCATTGTTCGCGGAGTTTCTCGCCGTTATCGAATTTAATTTCGACCTCGACTGGCATCACAAAGTCTTCCTTGCGATGGAGCGACACGTAGGATTGGTAAACCGTGTCGTCCTTGGCATCCTTCGCGTCTTTTTTTGCGTCTTTCTTGTCCTTCTTCTCTTCGTACCAGTTCACCGGGAATGAGTCGACGCTGGACACTTCGTAATCCATCACCTGGGAACCGTAGATCGCCTGGTCGAAGTACCAGCGCAGATTTTTGCCGGAAACTTCTTCGATCGTCTTCAGGAAATCTTCCTTTCCGGGATGGGTGAAGCGATACTTCATGAAATAAACGTGCATGGCCTTCGCCATCGTGTCTTCGCCGATGATGCCTTCGAGTGTTACCAGCACGCTGGCGGTCTTGCCGTAGGTGATGCCGCCGTAAGAGCCGTAACTGTAGTAGTCGTAAGCTTTCTGCGCGATGGGATCGCGATCGGCCGAGCTGGTATAGCTGAGCCGCTGTTCTTCGCGCTCACCCATAGTCACGCCGGCTTCGTTCATGATGGAAGTGTTTTTGCCGAGGATCGAATCCAGCACCTTGACTTCGGTGTAGCTGTTGATGCCTTCATCCATCCATGCGTCTTCAAATTCGTTGGTGGCGACCATGCCATACCAGTACTGGTGGCCGAACTCGTGTTCCACCACCAACTCCGGTACGTACATTCCGGCAGGCATAAACCAGCTCGAGTCGCCGGTGATGAATGTGGGATATTCCATGCCGCCTGCCGCTGAATCCGGCTCCGGATCGACCACGGTGAGAGTCTTGTAGGGATACGGCCCGTACCATTTTTCGAAGTGGTCGAGAGTTTCGGTGGTGATTTTCTCGTGGCGCTCGGCCTGGCTCCAGTGAGCGGGCTGCATCAGGAAGCGCAGCTTGATCGGTCCCATCTGCGATTGATATACACTCTCGCGGACTTTGTAGCGCGGGCTGGCGGTCCAGGCGAAGTCGTGGATGTCGTCACCGTGGTAGGTCACGGTTTTTGTGTTGTCAGGATTATTCTTTTCATCGACCATCACTCCGCTGGCGCCGACGACTTCGTATTGCGGCACGGTGAGCTTTACGTCATAAACGCCGAAGTCGGCGAAGAACTCCGTCATGGCGTGATATTGATGGCAGTTCCAGGCTCCATTCCACCACACGCCGACTTTCGGAAACCACTGGCCGCCTAGAACGAAATCGCGTTTCCAGCCCGACCGCGCCTGGGTTTCGGGAAACTTGGTCTGAAAGGCGATCTTGAACTGTACGTACGCACCCGGAGCAATTGGCTTGGGCATGTGCAGGTCAACGACTGTCTTGTCGTCTTTATTGCCGTCGTCGGGTGCGATGTATTGCAGTTGCCCGGTCAGGTCGCCCTGCGCCATATCCCCTTGCCCCACGACTTCAATATTCTTAATCGTTTCCGAACCGTATTCTTTCGCTTCCCATTTGTCGTAGGATGTGTCGCGATTGCCGGCGATTTTGGCCTCGCGCACGAAGGTTGATTTAGGCTGAAACGCATTCTGATAAAGATGGAAAGGGAAGTGGTCGAGGGCCTGCCCGGTCAGGTTGTGATAGGTGAGGACTTCAGTGGCGTCGACGGTGTGCGTGGCCGCGTCGTATTTGGCGTCAATCTCATAGTGGACGACGCGCTGCGACATCGGCTTGTCGGAGTTGATGGCCAGCGTCGTGTCGGGGATGGAGAACTCCGCGGTTGCCCCGTTTTCCGCGCCTTTTGCGGGTAGTGGGGCTTTTGTTGCTGGCGCCGACGCCTGGGGCGCGGCCGCCGTCACCGTGGTTGGGTTGCGGTTTACGAGCGCAGTGAGCGCCATAGCCAAAGCGGTAATAAAAATGAAAAATACAATCTTCGATCGAATCTGCATGCAAAACCTCACCTGTGCGGGCTGCGGCTTTGAATCATATCTCAGGTGCTCGGCTGCCGCCACTGGGGATGATCGTGCACACACACACGAACCGGCCGATGAGACAGCTCAGATCATCCAGGAATTACTCATTTCAGGTTGAAAGACGCGTATGCGATGACAATTGTTTGCCAAAATATATAAATCTTTGTGTAGCTGGGGACTATCATAAAAGTAGCTGAGTGGGCGTCGCGAAGCGGCGCCTTTCGAGCTGGAGGGAAGTATGCGAATCGCTGGCATCCGAAAATACAATTCCATCGTCGTCCTCGCGGCGTCGGTCACTGTCTTAACGATCTCCCTGGCACTTTCTACCTTTGCCCAAAATGCCGAGTCTGGGGCGTCTCAAGGCGCCTGCGGACCCAAGGAAGTTCACTTTGATGCGGCGACAACTGCGGGCAATCCGCCAGCTCTAATGCCGGGCAAGGCGCTGGTTTATGTGAGTGAAGTGTTCAACAAAGTCCCGGGTGAATTGGGTAATCCGACCATTCGTATTGGACTCGATGGCGTCTGGATGGGTGCGACGCGAGCCAACTCGTATCTCGCGTTCCCGGTCGACCCCGGCGAGCACCACCTGTGTACGAACTGGCAATCGCATCTCAAGCGGCTGTCCCGCGAAGCCGCATTCGCGGGCTTTACGGCCGAGGCGGACAAGACATACTACTTTCGGGCTCGTATCGGTTATGAGAGCTCCGGAAGTGCGACGACCATGACTCTTGATCTCGATGCGGTGAACTCCGACGAGGGTCAATACCTAATTGCTTCCGGCCGGGCCAGCACGTCGCGTCCACAGAAGTAGTCCGCTCAAGTCCTCGCAGACGGCCGCATGTGGCAATGTTTCACGGTCGTCCGGCGGGGATCTCCCTGAAAATCGTGCTTGGGGATATCCCTCTCGCGGCTGAACTACGCCGTGCTTCGGGATGACGCAGGGAGTAAAGATTTTGGACTGATCCACTCTCCAGACTTCGAGCGCTTGCACTTTTCCCGCCCCGCCAACGATACTGGAAGGATCATTCTGTTTGCCGCACATCGCCTATAACTATGAAGACGACAATTTCTATCTCTACGCCCGCCGAACTCGAAACCGAATCGCTGGTCGCCGTGGTGCTCGACCATGCCGAGCCTTCGCCCAACCAAAAAGGGAAAGACAAGAAGCCGCAACTGAAAGTTGCCGCCGTCGATCCGGCCGTTCAATCGGTAGCCGCTGATCTGCTCGCAAGCGGCGAGGTTGCAGGCAAGCCATTTGAAACCAACCTGATGCACCGGCCCGTCACGCTGATGGCCAAGCGCCTCCTGCTGGTTTCAGGCGGAAGCGCAAAAAAATTCTCCAGTTACGATCTGCGGCGCATTGCCGGAACTGCCGTGCGCGTGCTCAAGTCGCGCGAGATTCGCAGCATTGCGTTTATCGCGCCGACTGGCGTTCCCGCGGAAGAAGCGGTACGCGCGATTGTGGAAGGCGCGCATGTGGGCAACTTCGATCCGGATTACTATCGCAGCGACCGCAAGGACCAGAAGATTGATCTTCTTACTGTAGTCGTCGCCGGAGGCGACAAGGCTTCGCTCGAGAAGGCGGCCAACGAAGCGCAGATCATCGGCGAATCGCAAAACTTCACCCGCGATTTGGTGAATGAACCATCCAACCGCATGACGCCGACGATTCTGGGCGAGCGCGCGAAGAAGATGTCCGAGGAAGTCGGCTTGAAATGCGAAGTCTACGGCGGCGACAAAATCAAAGAATTAAAGATGGGCGCATTCTGGAGCGTGGCGCAGGGTTCTGACGAACCGCCCGCGCTGATCGTCATGCGCTACGAACCGGCTGGCGCGCCTGAGAAGCCGGTCTTAGGTTTAGTGGGGAAGGGAATCACTTTCGATACCGGCGGCATCTCGATCAAGCCCGCCGATGGCATGGAGAAAATGAAATACGACATGGCCGGAGGCGCAACCATGATCGGGGTGATGCGTGCCATTGCGCTGCTGAAACCGAAAGTCAAAGTCATCGGCATCGTGTGCGCGACCGAGAATATGCCCTCGGGGAAAGCGCAAAAGCCGGGCGACGTGCAGATTGCGATGTCGGGCAAGTCGATTGAGATCATCAATACGGATGCCGAGGGCCGGTTGGTTCTGGCCGACGGCCTCTACTACGCGCGCCAGTTGGGCTGTACGCATCTGGTTGACGCCGCCACTCTGACGGGCGCCGTTGTGGTTGCGCTCGGATACAGCAACGCGGGAATTTTCGCCAACGATGACGATATGTACAACCGCTTCCACAGCGCGAACGCGAAGGCCGGTGAAAAAATGTGGCGCTTGCCGCTCGATGACGAATACAAAGAGCAGATTCGCTCCGGCATCGCCGACATCGTCAACTCCGGCGGACGCTGGGGTGGCGCCATTACCGCGGCCATGTTTCTGAAAGAATTCGCCGAAGAAACACCGTGGATTCACCTCGACATTGCCGGCACGGCGTGGACCGAAGATCAAAAACCTTGGATCGCGAAAGGCCCATCCGGCATTGCCTTGCGCAGCCTGGTCGAGTTCGTGAAGAGTTTCGCGGGATAGAAAATCAGCCACGGATTCGCACGGATTTCCACGGATACTGCTTTTTATCTTTTTATCGATGGGGATGTTGCTCTTTGATCCGTGAATATCCGTGAAATCCGTGGCGTTGTTGTTTTGTGCGCTTCGGTTTTTTCTCCGCAAAGAAAAGCGGGGCGGGCGTTGAGGGAAAACGGCGCGGTTGTTATAATCGAGTTCGTTCCGCACGCTTCCGGCGTTTGCAGCAGTGTCGTTCGGTCGCGCATTCCCGCCACCATCAGCGTGAAGCGAACAGTCCTCGCAGCCCGCGGACAGCGGGTTTCGAAACGTGGCCAGGTAGCTCAGGTGGTAGAGCGCAGCCCTGAAAAGGCTGGCGTCGGCGGTTCAACTCCGTCCCT
>JBEKRY010000261.1:0-5574 GCA_049517555.1 Candidatus Sulfotelmatobacter sp. | reverse complement strand
TTCACCGCTCTGCGCAGCGCATCGAGGCCCAGCGACGCGAAGACGCGATTCTCCCCGGTTAGCGGCACGGCATCGGCGATGGTCGCGATGGCGACAACTTTCATAAACGACGTCAGGAGTTTGCTTAGGAGGTTCGCGTCCAGCCGCCGCTGCATCAATCCCTGCGCGAGCTTGAAAGCGACGCCTGCACCGCAGAGTTGCTTATAGGGATATTCGCAACCACGCTGATTCGGATTGACGACGGCCAGCGCGTTGGGCACGCCATCCGGACCGGGGAGGTGATGGTCGGTCACGATCAGGTCGACGCCGAAGCGTTGCGCGGTCTCCGCGGGCGCGAAGGCGCGGATGCCCATGTCGACGCTGACAATCAGGCGAATGCCTGCGGCGGCGGCGCGCTCGATCACATCATCGCGCATGTCGTAGCCTTCGCGAATGCGGTGCGGCACGTGGAAGTCGGCTGAGCCGCCGCAGAGTTCGATCGCGGTTTTAAGAATAATCACCGCCATCGTTCCGTCAACGTCGTAATCGCCGTAGATGAGGATCTGTTCTTTGCGTTCGATGGCGGCATCGATGCGATCGACGGCGGCGCGTAGACCCATCATGAGATTGGGGTCATGAAGATGTGAGAGCGACGGGGAAAGAAATGTGCTGGCCGATTCGGCATCGCTGATGCCGCGGCGCACCAGCAGCGGCGCGAGGACTGGAGCTGCTTTCGCGACGCCGCGAAACGCGGGATCGGTGCGCAGGTTGGCGACCAGAGAACCGACTAAAGATTGATCCGTCGTTTTTTGAAGCCACCGCATGAAAGAAGTCTTGTCATCCTGAGCGCGTTCTCTGCGCGAAGGATCTCTGCAATCTCCACGGAGTTGCACAGGTCCTTCGCTTTGCTCAGGATGACAAGGAGTTTACTACGGGCACGGACGATCTAGTTTTCTTCGTCCTGATCGGGCTCATCCATGGTGAGGCCACCGAATTCGTCGGAAACTTCGAGCAGATGCTGGTAGCGGTCGTACCACTCGGTGCTGACCTCGCAGAGAAACATTGATCCCTGGTAGGCCCACCCCAACTGCAGAAATCCAACTTTGCCGACGTGGGCACGGAGCCAGCGGGCGTCTTCCACGTCGTCGGTGTCGGTGAATTCCGAGTTGGTGAGGCGCTGCACCATTTCGTCCAGCTCGGTGCGCTCGAGCGTCCAGGCGTGCATGGTTAGAAAAGGAGCGCTTGAGGCTTTCGCCAGTTCCACGAAATCCTTCCAGCCGTCAGGATTGCCGGCCATCTCCCACATGACGCATTGCACTTCGTCGTAATCCACGTAGCCGTGGAAGCGGCGCATACCGTGACCTTCGATGAAGGCCACCATGTCGTCTTTCACGATGGTGAGATCGTCTGGAGTTGGAGACATGTTCGGAAAAGCTCGCAAGAGCACATTGTATGCTGTTCGCTACTTCGGTGCCAGCGCGCATCAGTGGGCGAGCGCGGGACCCGGTGTCGGCGCGGACATCAAAGAGGCGAACATGCGATAGAACTTTTCGGTGTCGAGATCAACTTGAATCTCGACCGGCTGCGCACTGGGCCTCAGGCGGTTTCCAGTTTCCCAGGTGAGGGTGTTGCCGTACCCGGCGCCGTGATCCACGTCCACGGCCATGTAGCGAACTTCACTCTTCGTGATCAGCGTTGGATCGATCCATGCGGCAGCAGCGAGTTCATCCCACATAATATCGGCACCCGGCGTGAGCATTGCGAAACGGGCGATGTAGCGCGCCAGCGGAGTCGCGCTGGCTTCAATCTGCTTTACGAGGGCGGCCGTCATGTGGGTCTTGATGGAAATGTCCGTGGGCGTGCACACGATCTTCTTCCACGGCGCGCGCAGCACGATTTCCGCCGCCTCGGGATCGAACCAGAAATTGAATTCGTGCCGCGGATTGCTCGCAAATTCGGGATTATCGGTCTGCGGGCTCAAGCTTCCGCCCATGAAAACCAGTTCCTGCGCCAGTGCCGGAAACTGCGGATCGAGAGAAATGGCGAGCGCGAGGTTAGTCATGGGCCCGCCCTCATAGATGGTGACTTCGTGTGGATATTTATGCACCATGCGAATCAGAAAATGGGCTGCGTCTTCGTCGGCCGGCTTCATAGTGGGCTGGCCTTCTGGCAGTGGCGGCACAACCGATGCTTCATGCCACCAGCGCGTGTCCCACGCGCCGGCGTAGGCGACATTGCCGTAATGCTGCTGCCACAGTGAGGATTCCTCGTGCGTGCGGATCAGCGGGAACACGGCGCCGGGCACGACGGGAATGTCGGTGCGGCCCATGATTTCGAGCAGGCGCAGGGTGTGAGCTACTTCCTCATCGCGCCACTGATCTCCGCTCACCACCGTGATGCCCAGCACTTCCACCTGCGGAGACTGAATCATGACCATCAGTGTCTGCATGTTGCTGCCGCCGGGGCCGGAACAATCTTCATTGATGATGACCTTGCGGCGAGGCTGTGACGCGCAGACGGCGGTCGTCAGGCACAGAGCCATTAAGGCTAGTGATTTCGTGGTCTTCAAGGCTTATCTCATCCGACGCAAGTCAGAGGTAAATCGCATTCGCAAAACAAAGGGCAGAGCGGGCTGAACCCGTCTGCCCCAAAAACGAAATGGCGTCACGCTTTAGAAGGCGAGCCTCAGGGCGAATTGGATCAACCGAGGGTTATTGACTGTGTTGTTGATCACCCCGAAGCTGGAGGGCGTGTTTATATCTTGCTGTCCGCTGTCGCCCAGTCCTCCCATGAAAAACTGCGGGTGATTGAACAGATTGAAAAACTCAGCTCGGAACTGCACATTCATATCCTCGTGGAAGGGGAAGTTCTTGATGACGGAGAAATCCGTGTTCACGAAACGAGGACCGTAGACCGGCGCGCGGGCTGCAGTACCGAGTTCTCCGGATGGCGCAGGAGCAAACGCACAGGGATTAAACCAATGCTGAAGCGTGTGGATCTGCGTGGGGCAGTTCGTGCCGCCGGCCTCGGGGCCGGCCTGGTTGGGATTACCGACCTCATTCGGACGCTGGAGGGTAAACCCGTTGTAGGAAAAGTAGGTTCCAGATTCGTCCGCGCTGTCGACGACGAAGAGCGGGAACCCGGATGTAACTCTTTCAATCAAGTCGACGTGCCAATTTCCCAACAGCACGTTCGTCACGCCGCTCCAGTCTCCACCGAAGTGCTTGCCCTTGCCGAAGGGCAAGTCGTAAAGCACGCTGGCGGTGAAGCTGTCGTTCAGGTTCAGCTGCGAGAGTCCCCAGTCAAGTCTCGACGTTCCCGGCAAAGGCCAATAGATCGCACCAGGATTCGTGCCCAAACCGTCGGGCATGCCGGAGTCGAACGTGCGAGACCAGGTGTAGCCGAGCAGCGCGTAGAGACCGTGCCGCGAGCTCTTGGTCTCCGCTTTCACCTGCAGAGAATCATAGCGGGCGTTGCCGATGCTGTTATTGCTTGCGACTGTCTGATACGGAGCTGCATAGGGAAAGTATCCGATACCGCAGCCCAGCGTGTAACCAGGCACGGGGGTAAAGCCATCGGGGCAGGCATTCGGGTCGTTGAGGTTTTCGTTTTCCTGGCTGACGAGGATGTGGTGGCTCCGAGACCCGGCGTACCCGAACGTCAGAACAACGTTTCCGGGCAGCTGGCGCTCAACATTGAGGTTGAACTGCTGGACGGACCCCTGCTTGAAATTCGGGTTCTGCGACTGAATGGTCCCGGTGTAGCAGGCTGGGTTCACCGGACCCGTAAGGATGCCCGCCGGGGGACAGGCGGGATTTGCCGGAGTAGCCTCCTGGAAACCATACGAGAGACCGCATTGCGGGGCACCGAACGGATTGCAGAGACCCGTGGAAGAGAAAAACGGTGTCAGCAAGACATTCGGAAAGCTATCGGGATCAATCTCCGCGTAATAAGGCGGATTCTGCCACAGCCCCTGTCCACCCTGATTCCAGGCGGAATCGTGGAAGATCGCGTAACCCGCGCGAACGGCAGTTTTGTCACTGCCCATCGGCTTCCAGGAAAAGCCGATGCGGGGCTCGAGAGCCGTCTTGTCGAATTGAATCCCGACACGTCCGTTAGTAGCGATGCAGTTCGTGCAAGCGCTCAGCTCGGGACTCCCATTGGGCACATACCACTTGAGGTTTTGAATGTTGTAGTTCGCCTGGCGGTTTTCGACTTCGGTTTCCGGAGTCGCCAGAGCCCACGCCAGCCCGATGTTCACGGTCAGATCCGGCGTCATGCGCCAGTCGTCTTGAACGAAGGGACGAATGAGTTTCCAGCGCCGGCCGGTGGTCGCGCCCAGAAATGTCTGATCGTGAGCAGCAAAAACTCCTGTGCTACCCAGTAACAGGTCGGCGATATCGTCTCCGGTCGCCGTGCCAGCTTCCACGACGTAACCGTCCTGGAAGGCATTATTCCGCACATTCATCTCCTCAGCACGATAGGTCAGGCCGACACGGATGTTGTGTTTTCCGTGAATCAGGTCGAGCGTGTCGGAAAGAGAATAGACGTTGGTTCCCCCTTGATAGGGCGCGTAACCGCGATCTCCCACCGAGAAGTAGCTTGACATCTGGAATGATGTTAGGCCGCAGCTCACGCAATCCTTGGTCGACTGGTTCAGGCTCGCGGGATACCCAGTGATGGAATCGCACGCCGCTCCGAGATTAGCTCCGGGAATGCCGATATTCGCAGCTTCGCAACTCCCCGTGCCATACGAAAGAATGTGATTGAAAATTCGGCTGTAACCGAACGTCGCCTGATTGATAAGGTTGGGAGAAAAAACGTGGGTCTCGGTGACGACCGCATTGCGGCCATGATTGTCGATGTACTGGTTGCTGCCGAAGGCATTGGCTTCGGACCAGGTTGGCGAACCGCCGGGGACATAGTTCGTCGCCTGATCGTAGCTGAAGCGCCCGAAAACGGAATCCTTGTTGGAAAAATTGTGGTCCAGGCGGATATCCCACGTTCCTTCGTTGAGTTTTCTCACTGGTTCGTTCACGTAGTTGAACTTTGAATTGGTGGAATTCGGCGCAGGATAGAGCTGGGCGACCTTCACACCGATCGGATTAATCAACGCCGCCGGAATGACGTCGCAAGTCGATCCGGCCAATTGGCTGCCATCAGGCAGGACGGGCTCAGGCGTTGACGTGCCTGGCACGCATTGGAAGTTCGTGGGCTCCGCCCCACTCGCGTACGGGTTCGTGAGCGTCAGTCCCAACGGACTGCTGGCGAGATTGTAATTGCCACCGGCGTCCGGGGTTAGTTCGGCCGTGGAAGGAACAAATCCGGTGAAAGTTATCCCTTCCCTCTGCATCTTGGCCTGATAATCGGCGAAGAAAAAAGTCTTGTCTTTCTTAATCGCTCCGCCGAGCGATCCTCCAAACTGGTTTAGGTTAAATTTCTGGGGTGACGTACCGAAATACGGTACCGCGTTCAGCTTCGTATTGCGGAAGTACTCAAACACCGAGCCGTGAAATCGGTTCGTGCCTGATTTCGTCGTCACCAGCACTGTTGGACCCGCGCGCTCACCATATTCCGCGGAGTAGTTATAGGTCA
>JBEKRY010000260.1:0-5925 GCA_049517555.1 Candidatus Sulfotelmatobacter sp. | reverse complement strand
TTAGATGCGTGACTGTAATGTGGCGCGGGCGCCCACGCCCCCGGGCCACCAACACAACTAAAAGCTGCGCGGGCGAGGGCGCCCGCGCCGCACAGAACAAGGAAATCTTACAGGCCTTTGCCGGCCATATAGTTGATCAGGTCGCGCACGCGGCAGGAGTATCCCCACTCATTGTCGTACCAGGAGATCACCTTGACGCAATTGCCCCCGACCACCAGGGTCATGGGCGCATCCACGATGGACGAGAACGAGTTGCCTTTGAAATCCGACGACACCAGTTCCTGCTCCTCGTAGGAAAGATAGCCCTTCAACGGCCCCGACTCAGTCGCCTTTTTCAGAGCCGCGTTCACTTCTTCCTTGGTCGTCTTCTTCTCCACCCAGGCCACCAGGTCAACCACCGAAACATTCGGAGTGGGTACCCGCATGGAGAATCCGTCGATCTTGCCGCCGAGTTCCGGAATCACCAGCTTCAGCGCCTTGGCCGCCCCGGTTGTGGTCGGAATCATATTAATTGCCGCCGCCCGCGCGCGCCGCAGATCTTTGTGTGGAAAGTCCAGGATGACCTGATCGTTGGTGTAAGAATGAATCGTTGTCATGGTGCCGCTGACGATCTTGAATTCGTCGTTGATGACCTTGGCCACCGGCGCCAGGCAGTTCGTGGTGCAGGATGCGTTCGAAATAATGTGGTGTTTCGCGGCGTCGTACTTCTCGTGGTTCACGCCCAGCACCAGCGTGATGTCCTCATTCTTCGCCGGAGCCGAGATGATGACCTTCTTCACCGTTCCGCGCAGATGCTTCTTGGCGTCGTTGGCGTCGGTGAAATGGCCGGTCGACTCGACTACAACTTGCGCGCCCACGGACTCCCAGGGCAGCGCTCCCGGATCCCTCTCCTTGAACACCTTGATGGTCTTGCCGTCGATCGTAATGCTATCGGGACCGGCGGAAATCTGGTTGGGAAGATTGCCCAGAATCGAGTCATACTTCAAAAGATGAGCCAGAGTCTTCGGATCCGTCAGATCGTTGACGGCAACGAACTCCAGATTTGGATCTTTGAGCGACGCGCGAAACACGTTGCGGCCGATGCGTCCGAAGCCGTTGATGCCAACTTTAATTGCCATATTTCCTCCGTGAGTTTTATGAAGGCGAGATCAGGTTTGGTTGACGGTTGCTGTGTAAACACATGATGTTAGCAGGGAAGGGGAAGCGGCGTAAATGACGGCCGTTACTTTCGGACGCCCCGAGGACACCCTGCTCGCACCCAACTGCGTCTTACTGGTAGAGTGGAGGAAGAAGAGTTTCGTTGCTTTCGACGCGTCGGGCCGCCATTATCGCCTCGGCGGCATCTCAATCAGCTGGATCTGGAGCCATCATCAATTTGAATTTGAACCTGTGCTATTCCGCGCGCGTCGCCCTACTGGCTGTGTCGATCTTATCCTCTGCGGCTTTTTGTTCAGGTCAAAGCGCCCCGCAGACGCAGACACCGGACACCCCTCAATCCTCCCAACCGGCCGCGGCCAGTTCTTCGGGGCAGGACAAGTCCGGAGACCAAACGCCTGCCCAGAATTCCCAGAGTAACAGCAGCCCGGTCCAGGAAGGTCCAAAGAAGAACGGAGATCCGAAGAAGGAAGATTCAGAGAAGGAAGATCCAAAGAAGAACGATCCGAAGAAGAACGACCGGATGTTTTACGTGATGCCGAACTACTTGACCGTGGACAGTGAATCCCAAGCCAAGCCGATCTCCTGGAAAGAGAAATTCTCCATGGCGGCCAAAGGCTCGTTCGACCCCTATGAATTCACCATCGTGGGAATCGTGGCCGGCATCCGGCAAGCGGAAAATTCCTCTCCGGGCTTCGGACAGGGATTCGAGGGATATGCAAAGCGCTATGGTGCGGCTTTCGCCGATCAAGTGGATGGCAATATCATGGTCGGTGGCGTTTACCCTACGATCCTGAAAATCGATCCTCGCTATTATCAAATGGGAAAGGGCTCGTTCGTGCACCGTTTTAGCTATGCCATCGACCGTCTTTTCATCGCGCGAAAGGACTCCGGAACTCACACGTTCAACGTTCCCGAGTTGGCCGGCAACGCGACCGCGATTGCCATTTCCACCCTTTATTATCCTGCGTCCGATCGCAGTTTTTCGTCGAGCCTCTCGGGCTGGGGAACTCAAATGGGTCTGGACGCCTTGGGGAATGAGTTGAAGGAGTTTTGGCCCGACATTCACCGCTATCTAAAGACGAAACAAGAGCACCACCTGCAGAAACAGCAGGAGAAGCAGCAGGAGAAGCAGCAGCAACAGCAAGCATCCCACTGAGTCCAATTTACACCGAGCCGTTTCTGCCGCTTTGTGCATCCAAACGCCAATCTAGACAATCAAACCTTTGAATCAACTGCCAGGAATTGTTTGAGAAACGCGGCACCTACGGCCTGAGCGGGAAAATACAGTGCGGGGGGAGACTTGAAAGCAATTCGATTGTGTTGCATGGCGGCCGCGCTGGCCGGCATGTCGGCAGGGGCGTCTGTTCAAGCTCAGGAACCAGAGAGTGCGCAAGAACAATCGCAAGATGCAACGGTACCGTCGGATCAAGCCGGTATTTCTGCGACCGCTAGTTTTGCGCTGACCGAGGTTTCGCAAGACGAGGTTTCGCAAAACGAGGTTTCGCAAAACCAGGTTTCGCAAAAGCAGCTTTCGCAAAACCAGGGCCTACCGCAAGTAGTTACAACTGTAGATGGAAGATCCTCGCAGGCCGACGCGCCGAATCCCCAGGTCAGCTCTCCAACTGCAAGTAATCCCGATGAAGAGTATGGCAAACAGAACAAGAGAATTCTGGGGATCGTCCCCAATTTCCGCGCGGTCAGTGCCAACACCCGTTTGCCCCCGATGAGTTTCAAAAGCAAACTCTGGCTGGCGACTCAGGATAGCTTCGACTACTCCAATTTCATTTTCGTGGGAGCACTCGCGGGACTTGACATGGCCAGCAAATCGCAGCCGACCTTTGGGCAAGGCGCTGAAGGCTACGGTAAATACTACTGGCACGCCTTCGCCGACACCGGCATAGAGAACTATATGGCGGAAGCAATCGTCCCTGAGGTAGCCAAAGAAGATCCGAGATACTACACCTTGGGCAAAGGCGGCTTCCCGAAGCGGGCCGGTTATGCGTTCAGCCGGCTGTTCATTACAAGGACGAATTCGGGCAATAGCACTTTCAACTTCTCAGAGATAGTGGGGGCTGGAGGGGCCGCAGGCATCAGCAATTTGTATTACCCGGCAGAATCCAACCCGTGGGTGAAAACGTACCAACGTTGGGTGACGCAAGTGGGCTTGGACGGCGTGTTCAACCTGGTAAAAGAGTTCTGGCCCGACATCAATCACGCGGTATTTCGCGGGAAATACTAGTTCCGCCCTAGTCATATGGCGGATCTCTGCTTGTTAATTCCAGGCCTGTTAAGTCCACGCACAAAGAAAGGCGACCTCCATTGGGGTCGCCTTTTCTGACTTGGTCGAATTTCGTTTTAGAAGTGAAACGCCAGTTGAGCCGTGATCGCTCGCGGCGTCACATAGTGCGTCCCGCTGAACGTGGAAAGAAAGTTGTACAGCGCCACTTTATTCATCAGGTTGACGACGGTCACACGCAGATCCCACTTGCGCTTGTCGCCGTGAAACATGTTGTCGAGTCCCGCCGAAACATCGAAAAGATTGCGTGGGGCGATGCGGGCAGGATTGTGATCGTCGTTCTGCGCCCCTGGCGCCGGCACCTTGATCAGCGTCGACCCGAATTGCGAAACCAGGCACGTGCCGGGCAGGGCTTGCGTTGGAGTGGCGCGCTGCGATCCGCAGTAGAAGCCCGCTTGATATTCCTGATCGGCCGTGAGCGGAGCGCCATTCCCGAACATGTTGACTGCGGGCAGGCCGTTCAGGGTAGTCGAAGCCGGACAGTCGTTGCCCGGCCCCAGGCCGTAACAGGGCGCTGCGCCGGCTACCTGCCCACTGTCATAACGCCAGTTCAACCCGAACCACGGTCCCCGCTTCAGAAGCTGATACTGCAGATTCGTGGACTGGTTGAACTTCTCGTCGTGATCGATGCGGAACGGCAATCCGTTGCCGCCCACAGTTGCTCCCAACCCTCCCACCTGCGGCGGGAAGAAGCGGGCGGCCACGCTGGAGAACACCGTGGTTGCAGAAAATCCGTGGACGGTGGGTACGCGTACGCTGGCCGCATATCCCGGGATCTTCGAATTATGCCACTCGATCGGAAACGTAATCGGTGTGTTCCCCAGCACGCTGAAGTCATATCCATTGTGCGTATATTTCCAGATGTATTCTCCGTCAAACACCAGATAGCGCCCGAAAGCCTGCTGCAAGCCGGCGTGAAACTCATTTCGAAAGCCAGGATTCAAATCCGCCGGAATGCAGGGCACGAGCGCCGCAATCACGGGGTAATCGCATCCGTTGTTGGAGAGCACCAGATTCTCATTGAATGGAGTCTCCAGCGTCCGGGCATACGAGAGGCGAAGAACCGTGCTGCTCGGCTTGATATTGTAGGCAATGCCGATGCGTGGTTCTACTTGTCGCGCAATGGTAAGGCCGTTATACAAATCTCCGCGCAGCCCCAGACTGAATGACCAGTTTTGCACGCTGATGGTGTCCTGCGCGTAGAGCGCGAGCTCCTTCACATCCGTGTGACCGTTGAAGTCATACAAGCCCCCGCCACGCGTAAGGTCATAGGGAAGTAGTACAGGATTGAAGAACGGGTACGGGGAAGCGCCTGTAGCGGGACCCGGCGTCGGCTCGTTTGGATACAGCCCGACGGGACAATTGGATGGATTAGTAATTCCTGGGGCGGCGACCGGGGTGCCGCTCGCGTTCACGCAGGGCGCATTCAGTGTGGGATCGACTACGCCCAAACTGTCATTCTCCGTCAGAAATGTTTGCTCATACGTCACTCCCACCTTCAAGTTATGGATTCCGTGCGCGTATGCCAGATCCGATCGAATCCCCGTGTTGGTCAGAGTGCGGGCTTGGCTAATCGTTTCCCGCTGCAGATTGAGCGGGCCGAGATCGGAGAACGGATCGCCGCTCGGATAGTAGTTGTAATCGTCACGCCGTACATAACCGCCAAAAGTGAAGACCGCGGTTGGACCGAGCAGGCGCGTCCACGTCGGCGCCACATTGAAGGTCTTGATCTGCGAACGCTGATCGGTCGCGGGAACGGGATTTCCAAACGGGTCGACAACGCCGATATTCAAGTTGTCGAAAGTATTTGGCGTCTGGAACCAGGATCGAGTCCAGCCCAAATTCAGGTGAACCGTATTTCCGCTGGCGATCTGGTAATCGATGCGGTCGAAAACGTTCTCCTCGTTCCCCTTGTCGTGCATAACGGCGAATTCGGGAGCATCTAGTACGGAAGTGCCGAACGCGCCATAGGAAGTGGTGAACGAACCCGTCGGCGTGGTAACTCCCTGGCCTGAGCGCGTGCTCACTTTCACCACCAAACTCGTCTTGCCGCCAAATTCCGCCGGCGGCGCACCTGGAATCACCTCCATCGACTGAATCGAATTGGATGGAATCTGGTTGGAAAAAGTCTTGCTCGACTGATCAGAATTGATCTGGTTGTCCACCGAGATGGTGTTCGAGGCATGATCGCCAAGGCCGTGCATCTGGTTGTTGGAGTCCGCGGAAACGCCGGGTGTAGCGGTTTCGACGATTGCAGCAACGCCGCCCCCTTCCGGCAGGGACATCCGGTCGATCTGATTCCTGTCCACGTCAGAGTGGTCAGTGGAATCGGTCTCTACCAGATCGCCGGCCGTCTCGCGCACCGTAATCGTCGTTGTGTCGACCACCGCCTGCAGCGTGATGGCGAGAGTGACCGGCACAACCGAACGCAGTTGCACATCCTGCACGTAAGGCCCGAAACCCTTGGCCAT
>JBEKRY010000259.1:0-5759 GCA_049517555.1 Candidatus Sulfotelmatobacter sp. | reverse complement strand
GAACGACATTTGCGTGTCCCGCGTCTCTTCTTCTTTTTCCTCCTCTTCAGGCGCGGCAACTGGCTCTTGCTGCTCGACCGCGACCGCGAGCACTCCCCCGGCTGCGACCGCGCTCACCACGTTCTCCACATCTGCAGCCGACTTCGCCTCCGTGTAATGCGTCTCACTCACCTCGACCACCGTGAGCAGTTCTTTCAGCAGCGAAGTAAATTCAAGCTCCGTAAACAGCGCGCGCAGGTCGTCGGCATTGGGCTCTCCGGCGCGCATGGCGTCCACATTCAACTCAATCGGTACGTTTGTGTCGATGGTGGCCATGCTCTTGCTGAACAGAATCGCCTCGCGATTGTTCTGCAGCGACTCGCGATAAGTTTTCTTTTCCACTTCGGCGGCGCGCTCCAGAGCCTGCTCAACCGTCCCGAACCGCCTGATGATTTCGACCGACCCCTTATCGCCGATGCCCGGCGCTCCCGGAATGTTGTCGATCGCATCGCCACGCAGCGCCATCACGTCCACCACGCGTTCAGGAGGCACGCCCAGAATTTCTTCCACCTTGGCCGCATCGCAAATCAAGTTATCTTTCGGCGGATTCAGGATCTGCACCTGCTCGTTCACCAACTGCATCATGTCCTTGTCGCTGGAAACCACGTACACCGGATGCGACGCCTCCGCCGCCTTCCGAGCCAGCGTGCCAATCACGTCGTCCGCTTCGAATCGGACGACCTCCAGAATCGGAATGCGATACGCCTCCAGCGCCCGCCGAATGTAGGGAACCTGCTGCACCAGATCTTCCGGCATGGCCGAGCGGTTGGCCTTGTAGCCTTTGTATTCCACCTCCGTGTAAGTCTGCGTCTTGATGTCGAACTTCTTGATGCTGGTCACGGCCTCCGCCTGCTCGTCGCGGAACGTGGGCCCAGCGACGTCAAACACAGCAGCCAGATACTCGGGAGAAAAGTCCTCACGCAGTTTGCGCAGCATGTTCACGAACACATAAATCGCGGCGGTCGGCAGCCCGGTCTTGGTCGTCATCGGCCGTTGCCGCGCCATGGCGTGGTAGGCGCGGAAGATGAACGACATGGTGTCGATAAGATAGATTCGGCCAGGCGAGCCGCTTTGCGCGGAAGATGCCTGAAGCGGTTTCGGGGCGGCGTCTGCGGTGGTGGCCGCGCTGGATGCGGAATCCGATGATTTCTTACGCGAGGGCAACGTGCTTAGTTTAGCAGCAGGGCGTGCGCCAAGAATCAGGGGCTAGAAGTCCACTCGGAAGTTTGCTTCCACCACCTTGGAGTTCGTGCCATCGGGGTTGCGGAAAACGAGGTAGTACTTCACCACATGATTCAGCGACGGCGGCAGATCGAGATTGACCGCCTGGTTGTGGGACGCTTCCACGGACAACATCGCTTCGCTGGCGCGGTTGTTCTCAGCCGCTGTCCGCTGCTCTTCATTCAGTACGAGGAAGTCGATGTTCGCGCTATCGTCGGACGCCCCGTGTGCATGCCCGGCGAACGACTCGAAAAGCCCATGCAGATGCGGCGTGACGACGTCGGCGGGAATCTCGAAGGGAAATGTAGCCGAGTCCTTCAGGTTGAACGTTTTCTGCAGAACGGATTGGGTTGTTCCCACCGGCGTTGGCTTCACGCGATGCTGGGACTCTGTTGCAGGCGACTGCTCCTTCGTGCAGGCTCCCGTTGCCAGCAGCAGACTCGCGATCAGGATGGACAGATGCTTAGCTTGCGACATGGCGAATCATCGTTCCTCGGTTTTTCCGTGCGCCATTTTTCCGTCGATCGTTTTTCCAAATTCGGTGTGGAAGTGGAGCTTAATTTCACCGCATGTTCCCTGCTCCGGCGAGTACACCACGCAGGTATCGAAAGGCCGCGAATAAACGTGCAGGCTGACAGCGCGCTGGTTGAACTCCCGTGGATTCACCACCCGATGCACCGGGTCGGCGGGATCGACCGCGCACGGATGCGCAATGTTCATCTCGACCGTGTCGGCGGGTTCGAGCCGGCAGCTCCCGCCCTGCAGATCCTGATGCACGAGGTGAAAGTTTTCCACGTGCAAGCGCCCGATGGGAACCGCCATCCAGCAATTCTGATCGCGATGATTGTGCACCGAACTGGCCTGCCCAACTTCCCAGCAAATGGCCATCAATTCATACAGCGGAGTCCGGTCGATGAGATTGCGCGTGTAATGTTGCCGGTCCCAGTTGAGGTAAGGAGTGAGAGAGTCGGCGTCAACCGGCGTATCCTGCAGGAATCGGCGAACTGGTTCGGTCGGGCCGAACGCCGATTCCGGCAATTGCCGCAAGCCTTCAACAAGCTTCTGTATAGAAACCGGCTTGGCAGCAGTAATCATTTCTACTCCAGCATCTTCTCCGGAAACTGAGTATAGCGCAGCCATTAGAGCATTTCAGATTCTTACCAAGGAGACGCCCGCACTCCGCGCAGACCGCTTCAGTTGCTCATCGAGGGTAGCCAGCGGCAAGCCTTCGCGCATCGTGAGTTCCAGGTAGGCGGCATCGTACTCAGTGAGCTTTTCCTCCCGCGCGGCCGCCAGGATTTGCCCGAAGGCGCGATCCACTCGGAGAGGATCGACGCTGATCGGCAGGTCGACGATACGCTGCAACACCGACGTCACCTGCGCGATAGTGATGCGCTTGCGCCGCTCCGCGACCAGCAAGGCGTTCGCCACTTCGAAGGGCCAGATGGCTGGAGCCACCGCCTCCGCTCCAGTCGCCAACAGGTCGAGCACGCCTTCCGTGTAGGCCGTGCTTTGGTCCGGAAAACACCACGCCAGAGTCACCGAAGCGTCGAGCACCAAGCGCTTAGTAACGGCGGCCTTCATCAATCAACTTGCGAATGGTCACGCCTCGCAGGTTGGCTCCTTTTCGAATCTCTCGAATGTCCTGCACGATCTTCCTCAAGTCTTTGTGCTCCCCATCCTCTGGTGGAACGAGCTTGGCCACAGGAATCCCGCGCCGCGTGATCCGGACAGTTTCTCCCTGCGAAACTTGGCGCAGCAACTCGTTCAAGTGCGTCTTCGCTTCAAATGCGCCCACTGTCTTCATGAAACTAGTTTACCAACTAGTCGGTTTAGCCTGCAACCTAACTTCGCCCTGCTTGGTTTCTACGGTTCCCGTCCCGCCCCCAAAATCTCCTTCGCCCCTCCCTGCGCCACCACCGGATACGCCGCTCTCTTGCGCCGCCGCAAATCCCCCGGCAATTCCGAACGCAGCAGCCACAAGCCCGCCGCCACGGCTGCAGCCCACGTCAGCGACACCAGCGCCAGTTGCCCGAGATCGGCCACGCGGCTGCCGCGGCCAGAGGTTGCCAGCGGCACCACCTTCGCCACTTCAAAGCTGATCCCACCCGCCACTACTGCCACGACCGCCGCTTTCGCTAACTCTCCCCAGCGAAACTCTCCCAGCGAAACCAGTTTCTTCGAATGCAGCAGTAACGCGAGCGCGAGCAAATTAATCCCAATCCCAATATCCGACGCCCATGCCAGCCCCACCACCCCGAAGACATGAAACAGGAGCGAATACATCGGCAACGACACCACCGTAATCACACTGACCGCGACCATCGGCGTGAGCGTATCTCCCGCCGCGTAAAACGCCCGTGCGTAGAGCCCTTGCGCCGACCACAGCACCAGCGAAAGCGAGAACCAGAAAAAATAAATCGCTGTCGACTGCGTATCGTCGAAAAGAAACTTTCCTCGTCGATACACCAGGTCAATCAAAGGCAGCGCTGCAGCCGCCATCCACGCCGTTGCCAGTAACGACGCCGCCGAAACCCGGTATACCGAATCATTCACCGAGACGGCGAATTCCTTCAGCTTCTTCTCATTAAAAAGCCGCGCAAAAAATGGCAGCGAGGCCTGCCCCGTCGCCTGCCCCAGCACGGCAATCGGCACCGCCAGCAACCGCTTGGCATAGTTGAGTCGAGAAATGCCGCCCACGATGCTGGAGGCATAGTGCCGCAGAATCCAATCATCCGCCGTCACCAGAGATACGCCCAGCATCAGTGGCACCGACAGCTTCACCCACTCGCGAAATGCCGGATTCATCACATCGAATGACGGTTTGTATCCCGTCCCAATGCGCGCCGCTCCGATCACGCTGGCAAGAAATGGACCGGCAATACTTCCCGCAACTGCTCCATAGGCCAGCGAAGCAATGCCGAAGTGCCGCCCGCCGACAACCCCGCCTAAAATGATGAACACGTTGTAAATGAGCGGGCCAAATGCCGGGAGCAGAAACAGTCGATGCGAAAGTAATACCGCCGAAACCACTCCGCCCACATAGAAAAAGATCTGCGCCGGCAACAGAATTCGCGTGAGATGAACGCACAGTTCGATCTGCTCTGGCTTGAAATCCTTAACGAACCAACGCACAAACTGGGGCGTGAAAATCTCCGTCAGAACGGTTCCCACTAGCAGGACTGCGCTCATCACCGTGATGATGATGGAAAATGTCTTCTTCGCCTCGTCATCGCGCTTTTCGGCCAGAAAGCGCGTGTAAATCGAGATGAAAGTGATTGAAGCCGCGCCTCCCGCCACAACGTAGTTGAGAAAATCAGGAAGCGTGAAGGCTGCGACATAGGCGTCGGTCTGCGATCCCGCGCCAAAAGCGAACGCAATGTAAGCTTCGCGAGCATAGCCAACGACGCGCGACAGCATCACCGTCGTCATCAGCAGCAGGGTCGCCGAGAATGCCGTGTGTTGATGCGATGGCCGGAAAAAGCGCAGCAGCTTCGTCATTGAGACCCGATCAGATTCGAATCAGAATTCCCAATCTTATCGGAATCTCAACGCGCCGGGCAGTTGTGGGGCGGACACTCCTGTCCGCCGCTCTTGACTCTCGCTCTTGACTCTGTTTTTCACGCCGCGATCGCGTCGCATCCGCCGAATCTACCGCCTACTTCCCCTCCGGTGAAACATAAACCTTATCCGCCGAAACCAAATCCACTCTCGACACTTCCGTCCGCAGTTTCACAGCCTGCCATCCCGCCTTCTTCGGCGGCTTGGCCAGAAACGTCAGCAGATACTGGTGGCTCAGCCGGCGCGTCAAGTCATCGAGGTAAGGATTAAAAGAAACCGGCGAACCATTAAACCCAACCCCGTAGGCTTCGCCGCCCGTTCTATCCGCCAGCTGCGCCAGATAAAGCTGTCCCCAATAGGTCTGCCAGTAGCTGTGGCCGATATGCCCAACGCCCGGCGTATAAATCGCAGACACCAGAATGCCGGCGCGCTGCGCATTGTCGATAACCTCCGCCAGATACGGATCCGACAAGTCACCGGTGCCGTAATACAAATCGATTCCATCCGTGATCATCAGAACCTCGCGGCGCGCCGTGCTCGCCGGCCAGTGCTTGATCAGGTCGCCCAGCGCAAAATAAGGACTGCCATTCGTACCGCGCATTCCCATCGGCAGCCGCAGCGCCTTCGCCGCCTGGGCATGATCGCTGGTCAAATCCTGCACGATCTTGGCGATGCCGTTCTGCATGTACGCAACACCAATCTTCGCCGAGTCCGGCTGCGCACTCATGAACTGCCCAATGTCCTTCAGTTGCGTGCCCAGGCTGTCGCTGGATCCGTCATCGAGCAGAATAAAGAGTTCAAGACTCGCGCGGTCGCCTTCCGCCGCAGTCCATTCCTTCACCATGTCGCGAGTCTTCCCCTCATACACCATGACATCCTCGCGATTCACCACCGGCGCATCGGACCCATGATGAGGTTCCACCGTCACCACCATATGC
>JBEKRY010000258.1:0-5794 GCA_049517555.1 Candidatus Sulfotelmatobacter sp. | reverse complement strand
AGGTCAGGGGAGAGGACGACGCGCGATATCCGACACGTTTTCGTGATGGCGGGTGCGTCACCTCGTAGCGACTGGTTGCGTGGCTGCGTGGTCCTTGATCAGCAGGGCTTCATTCTTACAGGACGGGACCTGGATCCAGTTCTGGCAAGCGCTCCACAAAAATGGCCTCTTGGCCGGCCGCCGCAGATGCTTGAGACAAGCTTGCCAGCAGTTTTTGCAGTTGGAGATATCCGCTCCGGAAACGTGAAGCGGGTTGCGTCAGCCGTTGGCGAGGGTGCGATCTCGATCCATCTTGTGCATGGCGCGCTGGCGGAAATATAGGGTCGACGAGTAAGACCCGCCCGCTAGGGAACCCCGGGATCAGACGGGACATTTTCCATTTTTCGGCAATGGAAATTATCGAGCCTCCCATTTGTCCCCAGTTTTTGAGTTGAGCCCTTGTCCAACTCTTTATTCAACTCTTGAGAAATGCCAGCAGGTCGGCGTTGATCCTATCCGCCTGCGTGGTGGGCATGCCATGCGGAAAATCCTTATACGTAATCAGCGTCCCATTCTTCAGCAGCTTTGCCGACTTCGGTCCCGCCGCCACGTAGGGAACGATCTGGTCGTCCTGGCTGTGCATCACTAGCACCGGAATCGTGATCTTCTTCAGGTCCCCGGTAAAGTCGGTCTGCGAGAAGGCCACAACCCCGTCATAGTGCGCCTTGGCGCCGCCCATCATCCCCTGACGCCACCAATTTGCGATCGTGGCCTCAACCGATTTCACTCCCGGCCGGTTGAATCCATAAAAAGGCCCCTCCGGCAGGTCGCGATAGAACTTCGATCGATTCGCCGCAAGCTGCGCCTGCAGGTCGTCAAACACAGACTTCGGCAGGCCCTCCGGATTGGCGTCCGTCTTCAACATCAGCGGCGGCACGGCGCTAATGATCGCAGCCTTGTACACGTCCTGTTGCCCACGCCGGGCCAGATAGTGCACTACCTCACCACCGCCCGTGGAGTGCCCGACATGGATCGCATTTTTCAACCCCAGATGCGCTGTCAGGGCCGCCAGGTCATCCGCATAATGGTCCATATCGTGCCCATCGGCCACCTGCGTCGAGCGCCCATGCCCGCGCCGGTCATGCGCGATCACGCGATACCCCTTGTTCAGGAAGAACATCATCTGGTTATCCCAGTCGTCCGCCGAAAGCGGCCAGCCATGGCTGAACACGATGGGCTGCCCAGAACCCCAGTCCTTGTAAAAGATCTCAACGCCGTCCTTGGTGGTAATAGTAGGCATACAGACTCCTTTGACAGGTGGATTAGCGTGCGGCAATTAGATCACACCGCCGCTTAGAGAGAAAGCCCTGGCCGGGCTCCATTTCTCGCGTTCCTTCGTTCCTTGCGAGAAGTGGATCCTCGTACATAATGGAAAGCCGTGCTTGGCCTTTTCTCGTCAGGCTTAATCGGCGGCAGGTATAAATACGCAAGAATCAGAATCAGCAGATGAGCGCTCAGCGCCCGATCAGATATGATCTCCCTGCTGTTCTGGAATGTTGTTCTCGATCGGCTTCGTGCCCCGTGTAGCGCACAATTTCGCGACTTGGACACCGCTTGAGCCGTCATGGCGCCGCCTATGGATCAGGGATGATGGAGCGCTGTGCAGGATCCGGGTAAAAATAATGACCCTCAGAATCGTTTCTGCCCTCTTGTTCCTAACGTCGCTGCCGGCTGCGGCCCAGGTTCGTGTATGGCAAGGCACGTTGACATTACCAACGTATGAGGAAGGCGCGCCGGATCCCAATCCGCCATTTGATCAGTATGCCAACAGCCGCTTCAACTATCCGTACACGCTTCGCGACAACTTGACGGATCGGCGCACCGACCATACGTGGCGTGCGGTGTTTCTGGAAAATGAATACTTGAAGTGTTCCGTGCTGCCCGATCTGGGAGGTCACGTTTACACCTGCACCGACAAGATCAGCGGCCAGCCGATGTTTTACGCGAATCCCTCCATTAAGAAGGCGGCGATTTCCTATCGTGGTGCGTGGGCTGCGTTCGGAATCGAATTCAACTTTCCTGTTTCCCACAATTGGGTCAGTCTTTCTCCTGTGGATTTTGCTTTTGGCACCAGAGATGACGGCAGCGCTTTCGTAACCGTGAGCAATGTCGATCGCGTCTACGGGATGCAATGGTCCGTCGAACTCGTGCTGCAGCCGCATTCCACGGTTCTGGAAGAGCGAGTCACGCTGAACAATCGCGGCGACTTTCGGCACCGGTTTTACTGGTGGAACAACGCCGGAGTTCAGGTGTGGGACGATTCGCGAATCCAATACCCCATGCGCTTCACGGCGAGTCACGGTTTTCGAGAGGTCACGCCTTGGCCGGTTGAAGCGGATGGTACTGATCTCAGCATCATTAAGAATCAGACAAAAGGGCCAGTGTCTTCCTTTGTGCATGGCAGTCGCGAGCCGTTCATGGGCGTCTGGAACCCGCACACCAGCACCGGAACGGCGCACTACGCAGACTATGCTCAGCTTCCCGCGAAGAAGATCTGGTCATGGGGAACCGATCCCGACGGGCTGGATTGGCGCAAGACTCTTTCGGATAACAACAGCGCCTACGTGGAAATCCAAGCGGGACTCTTTCGCAATCAGGAGACCTACGCCTTTCTTGAGCCCCGACAGACGATCAGGTTCTCTGAGTTCTGGGTGCCGGTGCGCGACATTGGCGGAATTTCGCGGGCTAACCTGGCAGGCGTGATCCACGTAAGCCGGAAACAGACCGCTCTGTTCACTGGCCTCAACGTGAATCAGTCTGTTCCCGGCGCGACGCTACGCATTGCGCTTGGAGATAAGACCATCTTCCAGGAAAAAGCTGATCTTGTTCCGCAACACATCTGGACGCACGAAGTGACGAATGCAGATCCGCAGCGCAAGTACACATTTGAGCTTCGCGACGCAAGCGGAGCTGTCCTGCTCAGTCAGACGGAGGGCGAGTACGATTGGACTCCGATCGAAGAAGTGCGCGTTGGACCTCAGCCGGCTTATCAAATTCCTGAACCGGAGCGCCGCACTGCGGACGACTGGCTTCAACTGGGTAATGAGCAGGAGCTTAATGGAAATCTGCAGGGGGCATTGCAGACCTATCAGGGCGGTTTGAGCAAGTTTCCAGAGAGCTTTGCGCTGAGCAAGGCGGCAGGGCGACTGTGTGCGAGTTTGTTGCGCTTCCAGGAGGCCAAGCGGAGTCTCGAGCCCGTTCACGCCCGCGATACATCGGATTCCGAAATTTCCTATTACCTGGGAATTGCCTACGAAGGCATCGGCGAGAACCGAGAAGCCCGTGAATCGTACGAAGAGGCTGCGCGCATGCCACAGTTCCGCGCTGCGGCTGGCATGCGGTTGGCTGAGCTCTCGGCGCGCGAAGGAAATTTGCGACTGGCAGAGTCCTACCTCCAACTGGCGATGGACTCAGCTCCGGATGATCTTCGTTCTGCGGAAGAGCTAGTGGCGGTATTAAGTGTGGAGGGGCAGAAAAACAAATCGCAGACACTCGCACAGGAATGGCTGGCACGATTTCCACAAAGCTATTTTCTGCTCGAGCAGCTTGGGAAGCCGGACCTGCATCATCTCAGCGATGATGCCAATCGCGTATTGAACGTCGCGTCGGAATACATGCGTCTGGGAATGTATTCGCAGGCGCTTGAGGTGCTCTCACGCGATTATCCTGCGGCGGTCGCGGATGAGAGCGAGCCGGGCCAGCTCCCACCCGACAAACACCCATTGATCGCCTACTACCGAGGATTTTGCCGGGAGAGATCAGGGCATTCTGGGGCCGGCGATTTCAACGCGGCGGCAAAGCTTGTGACGGACTACGTGTTCCCCAGCCGAGCGGAGGATCTGCAAGTGCTGACGGCTGCGTTGAACACGAATACGCAAGACGCGAGTGCACACTACCTGCTTGGAACACTTTATTTCTCAAAGGGAGTCACGGATCAGGCGCTTGCCGAGTGGGATCAGGCGCGGAAGTTGAATCCGCAGGTTCGTGTGCTGCACGCCAGTCTGGGCCGCGCTCTGCTTCATGGAAAAAACGACCCGGAGCAAGCTCTGACCGTGTTTCAGGAGGGCCTGCAGGTCGATCCTCAGAACCTCGCACTCTACACAGGGATCGACCAGGCCCTGAGCATTTTGCAGCATCCAGCAGAGGAACGCGTTGCCGCGTTAGAGCGGTATCCGGATCTCGCCAATATGCCGACTTCGCTCGTCTACGAACTGATTTTGAATTTGACCGAAGCTGGGGAGTTCGAGAAAGCAGCCGCGTTGTTCCACAATCGGTTCTTTCAAAGGGAAGAGGGTGGGACCAACGTGCGGCAAGTTTGGCTCGAAGTACAAATCCAGCACGCTTTATCAATGGCGCAGCAGGGACAATGTTCGCAGGCGATCAAGGCCGCGGACGATCTGGCGAAACCGGCGCCGGATCTGGCATTCACCCGCGATGGACTTGGGCCGTTCCTGGAGTCCGCCAGGGTTAGCTATCTGATTGGAAATGTATACAAGAGATGCAAAGTGCCGGACAAGGCTCTGAATAACTTCAAGCTTGCGGCCGAGAAGTCGAGTTTTGGAGATGCAGCTTGGGCGTGGAAGGCGTCGCAGCAACTTCCAGATATTGATCACAGCTCCGCGAAGCAAAAACTGCAGAGCATTCTCGAGGGCGTCAAGAAATCTGGCAGTAGCGAGTCCCCGGGTGGCCGGTGGTTTTACAATGCCGGGATGCTTGACGCCAGCTCGGGAAACACACAACAGGCATCGAGGGAGTTTCGTGAAGCGCTCTTATCTCCTGACACACTGATGACGTATCACCTGACGCGGCTTGCAATGTCGGGCGACAACCCGTGAGGCGCTTTGATTCACTAGTGGAAGGAGTCTCCCATGAATAATCTCTTTCGAGTGCTGCTGGTGCTCATCGCCTGTTGCGGTTCCATCTTCGCGGCGGATGGGGTCATTCATAGCCGATGGGCCAACTCTGATCCCCGGCTCGACACGAATCCGATGTCTTCGTTTTGGCGCGACTCGGAATCCGTCTACTTGGAGAAGGATGCGTTCGGCAAAGCTGAGCCGAAATATCGAACGGAGATCCGGACGCGCTGGACGAAGCAGAACCTCTACTTTCTTTTCGTGTGTCCCTACGAAGAACTCAATCTGACGCCGAATCCAAATACGTCGGCGGAGACGAACGAGCTGTGGAATTGGGATGTCGCGGAAGCCTTCATCGGCGCGGATTTCAAGAACATAAAACGGTACAAGGAATTCGAGATTTCGCCACAAGGAGAGTGGGTCGATCTGGATATCGATCTCGATCGCCAACAGCTCGATCGCCAACAGGATGCCAGCGGTTGGAAATGGAATTCGAATTTCGAGGTCTCATCGAGAATCGATAAGACTGCTCACGTGTGGTATGGCGCGATGCGAATTCCGTATGCTGCAATCGACAGTCGCCCGGCGGCCGCCGGCAATACTCTGCGAATCAATCTCTTTCGTTGTCAGGGACCGGCCTCCGGTCGGCACTACATTGCCTGGCGAGCGCCGATGCGCGACAGCTTCCATGTTCCGGAACGCTTTGGCATTCTGAAGCTCGTGAAGTGAGGGCAGGCCGGTCCTTGCAATGAAGACTGTTCTCGCCCAGTTCTAGGCTGTCGCCCCTTTCAAAACTTCCTGCAGGCGTTTACCAACCACGTTCTCTTCTCCGGGCTGCAACATCCAGACGCCGACGACAATTGTGTTCGGTCCGCCGGGCAAGCCAGCGCTCGCAGGAGAGC
>JBEKRY010000257.1:0-10449 GCA_049517555.1 Candidatus Sulfotelmatobacter sp. | reverse complement strand
CCCTGCGCGATCATGGCTGGGATGACGCTGGCATCAATTGTCAGCGGCAACACGGTGATTCTGAAGCCGTCGAGCGACTCGCCCACGATCGCGGCGAAGTTTTTTGACCTGCTTGAGGAATGCGGCATGCCCGAGGGCGTGGTGAATTTCTGCCCCGGCGCTGGCGCCAGCTTCGGCGATGCCGTCGTGTCGCATCCTAAAACGCGCTACATCGCTTTCACCGGCTCGCGCGAAGTTGGACTGCACATCAACAAAATCGACTCCGCCGTCGAAGGCGTCGCACAAGCGGCGTTTGGGTTTCAGGGACAAAAATGTTCAGCCTGCTCGCGCGCCATCGTCGACGAGCGCGTTTACGATAAATTTCTTGAGCAGCTCAAAGCCCGAGTCGAAAAGATTCAGGTCGGCGATGTCACGGAAAACGCCGCCATGGGTGCGGTGATCAACGAAGGCTCGATGAATACGATTCTCGAATATATCGCCCAGGGCAAGAAAGACGGGCACCTCCTCACCGGCGGCGAACGCGTCACCGAAATGGGCGAAGGCTATTTCATCCAGCCCACAGTGTTTGCCGACATTCCGCCGAAATCGAAGCTGGAACAGGAAGAAATCTTCGGCCCGGTGCTCGCGGTTATCAAAGCTCACGGCTTCGATCACGCGCTTGAAATCGCCAACGACACCGAATTCGGCCTGACCGGCGCCGTCTACACGAAGTCACAGGATAAGATCGACCGCGCCATCCGCGAATTCCACGTCGGCAACCTGTATATCAACCGCAAGTGCACGGGCGCGATGGTCGGCGCGCATCCCTTTGGCGGCTTCAATATGTCGGGCACCGATTCCAAATCCGGCGGCCCGGATTATTTGTACTTGTTCACGCAGGCCAAGGTTGTCGGCGAGAAAATATAGAAGATCATCAGGCCGCGATCGCGGGCCGGATCAGTTCGGCAAATCTACGCCCGACAGGCGTTTGCAGGCGGCCAGCAACGCCTCCTGCTTCTCGAGGTCGCGGGTGGCCGCTATCGGCGTGCGAGGCCGCAGGTGATAGAAGTACTCGCCGGTGATCATGGCGGCCGGATCGTCACTCACTGCCAGCCAAACTTGCGTGCGATGTCCGGCATCGAGGTCATCGGTCGCTCCCGGGCCGCCCATTTTCGTGGCCACCCAGCCGGGCTCCACGGCATTCGAGAAAACGTTGGGCCAGTGACGCGCCACCGCGAACGCCAGCAGAACATCATGCAGCTTGGTGTCAGAGTAAGCCTGCTGCCCTTGCCACTCGCGATGCTCCCAAGTGAGATCCTGCAAGCTGACATCGCCGCCCCGGTGCAGGCCGGAACTCAGGTAGACCAGGCGTTTCGGCCGGTTGATCAGAGCCGTCAGGATGTAGGGCGCGAGTGTATTCACGGCGAATAGATGCGGCAATCCATCCTCGGTCGCAACGCGCCGCGGCTCCCGGTACCCAATTCCCGCGTTGTGGATCACCGCGTCGAAGGCTCCAAGCGCGTTCACCTGTTCCGCTACTTTTCGGGTTTGAGCAATGCTCGTCAAATCGCCGATGACTACCGTTTCGGCGCCAGGAACGGCCGCCAGCGCTTCCTGCCCGCGCTGCTGGTTGCGCGCATGCAGCACGACGCTATGCCCTTGCTCGATCAGCAGGCGCGCGGCCATTTGACCCAGTCCGTCGGAAGAACCTGTGATGAATACGCGCGACATGTTTCCCTCGTTGGTTTTCAGTAGCTTTCAGTCAATCAATGGGGCTAGGCCTTCTCGGTGGATGGAATCGGCAACGGATTCCGCTCCGTAAACTGCCGCTGATGCCAGTAGGGATAAATCGGGGGCACGTCGCTGGCGCGGTCGAGTTTGGCGACCTGCTCCGCTGTAAGATTCCATCCTGCGGCATCCAGATTCTGGCGCAGCTGTTCTTCATTGCGCGCGCCAAAAATCACGGTTGAAATTGTGGGCCGCTGCAACAGCCAGTTCAGCGCCACCTGCGGCACTGTTTTTCCCGTCTCTTTGGCAACTTCATCCAGCGCATCGACAACTTTGTACAGATGCTCGTTCGAAACCTGCGGGCCCAAGTCGCCGGTTTTGTGCAGCCGGCTCTGCGCTGGCAGTGGCTGGCCACGACGGATCTTGCCGGTGAGCCGTCCCCATCCCAGCGGACTCCAGACCAGCGCGCCCACGCCCTGATCGAGGCCCAACGGCATGAGTTCCCATTCGTACTCCCGGCCGATCAGCGAGTAATAGACCTGGTGGCCGACGTGGCGCGCCCAGCCATAGCGATCCGAGGCGGACAACGACTTCATCAGGTGCCAGCCGGAAAAATTCGAGCAGGCGATGTAGCGCACCTTCCCGCTGGTCACTAGAGTATTCAGCGTGCTCAGAACTTCTTCGACCGGCGTAAGCGCGTCGAAGCCGTGCAGATGATAAATATCGATGTAGTCGGTGCCCAGCCGGCGCAGACTGGCTTCGCAGGACGGGATCAAATGATGGCGCGACGATCCCAGATCGTTCGGCCCGGGCCCCATCTTGAATGTCGCCTTGGTCGAGATTAGAACTTTGTCGCGACGTCCGGCGATCGCCTTCCCCAGAATGGTCTCGGAAAGTCCGTTGGAGTAAACATCCGCGGTATCGAATAGATTCACGCCCGCGTCGAGGCAGATGTCCACCAGGCGTGTCGCTTCGGCAACATCGCTCGCACCCCAGGCTTTGAAGAACTCGGTGCCACCGCCAAATGTGCCCGTGCCGAAACTCAGCACCGGAACCTTCAAACCAGATCGGCCAAGCTGTCGGAATTCCATATCAGCAGTAGATGCTCCGGCAGAGTGATTCGGTGCGCTGTTCGTGAGTCAGTTTGATTTCGACAGGCCTGGTTTGCTGACTCCGTAACGGTAATAGGCCGTCAGAATCGGGCGGACTAAACAATGGGCGATGACCGGGGAGAATTTCTTTGCGGTCTTGCGCAACTGATAGTGAAGAGTGGCCAATCCGAGCGCGGAAAGAAGCGCGAACAGAATTACTTCCAGTGGGTAAGGCACGGGCAGATTTTACGCTGAATTGGGGGCTTCAGGATCAAATTTCTATCGGTGTAGCCGGGCAATGGCCCGAAGCCAGCGAGATGATGAAGGGCGACTCAGAGGCGCGTACTCTTGCGACTTCTATCGACCGCGTTGCCGTTTTCTGATCGCCGTAAGATCCCTCGGACGGCTACCGCCGTCCTCAGGATGACATTCTTTTTTAGCTCGGAGACTCTTAGCTTGGAAACAAAAAGGCCGCCCGCAGGCGGCCTGATTTCCAAACGCTTGAAGTTTACTGCGCGACCCCCGCGGGCGGTTGCGGCACCGCGCCCGTGGTCGTTGCAGCCGCTGCCTCGTTCAGAATGCGGTGGTGGATGGTGAACAGCGCCAGCTCCAGCCGGTCGGAAACGCCAATTTTGTCATATACGTTGCGCAGGTAGTTCTTGATAACCTGCTCGGTCGTCCCGAGTTGCGTGGCGATTTCTTTATTTTTATACCCCTGAACAATCAAGGCCACAATGCGGAGTTCTTTTGCGGTCAGGCGGTCGCGCACGCGCAGCCCGACCATATCGTTTTCGGTAAGTTCGCTGGGCACGGCGACGTCCTGCACCCAGGTTTCGCCGCGCGCCACTTTGCGCACGCAGTCGACCAGCGCCGCGCTGGTCACGTTGCGATAGACCACGCCATGCGCGCCGTTCGACATGTGGCGCTGCGCGCTCTCGCCGGTGTCGGCCAGCACGATCACGCGCGTCTTCGCCTTGTTGGCCGCCAGCACGATCGCGGCAAAGTCATTGTGGAATCCGGCTGCCGCCACCAGCACCGCGGCGCGGAACTTGTCGAGTGCCATGAACATCTGCTCAGGCGTCTGGGCCTGGGCCACAATGCGCATCTCATCTTCCACGGCCAGCACTTTGGCGATGCCCGCCCGGAAGATTGCCTGGTTATCGGCCAATATCAGTTTGAGCATGTTGTTAACGCTCCAAGAAAGTCCACTGCACTACGTTCAGCGTTTAAACCTCTGTGTCCCCTGCGTCCTCTGTGGTTCAAAATCTTTTAACCACGGAGGACAAAGAGGAAGATACATTTAAGAGTTCCTCACGAACTCGTAGGAGTCGATCACGCAGGCCACGCCACGGCCTTCGCCGCCTTCGCCAGTTTCGTCGGAGCGCACCACCCGGCCCTTGCACTGGATGGTCACATTTTCCTGACCGCCCGTCATCTCCGGGGGCAGCGTGATTTCAAATTCCACGGGCGAACCAATCTCCATCGAGGAATCGGCGCGTATGTACACTCCAGCCGCGCTCAGATTCCCGGTTATTCCTTTGGCGTCTCCGCCAGTTTCGCCCTGATGTATCTTGATCGGCAATTCCAGCGGGAACCGTTTCCCGGTCCGTGCTTCTTCGCCCACAGTGCCTCCTCTAGGCTGGCCTGTTGTCTGCTTCTCGTCTGCGAATCGGGCCAACATCGTCAAACCGTGCTCCTGGCGGGGCGCAGGCCCGCTTTTGTGCTCAGGGGCGGTTATATCACGAAAGGCACCCGCGTAAAAGCCTGATAACCCATTCGTTAACGGTAGCAACTAGGTTCCCCCTGGCTGTAGAGGGCTTTCCCGAGGCGTCCTAAATAATGCGTTTTTCGATCTGATGTTCAGGAGCGGTATTCCTATGGCGAAATCATCCCAGGCTACGCAGAAGGCCACAGGGCGGACTCTCCGCCGTCTCGTTTGCATGATCGTAGGCTTCACATTTCTCTGCGTCGCCCTGCCGGGGGCATGGGCTCAAACCTCCCAAAAGCCGGCCGTTCAATCCGTTCAAGATCCCGTGCAGAAGAAAGCCGGCCCCGGCGTAGCCGACGCCAAGGCTGCCGAGCCTCCGAACGTTCTCGTGCAGCTCAACAGTGCCCTGGAAAGCCTGGCTGCCAGGGTTTCTCCCGCAGTAGTGCAGATTCTCGTCACGGGGTACGGGCCGCTCCGCGAACGGGAGGATGACCGGTCGCAGACTGCCTTTATCGTTCGCCAGCACGCAGTCGGGTCGGGAGTAATCGTGGACTCAACCGGCTACATCATCACCAACGCGCACGTGGTGGAAGGCGCTCAACGCATTCGCGTCGCCCTGCCGCTGCCCATGGGAGACGGCCAGGTGCCGGTCGGAAAGCGCCGCATCCTGGAGGCGAAACTCATCGGCCAGCACAAGGAAACCGATCTCGCTCTGCTCAAGATCGAGGAGACGGATCTGCCGACGCTTCCCCTCGTCAGCCCGCAGCGGCCTCGTGTCGGCCAGCTCGTGTTCGCTATCGGCAGCCCGGAGGGTCTGCAGAACTCGGTCACCATGGGCGTGGTGAGCGCACTGGCGCGCCAGCCCGACCCCAGCAAGGCGCTCACTTATCTGCAGACCGACGCTCCCATCAATCCCGGCAACAGCGGCGGCCCGCTGGTGGATATGAACGGTACCGTGCTGGGGATCAACACCTTCATTCTGTCGGAAGGCGGAGGCAGTGAAGGGTTGGGCTTCGCCATTCCGGCGCGCGTCGTCGATTTTGTTTATCACAGCTTGCGCAGATACGGCCACGTGCATCACGTCGAAATCGGCGCCGGAGCGCAGGAGATTACGCCGACGCTGGCGGAGGGTCTCCATCTTTCGCAGCGTTGGGGCGTGATCGTGGACGACGTGAAACCGGGCGGCCCATCCGCTGCCGCCGGCCTGAAGGTTCAGGACATTATTCTCACTGCCGATGACCGGCGCATCGAAACCCTGCCGTCGCTTTCGTCTGCTCTGTACCTGCACCGTCTTGATCAGGTGGTGAAGCTGGAGGTCCTCCGCGGCACGGAAAAGAAGACGCTCTACATCCCGGCGATTGAACAGCACGATCACATGGACGAACTTCTCGATGCGGTCAACCCCGAGAATAGTCTGATTCCACGCCTGGGAGTTTTGGCCATCGATCTCACTCCCGATTTGCGCTCTCGCCTGGGCGATCTCCGAATCCCTTCTGGAGTTGTCGTGGTGGGCCGGGCCGCCGACCTGATCATGCCTGACACCGGCCTGCAGGCGGGCGATCTTATCCACCAGCTCAACACCACGTCCATTGATTCGATGGATACTCTGCGCGCGGCGGTGACAGCGCTGAAGAGTGGAGACGCGGTCGTGCTTCAGGTCGAGCGCGATGGCGGGTTGCAGTGGGTGAGCTTCGAGTTGGAGTAAGCTGGCGCTAGCTGAGAGATTGTTAAGTGAAGATTATCGGCGGCCAAGCTATGATTGGCGGACCGCAATGAAAACCATCGGCATCCGCGAAGCTAAGGCCAAACTTTCCCGGCTCATTCAAAAAGCATGCTTGGGAGAGGAGATCATCATTGGGCGTGGCAAAGATCAGTTGGTCCGGTTAGTTCCGGTCGCAGGACGCAAGGGCCGTCGAAAACTCGGCATTTTGAAGGGTAAACTGGTGGTTGGACCAGAATTTTTCGAGCCTCTCCCACCGGAAGAACTCGCGTCTTGGGAGCTGCGACGCCCGGGACATAAATCAATTTTGTAGAGTCTAGCGTCCCGATGCTGCGCTGATTGCCGAAGACTTCGGCTTAGCAGCGTTCTCGATGGCAACTCCCAGGCCCGCGCCGATCGCCTCCACTACACGCAGGTCGTCAGCCGTGAATGCATCCTGATCGGCACGATACAGTGCCAGCACTGCCGCCACTCCTGCAGTTCCTTCGAGAGGCACGGCCAGCGCTGAACGCAGCGTGCTGTATTTCGTAGGATCGTTCAGGTACCCCGGCTCGACCGACGGATTACCGTTCAAGATTGCCTTATGATTCTGCGCGACCCATCCTGAGAGGCCTTCGCCATCCGGAATTCTCAGCGAAGAGAACAAGCGGAAGTTTTCGCCGCTCACAAACTCCGCCGCGAGGAAGCCGTTCTTGGGTAAGTACACCGCCATCGACGCGTGGGGCACCAGGCGTTTCAACCGCACTGCCAGCAGAGAAAGAAGATCCGCCGCGCTCAGGCAAGAGCCGGTCTGCCGGCTGAGGTCGACAATTTCCTGACCTTGCCGCCGCGCCGCCGAGATCAACTCAGTCGAGCCCGCGTGCGGCGCCGTTGCACCCGCAGCTGGTTCAGCCGCCTCGGCGAATCCCGCCGCCGGTGCCAGACCACGCTCAACTTTAATGTCCGTCGACAATTTTGGCGGAGCCTGCAGCGGCTGCTGGTTGGCCAGTTTCTCCAGTTCAATGTAACGCCGGTGGAGAATCGCCACTACTTTCGGATCAAAGCTCTTGCCTGAATCCGCCACCACCTTGGCCATGGCTTCGTCCAGCGGCAGTGCCTTGCGATATTGCCGATCCGAGGCCAGCGCATCCAGGCAATCGACCGCTGCCAGAATGCGTGCACCAATCGGAATTTCTTCCCCGGCCAGTCCGTTCGGATAACCGCTGCCATCCCATTTTTCGTGGTGCGCGCGCACGATCGGCACCACCGGATACGGAAAATCGACTTGTTCCAGAATTTCCGCCCCGACGATGGGATGGATTTTCATCTTCTCGAATTCTTCCGGCGTCAATTTCCCCGGCTTCGAAATAATGTGCTCGGGCACGGCCAGCTTTCCAATGTCGTGCAGCACCGATGCCGCCTTCAGCGCCTCGGTTTCGTCCTCGGTCAATCCCAATTCCTTCGCCAGTTCCATGGCATATACACGAACTCGCTGCAGATGTTCGCCGGTGGTTTCATCTTTGGCTTCAATGGCCAGCGCGAGTGCTTCGATGGTTCGCAGGTGCAGACTCGAAACCTGCTCGGCGTGCTGCTTCTCGGTCTCCAGCTTCCCGAGATACAAACGATACGACCGGTACATCAGGTAAATGGGCGGCAGAATCAGCAGCGACGACTGCCATCCGATATGCCGGTTCAGGAAATGAACCAGTCCCGCCGCCGCGGCTCCCACCATGTAGTACGGGAACGACCACAGATAACTCGCGGTCCACACTTTTGCAATGGGCTTATCTTCCGTCAGGCCGATGATGGTCGACATCGCCGCCGTATTGCAGGCGAAGTGCGTGACCGCGGCCACCAGCAGCGCGAGCGGTCCGGGAGCGTGCAACACATAAATCACAACCAGTTGGTAAGAACCGTAAGCTACCGCGCTCGAAACCGTGACCTGCGACAGATTGAATATCAGTTGCACCAGCTTCAGTTGCCGCGCCGGCTTCCAGTAAAACTGCGCCAGCGTGCTGGCCAGTCCGATCACCAGAGTCTCGGGCAAACTCAGTTCCAGGATTCCCAGCAGCGTGAACAAGAAGTTCACTGACAACGTGCCCTCGATACCGGGCAAACTCACCTTGAGCGACGAAGCCAGCAGTGCCGCAATCAGGTAACAGGTGAACTTGAGCGGATCGCTCGATTGCCAATGCGAAAACGCCAGCCCAAAGCAGATGCACGCCGCCACAGCCATGCTAGCGATGAACCCACGTGCGCCAATGGACCGAACCCAAGACATGATAGGTACCTAAATTTTCGATGAACTGCGGGAGCCTGTCCGCCCAAAAACAGTCCCTTTGGTTACCATGGTTTCCGCGAGTCGAATCGGCCGATCTGATCTCCTGGCTGGGACAACCTGTCCCATAGTCCGGGCGCGGGACAAACTGTCCGCTCAGTCCCACGGCGACCTCCCTCTAACTGACTGATAAATAAGGCACATTGTTCACGACTTTGGGCCTGGACCTGCACAGGTAAAGGTCACTTGGGGTGAGTTACGCGCCTGCGGGCGCTTCTTGAGTGGGGGAAAATGAAGAAGCTATTGCTTTTGCTGATAATCGTCACGTCGACTCTGACGGCGGCCCAAGCCAACAACCAGGTCGACAGCTCGAAACTCTCGCCCGAACTGCAAGGCTATACGTCGACCACGCCCGTGCAGGTCATCGTGCAATATGCGCCCGGGGCGACGCCGCCCGCGACGCAGGCGAACTGCGGCGGACTGCTCAGCCTGGTGGGCTGCGTGGTAAGTGACGTTACGAACCTGACCGGCACGATTCTTGGACAATTGCCGCTGATTAACGGCGTGGTCGCTCTGCTCGATGGCAACAGCATCCAGAACCTCTCGCATCAATCGAATGTCGTATACATCAGCACCGACCGGCCGTTGACGCCGTCGCTCAGCAATGCCGCCGTGGCAGTGAACGCACCGTTTGCCTGGGAGTCGGGCTACACCGGCGCCGGCGTGGGCATAGCTCTGATCGATAGCGGCGTGAGCAATCATCCGGATCTCGATCTCGGCATTCTTCCGCTGTCACGAGTGGTGTATCAGCAGTCGTTCGTGCCGGGAAACTCCTCTGCCAGTGACCAATACGGACACGGCACTCATGTCGCAGGCCTGATTGCGGGCGATGGCCTGAGTTCCACGGGTCTGTTCTACACCAAGACTTTCAAAGGGATTGCGCCGGGCGCGAGCATCGTCAACCTGCGCGTGCTCGATCAGAATGGCGCTGGAACCGACAGTCTCGTGATCGCTGCGATCAACGAAGCCATCACCCTGAAATCGCGCTACAACATTCGTGTGATCAATCTGTCGCTGGGCCGCGCGGTATATGAGACTTACACGCTCGACCCTCTGTGCCAGGCGGTCGAAAAGGCCTGGAAGGCTGGCATTGTCGTTGTAGTGGCGGCCGGAAATAACGGGCGCTATCAACCCACGGATGGCTACGCGACGGTTACCTCGCCCGGCAATGACCCGTATGTGATTACCGTGGGCGCCATGAAGCCCATGGGCACGCCCACCCGCACGGATGACCTGATCGCCAGCTACAGCTCGAAAGGTCCGACTGTGGTGGACGCAATCGTGAAGCCCGACATCGTCGCTCCCGGCAACCTGCTGACCTCGCTGGAGGCGCCGAATTCCACGCTTTATAACGACTATCCCGGCAACCAGGTGCCTTACAACTATTACGTCAGCGGGGGCAGCAGCGCATCTTCTTCCAGCTATTTCACGCTGAGTGGAACCAGCATGGCGACGGGCATCGTCAGCGGAGTCGTGGCCGACCTGCTGCAAAAGAGTCCGGGTCTCAATCCCGATCAAGTCAAAGCGCGGCTGATGTTGACGGCTTACAAGACCTTCCCGGAATCGAGCAGCACAACCGATCCCACGACCGGGATAACATACAGCGATCAATATGACGTCTTCACGGTTGGCGCGGGCTATGTGGACGTGGAAGCCGCGCTGAACAGCACTGCCATTGCGGCCGGAACGGCGATGTCGCCGATTGCCACCTTCAATTCAAGCACCAACAACGTGTACCTTACCGACAATCCCTCCGCCGTGTGGAATACTTCCGCCACCTGGTCGAACGCGTCAGTCTGGGGAACTTCGCAGTTCGTTGCCGGCACCGGTTCGGCGAACGTTTCGGCGAGCAGCTCGGTTTCGGCCAGCAATGCCCTCTGGGGCAGCAACGCGCTCTGGGGTAGCA
>JBEKRY010000256.1:0-5920 GCA_049517555.1 Candidatus Sulfotelmatobacter sp. | reverse complement strand
GCGCTTGTACGCGAGATCAACCGACAAGATCGCCGTAGACGCCAACGCAAGACCTACGCCGCCACTGCCATCCGCCGGGCGTTGATTCCATCCAGCGCCTTCCACAGCATCCGCGCGGAGTTCTCCGCTGCGTCCAACGCCGCGTCCGCAGTCTCGGGGTTGGCCTCGATTCGCTTCTCCAACTGTTTGCGCCACACGTTGGAATGGTAGACGTCCGCCGTGGCATGCAGCGAGAAGTAGCCGCAGGTCTTGTCGTCCGCGCCGTACATTTCTCGTAAACCGCGCTCCTTCTCTTTCGCGACGCGCGGCACTTGCGACTCATAAGCGTAGAAAGCCGCCAGCGCATCCTCCGCCGTGCCCTCACTGGCTACCTGATGAAAGTGCCGAACGAGTTCCCGAATCTCGGGCACCGGATTATGCCCCTCCAGATTGCGGCTCGATCCCATGCCTTCCGCGAAATCCAGCCACAGATCAGAATGTGGAACCGAATCCCGCCCCGGCCGCCCGTCCACGCCCTTCTCGTCGCACATGTTGGCCAGCACCGCCCGACGCAGTTCGCCTTCGTCCAGCCGCATGCCCAGAGCCGCCAGATAAGAGGGGAACGCTTCCACGTGATGGTAGTAATCCTGCGCATACTCGCGCAGATCGTCGCGCGTCAGCTCGCCCGCCGACCAAGCCTTATAGAACGGATGGCACAGCAGATCGTACTTCGCGATCGATGCCTCCAATTGCTCGAAAAACTGTGTGGTATTCATGATGGCCTCCAGTTTCCGGTATGACGGTTCGGGTATGACCCACTACTATACGGTCGAGCACCCAGGTCGGCAAGTGATGGGGATCACAGGTAGTCGGCGGCTTTCCCACTAGCAGATCACAGGAGCGCTGGTTTCTAGTTTCTGGTTTCCCGTCTTGGAGGCACTCGGCAGGGGTGAGAGCCGAGACTAGAAACGAGAAACTGTCGCTCCCATTGCCGTTTCAAGGAGCTATGTAATCTCCATTGTCTTACAGGCTGATGACCGAGGAGACCAGAAGTTCACTCATCTTCTCGACCGTGATGACAGTTCCGATGAAACCGACGCCGGCTGGGAGCGCGTTCGACGGGGCGTCATTCTGCCAGGAATACGCGAGTTCGTTTCCCTCCACATGCGGCTGAAAATTGCCGTTCGTGCCTCCGTGGCACGAAATGACCCCGTTCGTGGAGTCAAAACTCGCCTGCACCGATCGGTCCGATGCGCGATTCAGGAGCGTGAAGCTATCCAGCCCTCCCTCGGAATAAGCCAGCCCCACATCGGACGCCAATCCTCGATTGATCTCGCTCGCGGATTGTGCGACCAGAGTCTTCAGCGCAAGCCATTTCTCAGGGCCGCCGGTTTCCGCTACTTTGGCATCGTGGAGCGTGTCTCTTACGGCCGTTTCTTCACGGTCCTGTTGCTCCTTCATGGAAACCTGCATCTTCTTAACGAAGTCAGCGCTCGACATAATGGCCTCTCGTAGAGCTTGTCGGCAGAAATCGCAGCAGACTTCAATGGAGAGCCGGATGAGAACACTCTCAGGAATTCACCCATGCCGCTAAGTTGTTAGAATGAATGGCAGGAAACTGGAAACTGTTCCTCGATGCCCTTCACCGAACAATTCGACGTAGTCGTGGTCGGCGCCGGCCATGCTGGATGCGAAGCCGCCATGGCCGCCGCACGCATGGGCCTGAAGACGGCGCTCTATACCCTCAACGTCGACCTGATCGCGCAGATGTCATGCAACCCGGCCATCGGCGGCATCGCCAAAGGCCACCTGGTCCGCGAGGTCGACGCCCTCGGCGGCATCATGGGCGAAATCACCGACGCGGTTGGCATCCAGTTCCGCCTGCTGAATACTTCGCGAGGCCCCGCCGTGTGGTCGCCACGCGCCCAATGCGACAAGCAAGCCTACCGCCTCAAGATGCGCGAAGTTCTGGACTCGCAACCCAATCTCAAAATCAAGCAAGCGGAAGTCGCGGATCTGATCTTGGAACCGTCGTTGGTCGTTGGTCGTTCGTCGTTCGCCGAAGACCACGACACTACCGATTTCGCCAACGACCAACGACCAGCGACCAACGACCGCGTTGCCAACGACCGCCGCCGCGTCCTCGGCATTCGCCTCCGCGACGGACGCACCGTCGGCGCGTCCGCCGTCATCATCACCACTGGAACTTTCCTCAACGGCCTCATCCACTGCGGCGAACAGCAATATCCCGCCGGACGTTCCGGCGAGCCCAACGCAGTCCTGCTCGGCGAGGCCTTGAAGAAGCTCGGCCTGCGCGGATGCCGCCTCAAGACCGGCACTCCGCCGCGCCTCGACGGACGCACCATCGACTGGTCGCGCTTCGCCGCTCAACCCGGCGATGCCGATCCCACACCCTTCAGCTTCCGCACGAAGCGGGTCGCGCACCACGACTCACAGGTTCCCTGCTACATCGCCTACACCACGCCGGAGACGCACCGCATCATCCGCGAAAATGTGCACCGCTCGCCCATGTACAGCGGCCAGATCCAGTCGATCGGCCCGCGCTACTGCCCCTCGATCGAAGACAAGATCGTCAAGTTTCCCGACAAGGAAATGCACCAGCTCTTCCTCGAACCCGAAGGCCTGAACACGCATGAAATCTACGTCAACGGCATGAGCACTTCCCTGCCGGTAGAAGTGCAGCTCGAGATTTTGAAGTCGATCCCCGGCCTCGAAAACGCCGATATGCTGCGCCCCGGTTACGCCATTGAATACGACTCCATCGATCCTACCGAACTCGAACGCACGCTCGAAACTCGCAAGATTACCGGCCTGTTCCTCGGCGGACAGATCAACGGCACCTCCGGCTACGAAGAAGCCGCCTGCCAGGGACTGATGGCCGGCATCAACGCGGCTCTACAGGTAAAGGACGAGCCGCCGCTGATCCTCGACCGCACCGAAGCCTACACCGCGATCCTGATCGACGATCTGATTTCCAAGGGGACGAACGAGCCCTACCGCATGTTCACCTCGCGCGCCGAGTTCCGCCTGCACCTGCGCATCGACAACGCCGACCGCCGCCTCACTCCGCACGGCCGCCGCGTAGGGCTAATCGCAGATAGTGCCTGGGCAGACTTTCAAGCCAAGCAAGAACGCCTCGGAAAGATGAAGAAATTGCTGGAAACCGCCAAGCTTACCGGCGCTATGCTGGAGCAAGTCGTCGATCTCCAAACAAATTGTCATCCCGAGCGGAGTGAGGCGAGGCCGAACGCAGTCGAGGGACCTGCTGTTCTGCCCGGCAGCAGTTGGGGATCCGCGGCCGGTCAACCGCTCGCCCAACTCCTGAAGCGGCCCGAAATCACCATCGAACACCTAGCCCCAGTCCTGAGAAATCTCGCCCCAGAGTTCTTCGCAAGACCCTCCTCTGTGTCCTCAGTGTCCTCTGTGGTAAAGCTTTCCTCGGAAGTACGAAACGAACTCAAATCCATCGAAACCGAAATCAAATACGAGGGCTATCTCCTGCAGCAGCAGCGCGCCATGGAGCGCCTGAAAAAATCCGAGCAACACTCCATCCCCGACTGGTTCGACTACTGCACGGTCAGCGGCCTCTCCCGCGAGATGCAGGAAAAACTCACCCACGTGCGTCCCCGTACCATCGGCCAAGCCTCACGCATTCCAGGCGTCACACCGGCGGCGGTCTCGCTGGTGAACGTTTTCATCGAAATCCAGGCCCGCCGCCGCGACCAGGCCGCCGCAATCTAGAGTCCTCCAAGCCACGCTGTCTGACCTACAATGCTCGAAGTAGGTTTTTCCAAATATGATCGCCCATCTGCACGGAAAGCTGCTCGCCAAGCATCCGAACCAGGCCATCGTCGAAACGGCCGGCGTCGGCTATGACGTGACTATCAGCGTGCCCACGTTCTCCGACCTCCCCGCGCTCGGCGCCGACGTCGCCCTGCACATCCACACCCACGTCCGCGAAGACCAGATCGCGCTCTACGGATTCCTCCGCCCCTCGGAAAAACTGCTGTTCGAGAAGTTGATCACGGTGAGCGGCATCGGCCCCAAGCTAGCCATCACCATCCTGAGCGGTATGGCCGCCGACGAAATGGTCGGCGCAATTCGCGGCAACGACATCGCCCGCCTCACCCGCATCCCCGGCATCGGCAAGAAAACGGCCGAGCGCATGGTGCTCGAATTGCGCGATAAGCTGCCGCAAGTCGGACCAACCTCGACCCCCGCGGTTCCCACCTTGAACGCAACGGAAGAAGACGTGCTCTCGGCGTTGTTGAATCTGGGATATCAGCGTGCCGCCGCAGAAAAAGCGTTGGCCGGCGTTACGAAAAATGGCAAGACTGGATCCTTCGATGCAATCTTCCGCGGCGCTCTGGCCGCCCTGTCGAAGTGACATCTACTTTCCGATGCAGAACGTGCTGAAGATCAAATTCAAAATATCGTCGGTCGTGGTCGCTCCCGTGATCGCGTCCAGCGGTCGCAGCGCGCTATAAAGATCGAGCAGCAGCATCTCGTGCGGCACTTTCCCGGCGACGGCATTCTTCGCTGCATCCAGGCCAACCAGCGAGTCCTCGATCAATCCCTGATGTCGAACGTTGGTCAGAAAGCCCGATTCCGCCTGCGTTCCTGCCTCGCCGCCAATGTGCCGGAAAATCTCCGCACGCAGCTCCGCAATCCCATCTCCGGTTACCGCGGACGTGGAAATAAAATCTTGGGTGCCGCATTTCTCGCGTACTGGGCGAGGAGTGGGGATTTTCTCCGCCCTCAGATCGGATTTATTCGCAACCACAATCACCGGCCGGTTCTCCGCCAGCCCCAGCAAATCCGCATCGTCCTCCGTTTCTCCCTGCGACGAATCCAGCACCACCAGAACCAGGTCGGCGTCCGCCAGCGCTTCCATCGATTTCTGAATCCCCCGCGACTCCGCTTCATCAAGCGCATCGCGAATGCCGGCAGTATCGACGAGTTTGACCGGAATCCCCCCAATCGCCACCGTCTCGCTCACCAGATCACGCGTCGTCCCCGGAGTCGCCGTCACGATGGCACGCTCGCGTTCGACCAGCCGGTTGAACAAACTCGACTTGCCCACATTCGGACGCCCCACAATCGCCAGCGTCAAGCCTTCATGCACAATCTTTCCGTAAGCGAACGACGCGCTGAGTTGCTCAAGTGGTGCGCGCACGGCAGCGATGTGCTCGAGAATCGCCGCATCCGCCATCACCGACACATCGTCTTCCGCAAAATCAATCCCCGCCTCGAGTACAGCAATCAGTTCCACCAATTTTTTCTTGATGGGCTGCAGCCGCCGCGACAGCGCTCCCTCCAACTGCTGCGCCGCCACCTTCGCCTGATACAAAGTCTGCGAGTCGATCAGGTCGCGCACCGCCTCAGCCTGCGTCAGATCGATGCGACCGTTCAGAAACGCCCGCATGGTGAACTCTCCCGGCTCCGCCAGCCGCGCCCCCGCCGCCACACAAAGCTCCACAATATGCCGCAACACCACCGGCGACCCATGCGCCGAAATCTCCACAATGTCGTCGGTAGTATAGGAATGCGGCCGCGCAAAATAAGTGACGACGACTTCGTCGATGCGCTGAGCACCTTCATGTGGGTCGGACACTCCACATGGTGCTCCATATGGTTCGATGAGCTCCGCAAAGACCGCACGCCCCGGCTCCAGGCCGTGTTTCAGCCGCAGCATCGGCGCCGCAATCTCAAGCGCCCGCGCCCCGGCCAGCCGCACCACGCCAATCCCCCCGCGCCCTGGCGGAGTCGCAATGGCGACGATAGTGTCATCCAGATTCATCGATGCAGATTCACGCGCCGATTGTAACGGTTAAACTAGTCGTTGGTCGTTAGTCGTGAGTCGTTGGTCGTTGGCAAAACCAACGCCCGGGTGCCCATTCTTCTCGTGTTCTTTGCGAGA
>JBEKRY010000255.1:0-5986 GCA_049517555.1 Candidatus Sulfotelmatobacter sp. | reverse complement strand
GTGAGCGATCCGTCGTCGGCGGTTTCGGTGGTTGCACAGACCCTGGAGGTGAGCGGGGGCACGGGGCATTACGGACAGACGACGGTCGAATTCATCGACCAGATTGAACTGGGGGGCGCGCTGGAGTTGCAACATGGGTACGTGAGCTTTTCAGCAGCTTCCACCGGAGTGATTGGCGGATTGTATGCGGGAGCGGTTTCGGTGCCGGGATGCCTGGCTGGATTTCAGGTTGCGCCGTCGGGTACGGGATCGATCATACAGGCGCTGATTAGCGGAGTGGCGACCGGACCGGCTGTGGCGACGACTGCGGGACATCGATATGTGTTGACGACTTACTTGTACTCGATGGAAGTGTATCGATCGGAGGAGACGTTTCATTCTTCTTTGCATCCTTCGGGGAGCGGGTGGGGTGGAGCGGCGGTGGCGGCGGACGCGAGATTCGTGCTCGAGTTGCAGGATATTGATCCGACGAATCCCGCGACCAGCGTGGCGCCTGCGACGGTGCTTTTCGACGGCGTGATTGAGAACGCGCCGGGATTTTGTACGTACGCCCTGGTAAATGCGAGCAGCATGGAATGTAGCATTGCTTACACGTATGTGGCACATATTTCGCTGGCGGAAGTACGGACTGCGCTGCCGGGCGCAAGTTATGTGACGCAATTGGTGGGATCGCTGTCGGATGGAGGAGAGTGCGAGATCGGGAGTCCGACGACGCTGGATTTCTATCCAGAGTATGTGCCGGCGTTGAATACGCTGATTGTGGCCAGCTATCGCGGATCGGGGCGCGCGGTGGCGGAGGTGGTGAACAGCGCCAGCGTGGCGAGCCTGCAGAACGGGGCGGACAACGGGGTGCGGGGGATTGTGAAGGCGATGAAAACTCCAAGCGCGAGGACGCAGGCCGATTGCGAGAATGCGGCGCTGGCGATTCTGGACGATGCGGGCGGGCCGGCGTGGGTGGGGACTTATCAGACATGGAGTGATTTTCTGCCGGGGGCGGCGAGTGACGTTTTTCCGGGGGATGCGGTTGCGGTGAACGCGCCATCGCGAAGCGCGGTGTTCAGCGCGATTGTGCGGTCGGTCACGATTGACGTGGTGGATTTGCCCAACGATCGCGGGATGTACGCGATTGAGTTCGCGAATGACCTGGCTTCGCCACTGGCCTATCAGGATTCGAGCAGCGCGACGGTGGTTCCATTACAGGATATGCCACTGGCACTTACGACTGCGCAGATTGGGGTGTATTACCTGGAAAACCTAACCGAGGCGGAGATCACAGCGGTGACTTCGACGACAGCGTCGGTGGACGCGGGAATGGCTCCGCCCAGTGGCTGGGGCATAGAAGTTCGCGGAAACGACTACGGATGGGGGATCGCGAACGACGCGAATCTGGTGGGGCGGTTCAGTACGGAGACCTTCACCCTGTCGCGGTTGGCCCGCACGCAGAATTATTTTCTGCGGCTGTACAACAACGCTTCGCCGCCGCAGTATTCGCGGTATGCGGCGGCGTTGCACGTGGATTATCCGTTATGAGTGAAGACAATCCGCAGAACAGGCAGCGATTTCGTGCCGGCGGAGAAAGGCCGGCATCAGTGCAGTACACAGCCAAGGATTTTCAGCTGGAAGTGCTCGGCAAGTTAGCCGAGATGCAGAGTCTGACGGAGTCGCTGGAAGAGTCCTGGAACGGCAAACTGGAAGCCATCAAGGAGCAGCGATTGTTGAAGTTCGATAGCCGAACTCTGATCGCGCTGGGAGCGCTCGGGCTTTCACTCACGGGCTATGTGATTCAAGGAGCGCGCAACACGGCCCGACAAGACAACGAGATTGAGACGACTAAGGCGCGCGTCGTGCGTCTGGAGCTGATCTCCGCAGCCAACACGGAGGGGCGGATACGGATGGAGGTTCAACTGGGAGAACTGGAAAGTGGCCAGGCGGAGATCAAGGCCATGATTGAGGCGCACGACTTTGGGAGCAAGCGAGCCGCTACGGAGAATCGAGAGAAGTCGCACTAAATTTCAGGGCAAGACGTTTCAGAGCAACCTTTCACGAGTAAACATTTCATGACTAAACATTTCACGACTAAACAAGGAGACAGCTATGAGCACACCGAGCACGACGATCATTACTAATCTGAAAACTCTAACGGCGCCCACCGCGAACACACTGGTGGACGCGGATACGTATGGGATGGACATGCCTGGCATGCTTTCGGATGCACTGCTGAAAGCTAATGAATTGAAGGTCTGCCTGACCCTGATCGCCGGAAAGACCGACAGCGCAGATCCTAACCTGGCAACGCTTAACAATATTCTGGCCAGCCTGACGTAATTCTGGCCGGCCTTACTGGGATAAGCGGCAGGGGAGAGTTGAGCCCGTCTGCCGCCAACTTCATGGGGTCGCAAAGAATGGGAACTGTATGGTTAACTCCTTTTTGGAGGTTGCAATGAATGACATCAGCGCCGCGTTGGAAACGGAACGGGAGATCGTGACCTTTGCCGCGTTGCCGGACAGGATGTTTTGCATCACTTGTCGGGCCGCGCTGGATCCGGTGATCGTCGGGGGACAGTATAAGGTTCCGGTGGAAACCGGGTTCTTTGAATACTCGCATCCGCAGACTCAGATCGTAGGAGCAGACCAGAGCTTGTACGGCTGCCCGCGCGCCGGCCAGACCTTCCTGGTGAAGCTCCAACTTTATGAGGCGGTTCGCGTCGAGGGATCGATGACGACCGAGCAGTGCGTGCAGGTCATTGACCGACTGAAGGGGAGGTGGAAGAAGGTTGATCCATCGTGAACGGTTTTCTGTTCGGGGAGTGAAGTGTGCGGTCCTGAGGAATCTTTCAAGGAGAAGGCTATGAATTTTCTGAATCAGCTGTTGCGAGGGATTTCGTTTATTCCGGCGTTAGTGAGCGGGATTGAAGGGCTGTTTGGCGGCAAATCGGGGGCGCAAAAAAAGGATGCAGCCATGTCGTTTCTGGAGAATGCGCTGTCTACGGTGGATGCGGTGGCGGCGCGGGAGATTGTCGATCCGGACAAATTCAAGAATGGGGTTTCGAAGATTATTGATGGGACGGTTGATTGCTTGAATGCGTCGACTTGGGCGAAGAACGGGGCGCAGGCGGCGGCCGGGAATACGCCCTAACGGGAAACGTTAAGGTCCCCACTCTAGCCGCAAAGAACGCGGCTAGAATGGGCCACCCGCATGGCTTCTCTTTGTCAGCCGACTTCTTCACTCCAGGTTTCTAGATTCTTTTTTACCTGGGCCATGAACTGGTCGGCGACGGCGCCGTCGATGAGGCGGTGATCGTAGCCGAGAGTGAGATGAACGACGGAACGGATGGCGATGGAGTCGGTGCCGTCTTGATCGGTGATGACCATGGGCTGCTTGGTGATGCCGCCGACGCCCATGATGGCGGAGTTGGGCTGGTTGATGATGGGCAAGCCGAACACGGCGCCGAACTGGCCGGGGTTGGTGACGGTGAAGGTGGAACCTTCGACGTCATCGGGCTTGAGCTTTTTGGTGCGGGCGCGCTCGCCGAGGTCGGTGATGCCGCGCTGCAGGCCGAGGAAGTTCAAGTCTCCGGCGTTTTTGAGGACGGGGACGATCAGGCCCCAGTCGAGGGCGACGGCGATCCCCATGTTGATCTGGCGGTGGTATCGGATATTGTCGCCTTCGAGACTGGCGTTGATGATGGGCCACTGCTGCAGGGCCATGACGGCGGCGCGCACGAAGAACGGCATGAAGGTGAGCCGGGCGCCGTGGCGCTGCTCGAATCCGGCTTTTTGCTTGGCGCGCAGGTTCACGATGCGGGTGAAGTCGACCTCGTACATGCAGTGCACGTGAGCGCTGGTGCGGCGGGACTCGATCATGTGCTTGGCGATGAGCTTGCGCATGTTCGTGAGGGGGACGAGGTCGCCGGGGAACGGGGCGGGAGCGGCGGGACGGGGAGCCGGGGCTGCGGGGGTGCTGGCTGCCGGCGCTGGAGCTTGAACGGGAGCGGCCGGAGCGGATGACTGGGTTTCGATGAAGGACATAATGTCCTGTTTGGTGATGCGGCCACCGAGGCCGGTGCCGGAGATTTGAGAGAGACTGACGCCGTGCTCGCGGGCGATCTTGCGGACTAGCGGGGAGGAGCGGGCTTCTTCTTCGCCTTCGTCGACGGCGGGGACGGGCGGCGTGGGACCTTGGGTGCTTGGGCGAGACGCGCCCGGGACAGCCGGCGGAACACTGGCGCTACTTGTCTTGGGATCGGAACTCTTTTCTGGAGCGGGTGCGGCGGCGGGCTTGGCGGCGGCCTCGCCGTCGACGGCGATGGTTCCAACGACTGTGTTCACGTTCACGGTGGTGCCTTCGGTGACTTTGATTTCCTGCAGAATGCCGGAGGCGGGGGCGGGAATTTCGGCGTCGACCTTGTCGGTGGAGATTTCGAACAGAGGCTCGTCGCGTTGGATTTTGTCGCCGGGCTTTTTCAGCCATTTAGTAATGGTGCCCTCAACGATGGATTCGCCCATCTGGGGCATGATGATGTCAGTTGGCATGATTTCCTTCCTATAAACGCGCCGACCCGAACGGTGCTCGGCACAAACGGATATTATAGCGTTTGGGAGCGGCTGGGGCTAAAGCCCGAAGCACGTTGGGCGGCTAACGCGGCGCTGAAGCGCCGCTCTTCCACGTTGCGACGGCAGCAATAATCCTTTGCAGCAACAATCCTGTTTGAATCTTAGTGGTGGTCGTGCTTTTCTGCTCCTACTTTTTTCTCGTCTTTCTTGTCGTCGTCCGCGGCGGGGGCGGCGTTGAAGTTTGTCTTCCAGTATTCCTGGACGTTGGGCGGGAGTTTGTCGAGGTGGGAGAGGAGCATGGTGATCTTCCACATGTCCGGCTCGGTGAGGGTTTTGTCCCAGGCGGGCATGCCGGTGTAACGCACGCCGGTGCGGATGGTGTAGAAGATGTGCCACTCGGGGTCGTCGGGGGGATCGGAGATGAAGTTGGGAGGCGGGGGATAGAACGACGTGGCCAGCGGCGAGGGCTTGCGGTCGAGGCCTCCGTGGCAGAGGGCGCAGTTCATGGTGTAGAGCTTCATGCCATCTTCAAGATTCTGATCACTGGGCGGCAGGGGATTGGTGACGTGAGGAGCGTGGCGCTCCATGGAAGCGTCGACGGCGGCGTTGGCCAGATGATGCTCCCAGCGGGGTGGCGCGACGTTGGCGTGGGTCGGAATGAGGCCGAGCGCGGCGAAGCCGAGTCCGCCGAGAATGAGTACGAGAAGAGTAACGATTACGCCGAGAATAAATTTACGCATGAATTCCTCCGCACGTAGCTATTGTGGCAGATGAAGTGGGTAGGGCGCTAGTTTCGAGGCAACGTTGCCGCAGAACTAGTTCTGATCAGATCGCCGAGGCCTCGCTGCGCTCAGCTGGACGGCCGAGGCGGCCGTCCCCACGTATTTTCTTCTTAGCCCTGCAGGTTCAATACGCTTTCAGCTTGCGGGCCTCGCGGACTACGTCGCTCACCTTGGGCAGGTAGTGTTCTTCCTGCGGTGGAGAGAATGGGATCGCTGAATCCAGGCCCGTGATGCGGACGATGGGGCCGTCGAGGTCGTCGAAGGCTTCTTCGTTGATGATGGCAGCGATTTCGCCGGCGAGGCCTCCGGTGCGAGAGTGCTCGTGCAGGATGATGACTTTGTTTGTCTTCTTCACGGTCTGCGCGATGGCGTCGCGGTCGAGCGGCGAGACGGTGCGCAGGTCGAGGATCTCGATATCGGTCCCGTCGTTCTTTAGAACCTCGGCGGCTTCCAAGGCAGTGTGCACCATCGCCGCATAAGTAATGATGCTGAGGTCTCGTCCCTCGCGGACGATATTGGCCTTGCCGATGGGGACTACGTAATCTTCTGAGGGAACTTCTCCCTTGATGCGGCGGTAGAGATACTTGTGTTCGAAAAAGATGCACGGGTTGTTGTCGCGGATGGCGGCTTTGATCAAGCCTTTGGCGTCG